>JAKSBZ010000412.1 GCA_022360875.1 Cytophagales bacterium | reverse complement strand
TTGTCTGGCACCTCTTTCAGCCTAAGACTTTCTTTTTCCAGATAAACCTGTCCTACCAATCCCTCGCCGATTTCAACCTTTCTAGTCTGGTATTTTTTCCTTCCGTAAGCGTAAGAAGCCTTAAGCTCCAGATAAGGATTCCCAACCTCTGGCGATTCCAGCAAAAAAAGCGCGCCCTGATTCGCTCCGATATAATGAACCAATTTCGAAAGAAATTCATCCAGCACCTGCTCGTCATCGCTCTGCGCCCTCAGAATTTCAGAAAACAACGCAATACCCTCGGTGTGCCAGTTTCTATCCTGCTCCTTGCGGGCTACAGCTTTTATCTCGTCCCGCATCTTCAGAAGCGATTTTCCCAACTGGTCTTTATCGTCATCAACTTTCAGCTCCTGCGACCAGTCTCTCAATCCTACCTTCTCCGAAAAAGAAGAGTACTCCTTCATCCGCTCTTTCAGCAAGGATGCCGAATGCAACATTTCTTTGACCTCCCGCGATGCTTTCATTTCATCAAACTCAAACGACAAGTCTCCTTTAGCAAGATTCAACAAGCCCTTATTCACCTTTCGAATGGCTCCCACAAGTGTTTCTGCAAATCTAGAGAAAAACAATGCACTCACAAGCAGCAACGCGAACAAGAAAAGGCAAAGCTGCAATGACAAACGTCCCATTCTATCCGAAACACGCTCTTCAAACAGCTTCGCATCTTTCTCATACTCATCAAGATAAATTGCCGTAGTAATCACCCAGTCGTAGGGCTTGAAGTATCTCGAACAAGAAAGTTTATTTACAGCTTCCCCAGTTCCCTCTTTTTCGTACTTATAATACACATAACCTTTACCGCTCAAGGCCTCGTAAACAAACGCCTCAAACAAATCCTTACCGTCGCTGCCCTTAAGGCCATAACCTGCAGCGCTTTTCCCAATCATTTCCGGAGAGCGGTAATCAAACACAACCTTCGGAGGAATTTGCGAATCAGTAATCCAAAAATAGCCGTGCCCGCCATCAAAACGCATGTTTTTGACCTGACTTAAAAGCTGGTTCTTTATTGTCTTTTCGAACACTCGCAAAGACAACCGAACGGCTACCACCCAGTTCCATTTTTCATAATTGCGGAAATAAATCACTCTCCCCTCAGATTCGCCGCTTTTCGGATTTTTATATTCATAAAAATAATAGCCGCTTTTCTCTTCTCGAGCTCTTCTGCCCAATTCAGTGAATATCCTGCCGATCTGTCTGGAATCTTCCGGCAAGCTCAACTCATTCACCTTTTTTCCTTCATCGCCTGTAATAACAGGATGCACAACCAATCTAGGTTCATCGTTCGCGGTAATACAGAACACAAAATCATCCTTATAACCAAAACGGAATTTCCTTATCTCTTCAATGGCCGCTTGCATTGCTTTCTTCTCAGACCGCCGACCGGCAATCCTTTTATTCACATCCGACAACTGCTTGAAAACATGTTCCATTGCATTTACCGCAAAAGTGCCAAGCTGTTCTTTTATGAATTCTTCCGTGTGCATATGCTCGTAAGAATTCTTCAAACCCTCGAAAGCTACATCCGAAACTCTGCGCACAGTTTCTTCAGCATGCACTTTTTTTCTAACTTCAAAATCCCGAATCTCAACCTGCTTGAAATCATAATAAAAATAAATCGAAAAAAACAGCATCGCGCATCCGCTCAAAAAATATACGGACAGCACGGTAGCCAAGACTTCTTGTTTTAAGCCCCGAAAAGTAAAAAATCGCCTCATAATCAATGAAATAAAAAAACAACCTCCCGTATCCGCAACCGCTGTATTATATTCCTGCAGATTTTCTAAAAACAAACAACAATTGGCTCAATCACCAGCTGCTTATTAAATACAATCTGAGCAACAAAAAAAACTGCCAACGCTTTGCTGTATTTTGCAGTAAGGAGGCCACCTTGTTTAAAAAAATAACAAAACCAATAAATACATAAGCAAAAATAAACATATGTCATTTAATTGCATATGACAGAAATCATGTATAACACACCACAGACAAGCTCCATTTTAGCAGAAAAAATTCCGCCTCTTAACTGACAAAAAAATATCACCCCATTCACTGTTTCTTAAAGCCAGTCTGAACATTATCACGGAAAAACAGTGCGGCTTGCCATATCCAGCATCACCCAAAACAGCAACAGCATAAACACCAAGAAAAAGAACAGCAACAGCTTTTTATTTTTATCCATAAACCAAAAATTAACAATCAAATCAACCCTTTCAGCAAAGGCCCATTAAAACACCTGAGGGCCACGAACTTATAAAAACACACACCCTCCAAGGACTTACCTCGCTAATTTACACAGTAAAAAAGCAACTTGAAAAAAAACGAAAACCCGCTCATTTTCTTTTCTTCCGAGCTCCAAATTCAAACAGAACAACTATATTGTTTTTTTAAAAACATACGCAAATGATCAATACCCAAGTCAGCCTGGAAGAGCTCAACAAGATGAACAGCCGGACGATGATGGAGCACCTGAAAATTGAATACACAGAAATCCGCTCCGACTGCCTGGCCGGAAAAATGCCCGTCAACCACACAACCCACCAGCCGCTGGGCCTGCTGCACGGCGGCGCCTCGGTAGTTCTTGCCGAAACCCTGGGAAGCGTCGCCGCCAACCTGTGCGTTAAGCCCTCGGAAGCCTACTGCGTAGGCATGGAAATCAACGCCAACCACCTCAAGAGCGTGAAAAAAGGCTGGGTTTTCGGAAAAGCAACCCCTGTTCACCTGGGAAAAAAAACGCAAATTTGGGACATCCGAATCAGCAGCGACACCGGCGAACTAGTATGCATCAGCCGCCTGACCATGGCGGTTATAAAAAGAAAACGTAACTTAGCACCCAACAACAAAATTTTACCCGCTTGAAGCTAGAATTAGACAACCGCATCAGCGAAAATATTCTTAAACAGGACTCATTTGTCCACCGTTTGCTATGCCAGTGCGTGCATTTCAATTTCTCGTACGCCCTGTGGCGCCAACCCAACACCGATGCAGCGCAGCTCATTGTAGACTTTTCTGAAAAGCCCAGCTTTTTCAAAGGCGAACTGCAAGAAACCAAAGGCTTCCTTATAGCACCTTATTCGTCCAGCCGGAATGCATTGCTCCTTAAACCCGATCTAGCCATAGATTGCTTTGAAAAACAGGCATCGCTGTCTCCAACGGTATCGATTAGTCCGAAAGCAGAAACATTCCTCAATAATGTTTTTTCCAACGACCCAATAGAGCCTCCCGGAAAGCCCTACTTTTTTGGAGGAAGTCAAAACAAGACATTAAACACGAGCCGCGAAGAATACAAAAACCTGGTTTCGCAATCAATCAACTCCATCGAAAACGGCATATTCGACAAAGTCGTGCCCTCGCGGATAAAAAAGGCACGTTTGCCTAAAGAATTCAGTTTATACAGCACGTTCAGAAAGACATGCAAGGCCTATCCACACGCTTTCGTTAGCCTGGTTTCTTCGCCGCAAACAGGCACCTGGCTGGGTGCCTCTCCGGAAATTCTCATCCGGCAGAAAAAAAACGGGCTGTTTCAGACCGTCGCGCTGGCCGGCACACAAGCAATCAACTCGCGCACCCCGCTTGCGGACATCAGCTGGCGGCAGAAAGAAATCGAAGAGCAGGCGATGGTACGAAGGTACATTGTCAACTGCTTCAAAAAAATCCGATTGCGGGAATTCGAAGAACACGGCCCCAAAACCGTCAAGGCCGGCAATCTGGCACACTTAAAAACCGTATTCGAGGTTGACACTGAAGAACTGAGCTTTCCCGAACTCCCGCAAATGATGCTTGATTTGCTCCACCCCACTTCCGCGGTGTGCGGCATGCCAAAAAAAAGCGCGCACCAATTTCTGAAGCAAAAAGAATCCCATGACCGAAGCTATTTCAGCGGCTATCTCGGCCCTGTCAACCTGCAGGACGAAACCAGCCTGTATGTCAACCTGCGGTGCATGCAGATCCTGAAAGACGAGGCTCTGCTCTACGCCGGCGCCGGCGTCACGGCCGACTCCGACCCGGAAAAAGAATGGCTGGAAACCGAAGCTAAATGCCACACTATGCTCAACCAGCTCTGAATTCCATGAAACGAGCCACCGATTCATTCTGCATCATGCCCTGGGTGCATTTTCACTCAGGGCAACAGGGCAAAGTGTGCGCCTGCTGCATTGCCAATATCCCTTTCGGGAACGTCAATCAGCAGACAATAGAAGAAATTTGGAACGGACCGGAAATCAGACAATTCAGACTAAAACTCCTAAACGGAGAGAAAGACAACCGCTGCTCGACATGTTTCAAAAGAGAAGATGCGGGACACGAAAGCGAAAGACAGTCTGTGAATCAACGATTTAGAACGCACATTCAAAAAGCCCTTCGCCAAACCCAAAAAAACGGACAGTACCCACACACGCCCGTATATTGGGACATCCGCTTCTCCAACAAATGCAATTTCCGCTGCCGCACATGCTGGCACGGAAACAGCTCCCGATGGTTTGAAGACGCCAAAAAGCTCAGTCGCAACATTGGAAACCAGGCGATAATCCAAAACATCACAGACACTGACAGCTTTTTTAGCCAGCTTGACGGTCTGCTGCCCAAAACCGAAGAGTTCTATTTCGCCGGCGGCGAACCGCTGATTATGGACGAGCACTACCATTTGCTGAAGGTGCTTGACCAGCGAAAACTCCATCACATTCATCTGCGCTACAACACCAACCTTTCCCTCCTGAACTACAGAGAGCTTGATGTACTGAAAATCTGGAAAAAATTCGATCGTGTAACGGTGCAAGCCAGCCTTGACGCCTCAGGAAAACTCGGCGAATACATCCGCAAGGGGCAACAGTGGGACAAAGCAATATCCAACCGAAAAAAAATGCTTGAAATGTGCCCCGAAGCAGAATTTGTGCTATGCCCTACTGTAAGCACGTTAAACTTGGAACACCTGCCGAATTTCCTCAGGGAATGGAAATCATTGGGCCTTCTCTGTTACAGCAGCATCTTGCTCAACCTGCTCGAACGCCCGTACGGATACAATATCAAATCATTTTCAGCAAACGAAAAACAAAGAATATCGGCTCTGTGGAACAACTTTGCCAGCGAACTGAGCAACCCTTCTCTTAAAACCCAAATTCTAAGCGCTCTGAATTTTATGAATTCGGAAGACCTCTGCTCCCATCAAAAAGCCTTTGTCAAAGAAACCACAATCCTGGACCATATGAGAAACGAGAGCTTCCAATCAGTTATGGCTGAGCAGAAACGCCCAGGTAAAATCGTTTTTTAGCTGAAGACAAAACTTCGAAAGCCAATCCCACCTCCCCGATTCACCAAAAACAACACCGAATAAAAAACATCCTAAACTGCACACCAATGTCATACCCACAGACACTACCAATACCACAAATCAAAGATTTTTTCAGCTCCATTATCATTGAAAAATCACCTGATTACCATCTTCCAAAATCAGAATATATTTCCCGTTCATTTTTACGAAAATCACACTCAGCAACCCTCTTTATTGAAAGAAAATAAAAACATTTTTCACATCATCTTCTATCAGCTTTAAATATGATTCTTATCAGTGAATTGCAGTCCCAAACCACATTCCTTTGCCTGTGAATCAGAAAAAAGCATGAAGCGCCCCTACAGCAGTCAAATTTTCAGGGACTTCACGCGTTTGAATGATATACTGAATTGTTTTTTCATAAAAATCCTTACACAGTCAGTCAATCAATAGGATTTTTTTACAGAAAAAATAATTCGACACGGTCAACTTAAGGGACAACTCCAAAAGGGAGCTTTCCTGTCATTTAGTGTAATTTAAAACAGCAAAATGAATCTTTCTAATTTTCTTAGCCGAGAGCGAACCATTGCAGCTCCCGGATTCAATCGGTGGCTAATCCCGCCGGCTGCTTTGGCGATTCACCTGTCAATCGGACAGGTCTATGCCTACAGTGTCGTCAAGAGCGCATTGTTAAAGCTGGAGAACGGCAGCTGGGAATCAACCGATTTGTTCTGGATTTTTTCAATTTCAATCCTCTTCCTGGGGCTGTCGGCCGCAACTTTTGGTAAGTGGCTGGAAAAAGTAGGACCTCGCAAGGCCATGTTTGCCGCGGCGATTTGTTTTTCGTCGGGCTTTCTGATTTCGGCTCTGGGAGTCGCTACTCACCAGCTATGGCTCATCTATCTGGGCAACGGAGTTGTTGGCGGCATCGGACTGGGCATCGGATACATTTCGCCGGTATCCACTTTAATAAAGTGGTTTCCAGACCGTCCGGGCATGGCAACAGGCATGGCAATTATGGGATTCGGCGGCGGCGCATTAATCGCAGCACCGGGAATGAGCGCCCTGTTTGAGACTTTCGCCGGGAAAATGGCAGACGGCCAGTTGGTTTATACAGCAGAAGGCATGTCCATCGCGTTTATGGCAATGGCTGCATTCTATTTTTGTTTCATGATGTTCGGTATGTTCAACATCCGAATTCCTGCCCCGAACTGGAAACCTGAAGGATATGACCCGGAAAAAACGGCAAAGAATAAAATGGTTTCGAAAGCCATGGTGGACGCCAACACGGCCATCAAAACGCCACAGTTCTGGCTATTGTTCCTAATGCTTTTCGTGAACATTTGTGCAGGCATAGGAGTGCTGGAAGATGCCAAGCCGATGATTCTTCACATCTTCTCGGACGAACTGATGGGAGGAGCCGGTCTGGGAGTTACTGCGGCTACGGCCACAGGATTCGTTGGCCTGCTGAGTTTCTTCAACATGGGCGGACGCCTTGGCTGGTCTACGATTTCTGATAAAATCGGGCGTAAAAACACCTACCTGATTTACCAGTTCATCGGAGCCCTGATTTTGTTTTCTGTACCGTTTGCTGCGGGAGGAAAGCACCTTACAGTATACGTGATACTTATTGCTGTGATTATCAGCTTCTACGGCGGAGGATTCGGAACTATTCCAGCTTACCTCAAGGACATGTTCGGAACACTGGAAGTAGGCGCAATCCACGGAAGACTTTTAGTCGCCTGGTCGCTTGCCGGCATAGTAGGACCGATGATCGTAAACTACGTTCAGAAGTTCAACGAACACCAGCTGGAAGGAAAACTCGAGAAGCTTCATGCAAAAGTTGAAGCCGGAGCTATGGCTCAGGCCGATTACACGCTGAAAGCGGCGGAGCTTCACGCAACTACCTATGACAACATATTCTACGTAATGGGATGCCTGTTGCTCATAGGAGTGGTTTGCAACCTGTTGATCAAACCAGTTCACAAGAAATTCTATTTCAAGACAGAACTGGACAACCAGCATAATAAAGAGCTAGAAAACCAGTTAAATAAAGAACTAGAAAACCAGCCATCATGAAAAAAGCGAAATTAGTATTGTATTGGTTACTGGTTGGACTACCTTTGATCTACGGGATTAGCCAAACGCTAATCAAGGCGTCAAAACTGTTCATGTAATCAAATTAACGGGAAGGCTATCGACCACCTAACGACAAGGCCTTGGCCTTCCTTTTAACCATTTATATAAATTTACAATAATGGCAAATACAACATGTAAAGAATTTGTTGCGGGCACTTGGAATAAGGAAGTTGACGTCCGTGATTTTGTCATCAAAAACATTACTCCTTACGAAGGAGATGCTTCTTTTCTTCAGGGACCGACAGCCCGCACTACACGTCTGTGGGAGGTGCTTTCTGTAGCGCTGAAAGAAGAAAGAGACAACAACGGATGCCGAGCAATCGATACTGAAACAGTTTCAACTGTTACAAGCCACGCTGCTGGGTACATCGATAAAGAAAGCGAAGTAATTGTAGGTTTGCAAACGGATGAGCCCCTTAAGCGCGCAATGAAGCCTTACGGTGGTATCCGTGTGGTTGAAGGAGCAGTCAAGGAAAGAGAACTGGAAGTTTCTGAGCGTGTTAAAGACATTTTCTACAACTACGCCAAAACACACAACGACGGAGTATTTGACGCTTACGACGCGCAAATCCGTGCTTACCGATCTAAAGGCATCCTTACAGGTCTTCCTGACAACTACGCCCGCGGCCGTATCATCGGTGACTACCGACGCCTGGCACTTTACGGCACAGACTTCCTGGTTGCTGAAAAGAAAAAAGATCATGCGAACGTCGGTGATGAAATGACTGATGCAAATATTCGTCTGAGAGAAGAAATTTCAATGCAGATCAAAGCCCTGAACGATATCAAAAAAATGGGCGAGATCTACGGACTTGATCTTTCACGTCCGGCTGAGAACGCTCAGGAAGCTGTTCAGTGGGTATACATGGCTTACTTGGCGGCTGTAAAAGAGCAAGACGGCGCGGCGATGTCTTTGGGTAACGTTTCTTCTTTCCTTGATGTCTTCATCCAGAGAGACCTGGAAGAAGGTGTAATCACAGAAGAGCAAGCTCAGGAGTTCATTGACCAATTCGTAATGAAGCTGCGCATCGTTCGCCACCTGAGACCAGGCGCTTACGACGACATCTTCGGCGGTGACCCTACTTGGGTAACTGAGTCTATCGGAGGTCAGTTCCACGACGGAAGAACAAAAGTTACTAAAACTTCTTTCCGCTTCCTGCAAACGCTTTACAACCTGGGACCTGCTCCAGAGCCAAACTTGACTGTTCTTTGGTCTAAAGAACTTCCTGAAGGATTCAAAAAATTCTGTGCACAGGTTTCAATCGACACGTCTTCTATCCAGTACGAAAACGACGACCTGATGCGTCCGAACCGCGGAGCTGACGATTACGGTATCGCTTGCTGTGTGTCTCAGCAGGAAATCGGAAAAAGCATCCAGCATTTCGGCGCGAGAACCAACTTGCCTAAAACTTTGCTTCTTGCCCTTAACCAAGGAAAAGACGAATTTTCTGGCGTGCAGCTGATCGACGGAATCCCGGCCATCAAAGAAGGCGCGCTGGACTTCGACGAAGTAATGGGAGTGTTCCGCAAAACTATGGCGGAAGTGGCCCGCGTTTACGCGAAGACCATGTACATCATCCACTACATGCACGACAAATACTACTACGAAAAAGCGCAGATGGCACTCATCGATTCCCACTGCAACATTGACGTAGCTTACGGTGCGGCGGGTATTTCAATCATTGCTGACTCGCTTTCTGCTATCAAACATGCGAAAGTTACTCCTGTACGCAACGAGGAAGGACTTACTGTTGACTTCAAAATCGAAGGAGAATATCCAAAATACGGTAACGACGACGACCGTGTGGACGAACTGGCTAAGCAAATCACCAAAGAATTCTTCGCCGAGCTTAAGAAACACGCGACTTACAAAAACGCCAACCCTACGCTTTCTTTGCTGACAATCACTTCAAACGTGGTTTACGGAAAGAAAACAGGAGCAACTCCTGACGGACGCGAAGCAGGTGTTCCGTTTGCGCCAGGTGCCAACCCTATGCACGGACGCGATGAACACGGTGCAATCGCTTCTCTGAACTCGGTAGCCAAACTTGACTACAACGACGCAAAAGACGGTATTTCAAACACCTTCTCTATCGTTCCTAAGTCAATCGGTACAGAGCCGGAAGATCAGAAAACAAACCTTGTAGCCATGATGGACGGTTACTTCGGAAACAACGCGCACCACTTGAACGTGAACGTGCTGAACCGCGAAACACTGATGGACGCTTACGAAAACCCTGAGAAATATCCTCAGCTGACTATCCGCGTTTCTGGTTACGCTGTTAACTTCACGCGTTTGTCTAAAGCTCACCAGCTGGAAGTTATTTCAAGAACTTTCCACGAATGCATGTAATCGGCGAATTACTTACGTTGACTATATTAACAAACCTGCAAGCGCTTAAGCCTTGCAGGTTTTTTTTCCATTTACACCCCACCAAACAATCGCTATATGCTTCCAGCACAAGACACAAAGCACCTAAACGAGCAAGACCCTGACCAGCTTCGCATCCATTCCATCGAATCGATGGGCACGCACGACGGTCCGGGCATCCGCATGGTCGTTTTTGCTCAGGGCTGCGAATTCCGCTGCCTGTACTGCCAAAACCCGGACACATTGGACGTAAAAGGCGGAAAATTTATTCCCCTGGAAGAAATAGTCCGAAGGGCAAAAAATATGAAAGGGTATTTCGGCGACAAAGGAGGCGTAACCATTTCGGGAGGCGAGCCGATGCTTCAGCGCCGAAAGCTTAAAAAACTGTTCGAAATGCTGCACAGCGAAGGCATCCACACCTGCCTGGACTCCAACGGCCGCCTCAACACGCCGGACGCATACGAACTCCTTGACGAAACCGACCTGATTCTGCTGGATGTAAAGCACATCAACGACGAATGGCACAAAAAGCTCACAAAGGTTTCGAACGTCAACACCCTTAAACTCGCGGAATACCGGGAAAGCACCGGAAAGCCCATGTGGCTGCGCTACGTGCTGGTTCCCGGCTGGTCAGATCAGGAAGAATACCTGCACGAACTGGGGCAGCACTTCAAAGACTACAAAACCATCGAAAAAATTGAAATCCAGCCGTACCACAAGCTGGGCGTTCACAAGTGGAAGATGCT
The DNA here is from genome assembly GCA_022360875.1 of Cytophagales bacterium. GTDB lineage: Bacteria > Bacteroidota > Bacteroidia > Cytophagales > Cyclobacteriaceae > JAKSBZ01. Next base: position 9,026 of record JAKSBZ010000412.1, on the reverse strand, counting down.
GGGCATGAAATACGAACTGGAAGGCGTAGAACCGCCAAGTGTTGAGCTTATCGAAAAAGCAAGAGGCATTTTCTCCCAGTATTTCAAAGAAGTAAAAGTCAATTGATAAAAACGAATTTCAGGCGGAAACTTTCCGCCTTTTTCATATCCCGGCAGACGTATCATTACTCAAATCAACAGGCGCTAAGAAAACCGAACCTCCTGAATGATCAATGCCCGAACCCGTCGCCTTGCCCAGCACATTTACGCGCCCGCATTTTCTCAGCAGGCCGAGCAAAGCAAAAATAACCGCTTCTTTGTAGTCAGCCAGCTGGCCGTCCGGTTTTTCAACCGTAATGTGCCCGCCAAGCTCCCGCGCAATCTGCTCCATAAGAAAATCATTGTGCGAGCCGCCACCAGTCGCAAGCATTTTTTTCCCGCCCGCTCCTGAAATCGCCTTTGCTTTTCTCCCAATCTGCGACGCAATATGTCTGACAGCAGTAAAAAGCAAATCCTCCTCAGTACAGTTTTTCTCATCAAACAGTGGAAACACTTTTTCGGAAACCCATTCAAACCCCAGACTTTTAGGCTCCTCCTTTTCAATAAAATCCAGCTTGTTCAAAATTTCAAACAAGTCCGGAATGAGCTTCCCTTTGCTTGCCAGCTGTCCTCTGTCGTCAAACCGCATTCCTTTTCTCAAAGCCAAGCGGTTCATCACCATATTGCAGAAAGTAATGTCGCAGGCGCGAATGTCCTCTCCGCTTCTCCATGAAAGATTGCAGATTCCGCCCAGATTCCACCACCAATCGTACTTCCCAAGCAGCAACATCTCTCCTGCGGGAACCAGCGGCGCTCCCTGTCCGCCCAGCGCGACGTCCAGCCGACGAAAATCCGAAACCACATCAATACCGCAGACAGCGGACAAATGCGCGCCGCTGCCGATCTGAACAGTCAATGCCTTTTCCGGCTGATGAAAAACGGTATGCCCATGCGAGCCCACCAAATCAGCAATCAGCCCATGCCTCTCCAAAAAACGCTTGGCTTGCTCGCCCATAAAACAGCCAAGCTCAGCGTCTGCAAGCGCAAGCTCCAAGCCGCTCATCTTTGTCAGATCCTCGGCGCGCAGCTTCTCCTGCCAGCTCGGCGGATATTGCACCGTTTCGCAGGCATTCAGCCTGAAATTCACCACGCCGTCACCTGCAAGATGAAATGTGCAGTGAACAATGTCCAGCCCGTCCAGCGAGGTTCCGGACATCAGACCCACTACATTGTATGTCGTATCAATTGAATTGTTCATACGCTTTTCAATTTTTTCAAAAATCAGACTTGCACTCTTAAGAACCGCAAGTCTCCAATATCTCCTTTTAAAGGAATGTCATTTTATGAATCAGCCTGGTGCGTTGCTCCAAAGATTTCTCCAGCCCGCTTTTTGAAAGAAGCGCCTATCGGTATGAAGCGGCCGGCAATTTTCAACTGATGTCCCTCAACATATTCAATCTTGGACAGCGGTATAACAAAAGACTTGTGCACCTGAAAAAAAGAATCGCCTGGCAGTTCCTCCAAAAAAGTTTTCAGCCTTCCTAAAGCCACCAGGACTTTCTCTGTTGTATGAATTTTCACATAATCTCCGTAAGACTCCAAAAACAGTATCTCGTCAAAGGACAAATGATAAAGCTTCTTGTCTGCTTTTACAAACAGTCGGTCTTTTGATGAAGGAATCTGAGCCGATTTTTTCATCCGAAAAATCTCCTCCGCTTTATTAACAGCCCTGAGAAAGCGATCAAACCCGATCGGCTTCATCAGATAATCCACCACATTCAGTTCATAGCCCTCAAGCGCATATTCCGGATAAGCCGTAGTGAAAATAACCAAAGGAGGATTCAAAAGGGTTTTCAAAAAACTGATCCCGGACATTTTGGGCATATTAATATCCAGCAGCATCAAGTCCACGCTTTGCTCCTGCAAAACCGGCCGGGCGCTAAAGGCATTGGAACATGAGCCGACAAGCTCAAGGCCTGGAAGCTCTTCCAAGAATTTCTCCAACACTTTTCTCGACAAGGGCTCATCATCAATAATAAGACACTGCATCTTCATTTACTGTTAAGTTTGGAAGTTTTAAACGAACAGCAAAAACTTCATCATCCAGAATCTGCATCTCATGGCTATTCTTATAGGTAAGCTGCAAACGCTGGCCCAGATTCTCCAGCCCTACACCACCGCTTTTCATCTGTTCCGGCTCGTCTGTTTTTCCTTTGTTGTTTTCTATTTCAAAATACAAAAAATCCCCTTTCCGCTCGGCACGAATATGCACAAATGCATTTTTAGTCGCCGCTTTTGCGCCGTGCTTGAAAGCATTTTCCACCAGAGGCAGAAAAAGCAAAGGAGCCACCCTAAAATTCTCGAAATCTCCCTTCGTTTCGAATGTCAGCTCCAATGAATCGTCAAAGCGCATTTGCTGAAGTCCCACATAAGTGCGAACCAACTGGATCTCCTCCGTCAGTTTCACCGTCTCCCGCTTTGCCTCGTACAGCGAGTAACGGAGCACCTCCGACAGCTTCAGAATAGCCTCCGAAGCATTTTCGTCCTTCATGAGCACCAAAGAATAAATGGAATTGAGCGCATTGAACAAAAAATGCGGATTCACCTGGCTGCGCAAAGCAAACAGCATCGACTCGGCATGCATTTGCTCCTGCTGGGCCATTTCCCGCTGAAGACGCTGCAGGTAAAACCACGACTTGGAGAACTTCAGAAGCGTCGAAACGGCCAAATACAGTACGACGAAACCCAGCAGCTCGAACCATTCAAAATACGAAATAAAATAAAACCCAAAAAAATCGGTGCCGAATTCGAACAGCGCCCAATTGCTCAGCGTTCCCAGCAGCACCAAACCAACAAGGCTCAAAGCGTACCGCACATACCGCTGCTTTTGCAGAAAAACAGGAACGACTCCGTACATGTGCAGATAAACATAGGGCAAAAAACTCAGATTGAAGAAGGCAGAATAAATGTAGTCAATCAGAGAAAAAGAAGCATTCCCTGTTCCGCTTTCGAAAATAAGCTGAAAAAGGTAAATGCACCCCGACCAGAACAGCAAGTGCTGCAAAAGACGGAAGCACGAGCGATAAACCTTAATTCTTTTCACTTCCCCGGACTTTCTTAAGCTCCAAAAAGTCACTGCTATAAGCTTTCGGGTGATCACCGTATTTCTTAACAAATGCCTGCATTTCTTTAGGTGAAGCAGTCAACACTGTATTAATAACAGCTGTCTCGTGTTTCAAGCGTATCTTGTTTTCATTAAACAGCTTGTTAATCCAATCCTCCGAAAACCAACGAAAGCGAATCGTTTCGCCTTCCCAATCCACCCGGGCAAATGTAAACACTGGGATTACCATCATCTTGGCAAGAGCATCAAATTTGCAATTAGTTTCCTCTAAATAAAAGTTTGCATACGTGTGCTTTCCTACTTTCCCAAAAAACATCTGATAATTAGACAGTTCTGTTCCGTGCTTATTCAATTGCCTCAATTCGTAAACCGGGGCCCTGCTGCTTGTATCTCTATTAACAATCCACCGCACGCCTTTGTCATCACTTACATCCTTATTCTTTTTAAGGCCTCCCCCTTTGAATTTTATTGAAGGCACATTCAAACTTCCCTCCCATACTCCATCAATCCCTTCAACAGCTATTACCTCTTTTTCTGTGAAAAGCGGATAAAGACTCACCAAACTACAGCCATTCACAAGAAACATAAAAAGCACCGCAATTATTATCTTCCTCTTTTCCATAAAGCATGTTGTTAAGTTTAAAACCATATCCATATTCATGGATTTCTCAACTGGTTTCAAATAAGATGAAATGTGAAAAAAAAGCAAAAAAGTTCGATGAACCAGGCGATATTCTCGGTGAACGCTTCATCGATTTTCAGAAAGAGCAAAAAAAAGAAGGCAAAGCCTTCTTTTGGGGTAAACACATTGCGGGTAACTTAAAACTCGCTGTTTTCGAATATCAGTATAAATCTATTTTTTGTCGCTGTCGCAAAGCTTCAGATGCGGATGCAGACTGATTTTTCCGTTCTCAATCACAATCTTGCGGCGGTCCAGCAAAAACTCAATCACCTCGGCGTTCGGAAACGGAATTCCGGAACAGGCAACAAACTGCACATCTTTGCCGAAACTGTCCCAAACCATCTGCAGCAACTCCTCTTCAGTGTATTCTTTGTTTTCCTCCTGCATTCGGTAAATCACCTCGTGCACATGCTGAATATTCTCTTCCATAAACTTCATTAGTCATTACACTCAAGCAAAGATTCAAATATTCCAAAAAAGAAGTTTATGACCGAACGCATAAGGACACTATCCGCCGATTACATCAGCACAATCTGCTTTTCCTCGCAAGCTCTACGCATTTCCTCAGGCCACAGGCTTGCCTGCACTTCTCCGATGTGTGCCGTCTGCAGAAAATACATGCACAAACGCGACTGACCGATTCCTCCTCCTATCGAAAACGGCAATTCTCCGTTCAGCAGGCGCTGATGAAACATCAATTCTTTTCGGTCTTCCTCGCCTTCCAAAGCAAGCTGGTGTTCCAATGCTTTTTTATCCACTCGGATTCCCATCGAAGAAAGCTCGTAGGCAGTTTGCAGCACAGGGTTCCAGACTAGAATATCGCCGTTAAGCCCATGAAAACCTTCTTCGTTTTCTGTTGACCAGTCGTCATAGTCAGGCGCACGCCCGTCGTGCTTCTCTCCGTGAGTCAGTTTTCCCCCTATGCCCATCAAGAAAATAGCTCCGTACTCTCTGCAGGCTTCGGCTTCCCTTTCTTTCGGGCTCAGGTCCGGATACTTCACCAAAAGCTCTTCGGCGCTGATAAAATGAATCTGCTCCGGAAGCTGAGGCGCAATGTGCGGGTATTGCTCATACACCTTATATTCCACTCGCTTGATCGCCGCGTAAATTTTTCTGACCGTATGCTTCAAAAAGCCGATTGAGCGTTCCTCCTCTCCAATCACTTTCTCCCAGTCCCACTGATCCACGTAAATCGAATGTGTATTGTCCAGGACTTCATCGGCGCGGATGGCATTCATATCCGTGTATATTCCATATCCTTTCTCGATCTCAAAATCCGCCAGCGTCATTCGCTTCCACTTAGCCAGAGAATGAACGACTTCGGCACGCTGGTCCTGCATGTCCAAAATCGGAAACGAAACGGCACGTTCAACTCCGTTCAAATCATCGTTGATACCCGTTCCTCTCAAAACAAAAAGCGGCGCCGAAAAACGCCTCAGCTGCAGCTCGGACGACAAACTTTGCTCAAAAAAGTCCTTGATCAGCTTAATTGCCCGCTCAATCTCTCTGAGCTGCAGCTTGGGCTGGTAGGAAGCCGGGAAAATCAAATCTTGTAACGCCATCGTTATTTTTATTTAATCGGTAACAAATCTATAATTCGGTTGATATTTTTTCAATTATAATTCTTTTTTATTGAAAATAAAACAACAAAATGAAATTTTGTTTGAAAAATCAACAGCCTTCGATATGATTCTTTGCCCATTGCCTGTTTCTCAGTAAACATCATTCCTTTTATGGTCCCAAGCTCATTGGTTTAAAACAAAATCTAAACAAAAAAAGACAGTGTTTAAACTGTCCTTTCCTATTCTATCATAAGCAAGCTCTCGTACCTATACCTCTTCCGGAGACAAGGCCGCCAAGGCCCGTTTTATATCATTTATCAAGTCGTCGGGATTCTCAACGCCAACCGAAATCCTCACCAAATTATCGGTGATGCCCAGCTTTTTCTTCATTTCCGGTTCCACATCCGCGTGTGTCATCGTAGCCGGATGCTGCGCCAGCGACTCCGTGCTTCCCAGACTTACCGCCAGTTTTATCATCTTCATACCGTTCAAAAAACGGAAAGCCTCCGCTTCGCCGCCCTTCACATACACCGAGAGCATCGCTCCCGCTGAGGAGTACTGCCTCTTGTAAATCATGTACTGCGGATCTTTTTCGGTAAGAAAGCCTAAATAAGCGACGCGCTCAACACTGGAATGAGAACTGAGGAATTCCGCCACCTTCGAAGCATTCCGGGCCTGCTCTTCCATCCGGATCTTCAGAGTCTCCAGACTCCGCATCAGCAGCCAGCCGGTCCAAGGCCCGGCCATATTACCCATAAAGGTGCGCAGCGTTTTTACGCGAAGAATCGCCTCTGCAGTACCGCAAACCGCACCGGCAATCAGATCGGAATGACCGCCGATGTATTTGGTTGCCGAATAAAGCACCATGTCAGCTCCGTGGTCCATCGGATGCGACCACAGCGGGCCCATGTAGGTGTTGTCAACCGCCGTGAACACTTTCCGCTCTTCAGTGGAATATTTTTCGGCTAGCCTAACATAAGCCTCAATATCCAGCAAGTCATTGGTCGGGTTGGCCGGCGTTTCCAGATAAACAAGGCCCAAGCGGTCCGCCTTGCCCGAAGCAAGCAGTTTGGCCTCCACTTCCTCCACCGTTTCATGAGCCGTGAAAACTATGTTTTCTATTCCGTAGCGCACCAGAAGATGATTGATAAAATGATCCGTGCCGCCGTACACCGGCCCGCTGTAGAGAAGCAAATCTCCCGGCCTCAAAAACTCCAGAAGCACCGTAGAAATAGCCGACATGCCGCTGTCAAAAACCGCCGCGCCGTCCGCCTTGTCCCAAAGCGCCAGGCGATCTTCCAGAATTTCCAAATCCGGATTGTTCAGGCGGCTGTAAATCAGCCCCAGTTCCTCTCCGTCCATTTTTTCCCGGTGGCCGTAGGCAATCTCAAAAAACGCTTTGCCTTCTTCAGCCGATTTGAAAACAAATGTGGACGTCTGAAAAATCGGGCATTTTATTGCCCCTTCGGAAAGCTGCGGATCATAGCCGTAAGACATCATCAAACTCTCAGGGCTTAATTGCTTATCATTCATGATATTGGACGTTTAGTTTGTGTTTAGTATAAGATAAAAAAATAATCAATATGCATGAATCATTACCGCTCCTAATCCGTCTCCGTTCCTGGATTTAATAAAAAGTCCTGCTGCAGGAAGCTTCTGGACTTCTCCAAAAGATCCAGCGCATTTTCCCTTAGCACAGGCATCTCACGGACTTTCCTGTCTTCCAGAGGAATACTGATCTGCTGTTTCAGATACACGAGATTCTTTGTAAAATCGCCGCCTTCGGAAAGACCGAAGCCGTAAAACACTCGTGATATATTGGCCAGATATACCGCCGAAAGACACATGGGACAAAGCTCGGAGGAAGAATACAGCACGGCGCCCTTCAGATCTGCCGAACCGGAATGCCTAACAGCTGCCCGAACAGCCTGCAATGCGGCATGCGCTGTCGGGTCTTTGCCGCGGATCACTCGAATCTGACCTTCGCCGAGCTTCTGTCCGTTCCGCACAACCACCGCGCCGAAAGGACCCAAATCCTGCGCTTCCACAGCCTGCCTCGCTTGCTCAAAAGCCTTGCGCATCCAGTCCGCATCCTTTTTGCTTTGTGCCAATGACGCCTGCGCCGCCAGCAAGCCGACGAAACAGACCGTTAAAAACTTCCTCATCCCAAAATTGAATATTGCTGATTCTGCATTCCTCAGCTTATTAATTTGTTTTGTGCTTTCCCCGGTCAATCCATTCTTCGTCCTCAACAAAATTGTCTCCATCGTAATCGGCTGCCGATTCATCCGGCATCTCAATTTTTTCCTGCTCGTCATCGTCCTTTAAAAATTGAACGGTGTACATATTTAAATTCATAGCTTTTTTATTTTGATGACAAAGAGAAAATAAAAATGTTGCTGCGGGCATAGAAAATGTTCACGGCACACAACAGACAAGTCAGCCAAACCGGCCACCGAAATGACATTCAGCTCATAATTGAATACAATGCCTCCTCTGCTTTGAAAATCAACACTTACTTGATATTTTAGATAAACCACACCACAATCTTCTGCAAACATGGACTTTACACTATTCAAAAGACGAAACCGCCGTTCCGAAAAACACCTTTGGCCTGTCAAAGAAATCATAAGAGAAACTGCCGAAAGCATCACCATCGTTTTTGACAAAACAGCGAAAGAAGTGCCCTACCTGGCCGGCCAGTTTCTGACTCTGATAACGCGCCCGCAGGGAAAAGAAGAAAGGCGCTCCTATTCGCTCTGCTCCTCTCCCGCCGCCGACAAGTACCTTGCTGTTTCTGTGAAGCGCATTCCCAACGGACTGGTTTCGAACTTCCTTAACGACACGCTCAGCGCCGATCAAAAAATGGAAGTCCTTCCTCCTGAAGGACAATTCACCTATGAACCTGCCGGAGAACACTCTCAGCTGGCGCTGATAGCCGCCGGCAGCGGCATTACACCGCTCATGTCCATACTGAAAACCGCCCTTCTCGGATCGAAAAAAACGAAAGTGTTTCTTCTGTATTCCAACAAAACAGAAGAATCAATCATATTCAAAAAGCAGCTGCGCAGCCTGCAGGAAAAGCATGGCGACCGCCTGCATGTGCTTCACACTCTTACACAGGCACCCGGTTCCTGGAAAGGCAGCACAGGACGGATCAATCTGGAAAAGCTCCGGGCATTCCATCGGCAGCTGGACTTGACCATACCTTTCCGCTATTATCTCTGCGGGCCCGAAATGCTCATGGAAAGTCTCGAAAAAAACCTGGACTCACTGGGCGTTGGCTCCAAGTCGGTTTTTAAAGAAAAATTCGTTTCTCTGAAAAACGAACCAACGGAGCCCGCTGTTGAACAAAAGCGCACAGTACGGATAATCCATAACGGCGAAGAACACCTTGTGCCTGTGGAAGCCGGAAAAACAATCCTCGAAGCTGCTCTGCAACTGGATATCGACCTGCCTCATTCCTGCCAGAGCGGCCTGTGCACAGCCTGCCGAGCGGTCCGGGCTTCAGGCAAAGTGAAGATGAAAGATACAGACGGCCTAAGTCCTGAAGAGATAGCCCAGGGCCATGTGCTGACCTGCGTCAGCAAGCCCCTTACCGACGATGTGACGATTTCATATGACTGATACGCTTCTTTCC
>JAKSBZ010000282.1 GCA_022360875.1 Cytophagales bacterium | reverse complement strand
ATTCCAATAATTATAAAAAAATCTTTCTCGATCTTCAGAACTACAATGCCCAGCAAAGTTCCCAACACTTATCTTATAAGGTTTCTTCCGGTAATTTATTGTGATTTTTCCATCAGCGTAGCTTCGTTCAACTTCATTCGCTCCCCATGTGCTCCCAACCATACCGCCTAAATAAAGCTCAGTCGACAAACTTCGATCCCCATTAAAGTAAAAGTCTGTCTGAATGTCTACCAGTGACATACAGTCTTTTATGTTGATAGATTTCTCTAGATCCACTTCGCCTACAAAACCGCCTATATGCATCTCCTTTCTCACTATTGAAGATTCCACATGAATCTTTCCTTCTGCAAATACTTGCTTTAGCCTTCCCTCGTATGACTCAGCACAAACAGCTCCTGCTTTCACATTGCCATTGAACACACTATGATAATTCACCTTGGTAAATGCAATATTTGACACTGTTCCTGCCAATACTGAAAAGACCCCTACTTTGAATTTTCTATCCATCGTCAATCCACTAATCGTATGATAACGGCCGTCAAGAGAACTTTTAAAAATTCCTCCAGTTGCAATGGGCAGAAAACCCTTCCCATTATTCCAATTTTTGGTTGCACTGGCATCAATATCATTGTTTAGCACAAAATACTGATTTGTCCACAACGAAGGAACATAACTCAAATAAGCCAGCTGCTCCAGCGTAGCGATCTGGTAAGGCTCCTTTTCTGTACCTTTTCCGCCAGCGAATTCGTAGCTTTCTGCAAACACCGCCGTGTATTCTTTAGGCAAATTCCGGTCAACGGTAAAGACATACGGATTTTCCCGGCTCACTTCCTTTCCGTTTGCTTCCCATCTAGAGAAAACATATCCGGGCTGAGGAGTCGCCTGCAAAACAACTTTTTCTCCTTCTTCACGCTTTCCTGTTCCTTTGGCTCCTTGCAAAGCAATACTTGGCTTGCCTGCAACTTTGATTTCATGCTCCTGAATAACATACAGGCGCCAAGAGTAGGCATACGGACGAGGAGAAGGGTCTAGCGAGCTATGTTTTTTTATATCCCATATTTCTACTTCCTTAAACCAATCATTTAGGTTGTTTAACTTTCCGAATTTTTCAGACGCTACCCCAAACTCGGGAGCACTCCCTGAAGATACTGCAAGTCCTGTCGTTTCTTTATCCCAATAGCAATTAACGATTTGCTTAGCATCTCCTGAGTGTCCGCCTACAAGCCCTCCTTTTTTGCTGGTAGCCGCACTCACTTTTCCGATAGCGTAAGAAATGCTTAGGCTTCCTTCATTCAGCCCAACCAAACCTCCGGCATAATCTTTTGACCCGATAATGCTTACCTTGGAAAAAGAAGCAGAGTGACTTATTGTAGACTGTTCGCCGTTTTTACCCACTAAACCTCCGGCAATATACTTGCCCTTCACTATACCGGTAGTTAAACATTCCTTGATTGTAGCCTGATTAGTCCTTCCGGCTAATGCTCCAACCTCTTCACCTCCCGTAATATCAGCGTTAAGAATCTCCAGTTTCACAACCTTGCCCGCCGTTTTGTTTCCAGACAAATTGCCAAAAAAACCTATACAGGACTCATCGGGGCGATTAATGAAAAGATTTTTAATAAAGGCGCCTTGTCCGTCCAATTGCCCCAAAAACGGAGTTCCCGGATTCCCAATAGGTCTAAAACCCTTTCCTCTGTTCCAGCTCTTTGTCTCTTTGGCATCAATATAATAAACATCAAACTGATAAAACAGACTCCATCGCTCGCTATCGCCCAACCCGCCTTGCTTACCTTCCGAAAGCCATCTCAGATGCGCCAAACTTTCAATCAATAATGGTTCTTTTTCTGTCCCCTTCCCCTTCCCGGGCTTTAGGGCTTGGGTTTCCTGAGCAGCCGAAAAATGCAATGTGGCCACACAAAAAAATAGTGTAAATAAAAAATGCTTCATTGGTTTATTTAATCATTAATTTTATAACATGCTCTTAAATAAGCTTTTCCACTAAAAAAAAATTACACAATTAAAATTAATTCAATTTAAAACAATTATTTAATAATATATTCAAATGAATCACATTTAATACAGTATATCTTTATTCCGTAAATATGAATTGGCTGCGAAGCATTAGTACAAAAAAGAAAATTTCAGATCCAGTAGTATCAAAAAAGCCTTCGCTCCGTGTGAGCGAAAGCTTTTTTGCCCGGCAAAAACTTTATAATCAAAACCCGATGGCCCGCCGTCGGTGCGGGTGACGTCCGAAGCGCCTTCGAGGCTGCCGTCTTCCCGGACCAGCACGGCGTCCATTTTGCCGAGCTGCTTCGTGAACTTCACCCTGTGCCCCCTGGCTTCCAGCGCCCTGACGGTTTCTTCCGGGAAGGCGTTTTCCTCCATCACGATTTGGTCGGGCAGCCACTGCGAATGGAATTTTTTGGCGTTGACGGCCTGCTGCATGGTCATGCCGTGGTCAATCACGCT
>JAKSBZ010000028.1 GCA_022360875.1 Cytophagales bacterium | reverse complement strand
ATCGGAAAAAAAACGGCTGGAAAAATTTTTCCCGGCAGGAAGCAAGCTCCGCTTTAGCCAGAGTCCGCAGAGCAAGCTGGAGTTTGTAGAATCGCTGCAGCAACAGGAAGCCCGTGTTATGATGCTCGGCGACGGCCTCAATGATGCCGGAGCCTTAAAGCAGAGCCATGTAGGAATTGCCGTTACGGAAGATATCGGCGCGTTCACTCCCGCCTGCGATGCTATTTTGGACGCTAAGGAGCTCATGAAACTTGACAGTTTTCTGGGTTTGGCCAGGAAAACGAAAAAAGTAATCGTGATGAGCTTTACCATTTCATTTCTCTACAACCTGATCGGTCTTGCTTTTGCCGTATCGGGCAATCTTACTCCTGTTTTTGCCGCTATTCTTATGCCCATCAGCAGCATAAGTGTCGTCGCCTTTTCAACTGCGGCAGTGCAAATCGCCGGAAAGACAGAATGCTTGGACTAGTAAAATAAATATGTATATTTAGGGTTGTATAAATAGTATAAAAAGAATAGTAGAGATGGCAGTCATACCCGTTTTAATGGTTATTGGGGTAATAGTCGCGTTGGGATTTCTTGGTGCTTTTTTCTGGGCAATTAAATCCGGGCAGTACGATGACACGTACTCTCCTTCTGTTCGGATGCTTTTTGAGGATAAAAATGAAAGTGAGCAGGAAGAAAAACCTCTGAAAAATGAGTAGTGGATTTTGGGAATGCTGCTTTTTCTAGTTTGACAACTGTACCAATGAGCGGACTATCCATTTTTTCTTCCTACTTCCATTCGGAATATCCTTGTTTTTCGGCATCTTGGCCGAAAATCCATGGAGCACTAAGTTTTGTCTTTGGCCAGCACGGCGAAGTGCTGTTGCTTGGAATCGGGGTTCTTGTTTTTGCTGTCCTTATTTTTCTGCTGAATGTTCAGACTTACAAGCTCCGTAAAAAAAATATTGAACTGGACCTGAAAAATTCTCAGTTCAAAAAAAACCAGAGCGTATTGAAGCTTCAGAAAAAAGTGCTGAACAAGCGCAATCAGGCGCTGAAGCAAGCCAATAAGGAGCTAAAAGAAAAAGACCGCATAAAGAATGCGCTTTTGCGCGTCGTGGCTCATGATCTTTGCGCGCCCTTCAACAACATCCGCGGTCTGGGTGATTTGCTTGAGATTCAGGGGCCGCTAAATACAGAGCAGCTCAACAGCCTCAAACTTCTCAAGGAAATTGTAAAAGACAGCTCTTCTATGATTCAGCGTATGCTCGACCTGAATACCATTGAGAACGGGACGGTGGAGGTTAAACCTGAAGAAATTGACCTGTTTCAAATAATTGATCAGTCGATCAGCCAGTTCCAGCCGGCCGCCGACGAGAAAGGATTGCGCTTTATTCGCCCTGAGCAGCCTTTGCTTTTTAAAACTGACAAAAACCTTTTCTTAAGGGCTTTCAACAACCTGCTCTCCAATGCCGTAAAATTCTCTCCTTTGGAATCTGTCATTGAAGTTGAGTTAGAAGACATGGAGAAGTTTGTAGAAGTTAGAGTCAAGGACCAGGGCGAAGGAATTCCGGAGAAGGAACGCAAGAAGATGTTCAGAATGTTTTCTAAGCTGAGTCCCCGTCCGGTGGGCAACGAAAAATCAACGGGACTCGGTCTTGCGATCGTCAAAGGCATTATGCACTTGCTGGACGGAACGGTAAAATACAGGGAAAACTCACCCAGAGGTTCTGTTTTCGTGCTTCGTTTGTACAAAAATGCAGAACCGTCAGAATAGGGGAGGGCTTAATAGATGCACAAAATATGTGATTCTGAAATAAGAATTAAACGCAAACAAAAAAGCGGCTGATTTCCTCAAACCAGCTGCTTTTTTGAACTTAGACAAATCAGAATTTATACGAAACCCCGATAATAATATTTGAAGTTTTAACTTCTCCTTCTTCCTCAGGCACTTCGGTTAATCCCAAGTTGTACCGAACATCCACGCCAATGTTTTCGGTGATGTCGTAACCAGCGCCGAATACAAGTCCAAAGTTAGTGGATTTATACATATCCTTAACTTTACCTAATTCACCTAAGTCTGACTCTCCGTCCATGTTGGCACCCATTAAGAATCCGATTTGTGGTCCCGCCTGCAGACTCAAGCCTTCAGTAATATAATACTTCACCAAAACAGGAATATTCAAATATGATGCATTCACAGGAACGCTTCCCTCACCTTTAGTTTTCGCTCCCTCTAAAGAATAAAGAAGCTCTGGCTGGATAGAGAAGGCATCTGAAAACTGGAATTCGGCAAAAGCACCGGCCTGGAAACCGATCTTCATTTTATGATCTGCGTCTT
>JAKSBZ010000251.1 GCA_022360875.1 Cytophagales bacterium | reverse complement strand
GGGTTGTATTTATAGTTGCGGTGGTCTTGTCCCATCATAGTTGCGATTTCCCCGTCTCCAAATCTGACAAAATACGCTTTTTTATTTTTGTCAAGGACCTTGCAGAGGTCTTGGTAGGAGTCATCTACGCCTCTTACTTGAATATTGTCTTCATACTGGAATTTGTCTTTTAAAAAAAGAGATTGAAAAATGAATTTTAACGTTATCATAGGTTCGGTTTCTTCTGACACAGGGAGCTTTGAGTGCAATCGGATATTGGACCAAATAAGTGAAAAATTGGCCGAAAAATAAAGGGAAAAGATCAGGTAAGCAAATGATTATGCTAAGGGCTGTAAGCAAGTAGTTATTGACCTATAGATTCCTTTTTCTCCAAGTCGAAAAGGTTATTTAATACATCTACCAGGGTCTCGGCTTGGTCTCGCTGACAGGCAGCTTTCAGTTCCAAAACTGGCAATTTAATGATTTTTTGCACCATGCTTTTAGTGATTTTTTCCAGAACTTTCGTTTCTTTTTCACTCAGTCCTTTCGAAAATCGATTCAGTTCTTCGCGGCGGATAGTGTCCAGCGCGTTTTTCATTTTTTGGATGGTAGGTGAAACAATCATTTCTTTAGACCATATCGAAAGCTCTTCAACGGCTTCAGAGATAATCTGTTCTACGTACGGGATTGCCTTAATGCGTTTCTCCACGGTCTTGTTGGTGCGCGCCGTGATGTTGTCGATATTGTAGAGATTTACGCCGGGAATGTCGTCCACTTCCAATTCGATGCTTCTAGGCACAGAAAGATCTATAAAATGCTTGTAGCCCGGAATATCAAGGCATTCTACCAGTTGCTTGGTGATGAAAGGTGTATTGCGGGCAATCGAGCAGATAATAATGTCGCAGTCCTGAATGGCCTGGTGCACATGCTCGAAAGGAAGGGTAAGGAAGTTGCATTCTTTTGCCAAAGCTTCGGCCTTCGATGCGGTGCGGTTCATGACATATATTTCACCGGCAAAAGCGCCCTGAAGGTTTTTGCATACATCTTCGCCAATTTCTCCAACACCAAGCACCAGAACTTTAGGGCTAATGATTTGCGTAGCAAAATCAGTAGCCATTTCAGATGCGACATAAGCTACTGAAGCACCGCCGTCACGGAAAGCCGTTTCCTGGGATACGCGCTTGTTGGTGTAAAATATAGAATGCATCAGTCGATGCATGAATGGTCCTGCGCACTGGCTGTCCGCAGCCCATTGGTACGAGCGTTTGATTTGATTTGAGATCTGTATATCGCCTACAACTTTAGCCTCAAGTCCCATAGACACCCGGTACAAGTAGGTTACTGCCTCTGTGTGGTCGTCTATTGGTTGAAAAAAAGGCTTTATTGCGTCAACATTGGAAATGTCGCGTATTTGAGCCAGGATCTTTATCAATCCGTTTTGCTGGTCTCCATCTGAACAATAATAAAATTCGGTTCGGTTGCACGTCGATACCACTAGAATTTCACTTATCCCCAGTGAATTTTTGGCTTCCTGCAAAACGGCAAGACATCCGATTTCGTCCAAGGCAACTTGCTCTCTAATTTCAATAGGAGTGTTTTTGAACGAAAGACTTAAAGCTCTAAAATTGTTAAACATATCATCTCCCCTTGATTACAAAATTAGAATTTTCTTTTAGAAATATTAATCATTGCTCAATAGCAATAATATAATTTGTAATGACTCTAAATAAAACTCTAATTGTTTTGAGTGATACAGGATTTCTTAGAGTATAGAGATGTATAAAATACATGCTAGCAAATACATCAGAAGGTAGCTGGAAGTCTTTTTTATTTCGAAAAACTTAAGCGCTGTTCCCAATGATTTTTTCATTCCCTTCAGGCTCCAAGCTTCATCCATTAGAAGATGAACGATGTAACCGGCAAAAAATGATATTGAAATCCAGAAAATGAACTCTTGGTCGAATCTTTTGTTGATGTGCAGGTTGCGCTTGTAATCGTTCATTAGCAGAATTAGATTGCCGAATATACCTGAGATGACCAACCCGGCCGGAACGGAATGGAACAGTCCGCGATGGTTCGTGATTCGGTTGAAAATCGGCCGCACAACATAGAAACTAAGCAGCCAGGAGCCGAATATTAGTCCGATGATGTGATAGTATTCTATTCGCCTGAACAATACGGCAGAGCATATCATGCCAAAAATGACGCCGAAATAACGGAAAAATTTGCGAGTGATAACGGATTTGTTGGCATCGATATCCGGAAATAAAGCTCCTAGATAGCACACCATGCCGATAACCAATGCTTCAGAGGGAGGGAAATGAAAAAGTTCGATGCTGCAGATGCTGATCCCCAGTCCTGCGACGATTCCTCCTGTGGAATGTCCCGTAAAACCTGCCATAAAAAATAAGCTAATGTGAATGGCGCTAAAAGTAAGAGTCTAAAAAGTTTTTAGCAAACACTTTTTGGTTTTTCACTTATTCTAAAAAAGGGTTTCATATTTATCTGAGGCTATTTTTTTGAGAAGGTACAGGCGATTTGAAATTTCCTTTTATTATTAAAAAGCAGAATGGACTGTTTTGAGCTTGTTACCCGCACTTTCTGAAATGTTTTTGATTGATCATTTTTTTCTTCAATTTTACAGTTCAAAACCTTTGAGCTTTTCTTGTTTTCATCAGGCTCTTTTCCTGATAATCAAGGCAAATGCTTATCGACAGCTATAAATCAAGTCTATGTATTTAATATTCGATACCGAAACTACGGGACTTCCGAAAAATTACTCGGCTCCAATCACCGATCACGATAATTGGCCGCGCATGGTGCAGCTGGCTTGGCAGATGCACGACGAAAAAGGTGATTTGGTAGAGGTAAAAAACTATATAGTTAAACCTGACGGATATTCGATTCCTTTTAATGCAGCAAAAATCCACGGGATTACAACTCAGCGTGCTGAACAACAGGGGATTGAGCTGAGTGTAGTGCTAGAGGAATTCGAGAAGGATTTGAAGCGTGCGAAATTCGGCATTGGGCACAACATTGAGTTCGATTATAATATCGTGGGTGCGGAGATGAGCCGTTTGGGACGCAACACGTCGATCATGATGGATAAGCCGCCGATTGACACGAAGGACAAAGGAACGGATTATTGTCAGATCCCGGGCGGACGCGGCGGAAAATTCAAATGGCCGACGTTGACTGAGCTCCATAAAAAGCTTTTCGGTGAAGGTTTCGCAGAGGCGCACAATGCCTCGGCCGATGTTGAGGCAACGGCTCGCTGTTTTTTGGAAATGGTGCGCATCGATTTGTTTTCGCCCGAGGAGCTGGGAACTACTGCAGATGTACTGCAGGCATTCAAGGAGAATAACCCGAGTCCGATAGAGCTGATTGGTTTGAACATTCAGCCTTACGGGACGGAAGACTTGAAAGAGACAGAGGCTGAAGCTGAAGGTTCGAGCATAGCAGGCGCTTCGGATATTGACTTGACTGACGTTCCGTTCAGTCATTTACACTGCCATTCCCAGTATTCGGTTTTGCAGGCGACCTGCGAGATTCCGGCAATGGTGAGCAGGGCGAAGGAGCTTGACATGCCGGCAGTTGCTTTAACTGACCACGGCAATATGATGGCGGCTTTTCATTTTGTGCGGGACGCTTTAAAAGCAGAGCTTAAGCCAATTATTGGCTGCGAAATGTATGTGGCCGAAGAGTATAAGAAAAGACAGTTTACCAAGGATAATCCAGATCGGCGTTTCACGCAGTTGTTGATAGCTAAGAATAAAGCGGGCTATCATAATTTGGCCATGCTTAGTTCGATTTCGTATATCGACGGGTTGTATGCCGGATTTCCGCGAGTGGATAAGGAACTGATTGCGCAGTATAAAGAAAACCTGATTGCGACAACCGGAAGTGCTTCAGGAGAAATTCCGAATTTGATCTTGAACGTCGGTGAGGAAAAGGCTGAAGAGGCTTTCTGCTGGTGGCACGAACAATTTGGCGAGGACTTTTATGTGGAGTTGATTCGCCACGGATTGGAAGAGGAAGACCACGTGAATGAAGTGCTTTTGGGCTTTGCCAAAAAATACGGCGTGAAATATTTTGCTTCCAATAATGTCTATTACATGGACAAAAACGGAGCGGAGGCGCATGATATTTTGCTTTGCGTGAAAGACGGCGAGAAAAAAGATACGCCAATCGGTCGCGGACGGGGCTTCCGTTACGGCTTCCCGAATGACGAGTTTTATTTCAAGTCGCAGGAAGAAATGAAGGATTTATTCAAAGATCTTCCGGAAGCGATTGTGACTGCGCACGAAATTGTGGAAAAGTGCGAAGCATACGAGCTGGCGCGCGATGTGCTTCTTCCGGCCTTCGACATTCCGCAAGAATTCGTGCATGAAGAGGACAGCAAAGACGGAGGGAAACGCGGAGAGAATGCTTATTTGCGGCATTTGACATACGTGGGCGCCGAGAAGCGCTACGGAGAAATCACTGATGAAATTCGCGAGCGTCTGGATTTTGAGCTGAAAACAATTGAGATGACGGGCTATCCTGGCTACTTTCTGATTGTACAGGACTTTACGACGGCTGCGCGGGAAATGGGTGTTTCGGTTGGGCCTGGACGTGGCTCGGCGGCAGGTTCTGCGGTGGCATACTGCATCGGAATTACGAATGTTGACCCGATTGAGTACGATTTGCTTTTTGAGCGTTTTTTGAACCCTGACCGTGTTTCCCTTCCCGATATTGATATTGACTTCGACGACGAAGGGCGGCAGGACATTATCGACTGGGTGGTGAAAAAGTACGGTTCTAATCAGGTTTCACATATCATTACATACGGAACGATGGCCGCGAAATCGTCGATTCGTGATACCGCGCGGGTGATGGATTTGCCGTTGCCAGAAGCTGACCGCGTGGCGAAGCTTGTTCCGGACATGAAGTTGAAAAAGCTGTTTGGCATGTCGGACGCGCAACTGAGGGACAAGCTGAACGGTGAGCAAATGGAAATGGCGAACCAGTTGAAAGCTATCGCCGGGCAAGAGGACTTGGAAGGAAAAGTACTGAACCAGGCGCGTGTGCTGGAAGGTTCAGTAAGAAATACAGGAATTCATGCTTGTGGTGTTATTATCACTCCGGACGATATCCGAAAGTTTATTCCGGTTTCTACCGCCAAAGACGCCGACCTTTTGGTGACGCAGTTTGACAACTCTGTGGTAGAGAGCGCCGGTATGTTGAAGATGGATTTCCTGGGGCTGAAGACGTTGACAATCATCAAGGATGCTATTCGGATGATCAAGGAAAACCATGGCGTGGAGATAGATCCCGACAAAATTCCGCTGGATGATCCGAAAACTTATGAGCTTTACCAACGCGGTGAGACAAACGGAACTTTCCAGTTTGAGTCGCCGGGTATGCAGAAGCACTTGAAATCACTGAAGCCCGATAAATTCGGAGACCTGATTGCGATGAACGCCTTGTACCGTCCTGGGCCTTTGGAATACATTCCGAACTTCATTGCCCGTAAGCACGGTCAGGAAGAAATTGTCTACGACCTGGAAGGTATGGAGGAGTACCTGGCTGAAACCTACGGAATCACGGTTTATCAAGAGCAGGTAATGTTGCTTTCGCAAAAGCTGGCAGGCTTTACTAAAGGTGAGGCCGACATGCTTCGTAAGGCAATGGGTAAGAAAATTTTTGCTTTACTGGAAAAATTAAAACCGAAGTTCATTGAGGGCGGCGTTGAGCGTGGACACAACAAAGAAAAGCTCGAGAAGGTCTGGAAGGACTGGGAAGCCTTTGCCGCTTATGCCTTCAACAAATCCCATTCGACCTGTTACTCAGTGGTTGCCTTCCATACTGGTTATTTAAAGGCCAACTATCCCGCTGAATTTATGGCGTCAGTAATGACGCATAACATGAACGACATAAAGAAGGTAACTTTCTTCATGGAAGAGTGCCAGCGAATGGGGATTAAAGTACTGGGGCCGGATATTAATGAATCAAAAGTCGATTTTGCCGTGAACGACAAAGGTGAAATCCGCTTTGGGATGGGTGCGATCAAGGGAGTTGGAGGAGCTGCCGTGGAAGCCATCATTGAAGAGCGTTCGAAAGGCGGCAAGTTCAGTTCCATCTTCGATCTGACTATGCGAATCAATCTGCGGGCGGCAAATAAAAAGACGCTGGAAGGCCTGGTGGTTGCCGGAGCATTCGACTCTTTTATTAACGTGCACCGAGCGCAGTATTTTGCACCTGATGCCAAAGGACAAGTGTTTTTGGAAAAAGCTATTAGATTTGGAGCGACGCATCAGGAGAGTGCAAACTCGGCCCAAACCTCGCTGTTCGGGGCAGATTCCGGTGTCCAAATGCCAGAGCCAGAAGTGCCGAAGTGCGACGAATGGTCAACCATGGATAAGCTGAACAAGGAGAAAGAGGTTGTGGGCATTTACATTTCGGGACATCCGCTTGATGATTATAAGTTGGAGCTGGATAGTTTTTGCAATGCCCGTATTGGCGAGTATATGGAAAACCCTGCAGGATTTATAGGCAAAGATCTTATGATCGGAGGCTGTGTGTCGCAGGTTTCGCACCGCTATACTAAAAGGGGACAGCCGTTTGGCACAATTACGCTCGAGGATTATTCTGGAAGCATTACAATGTTTTTGTTTTCTGAAGATTATGTGCGCTATAAGCAGTACATGGTCGAAGGCTGGTTCTTGTACGTGAAAGGCCGTGTACAACAGCAGCGATGGGATGAAACCCGAATAGAGTTTAAAGTAACGGGCATGGAGTTGCTTGGCGAAATTCGTGAAAAATACAGCAAAGCGATTCAGCTAAAAATTAAACTGGAAGACTTGGACTTGACGATGGTAGATGCCGTTGAAGAACTTGTTAAAAAATATCCAGGAAGCAGCAATCTGCATATTCGTGTATACGATTCAAAGGAACAGATTGAAGTGGATACGCTTTCCCGTGTGTGTCAGGTTGCTCTGGAAAACGAATTGATACAGGGTTTGGAGGATATACCGCTATTGGAATATAAAGTGCTGATTTAGCGCTGAATATTTTGCTGGAGTTGCAAGCTGAAAGGCATAATAAAGAAAGCTCGTCCCTTGATAGAGGGAGTATATCATAAACTGTGTAAATGCAATTTTTGCATTCCAGTTGATATCGCCCTCGGGAATTAAATTATCCTTGGGCACAAGCCCAAGGTAATTTATATTTCTGAGGTGCCGCCGGCAGGCCCCCCGGAGGGAACACTCCTATTCTCAAGTTGTGTATTTCAATTTATGATTTTGTTTTAAATCATTTTATTTTCAAGAAACACAACTATTTATGAATTCA
The DNA here is from genome assembly GCA_022360875.1 of Cytophagales bacterium. GTDB lineage: Bacteria > Bacteroidota > Bacteroidia > Cytophagales > Cyclobacteriaceae > JAKSBZ01. Next base: position 1,439 of record JAKSBZ010000251.1, on the reverse strand, counting down.
CAGGATTTGATTACCAACGAACTTCTCGACCAACTTAAAACAGGCGACCAACTGAATGACTTTCTTCAGCAACTTCAGAAGCGGGGAATTGAGAAGATCCTTGAAGCTGAACTGGATGCCCATTTGGGATATGAAAAACATCAAGCGAGAGCGTCCAAGAATGCTAGGAACGGACACACAAGCAAAAAAGTAAAAACCGGTCTGGGCGAATCTGAGATTCAGGTGCCAAGAGATCGGAAGGCTACTTTTGACCCGATGTTAGTTCCCAAGAGGAAAAACATGGTGGATGGCGTGGAAAACGTTGTTATTTCTCTTTATGCCAAGGGAATGACCACCAGCGACATTGAAGAGCAAATGCGCGAGGTGTACGGGTTCTCGGTTTCTTCTTCGACGATTTCCCGGATTACTGACAAAATCACGGGAGACATTGTTGCATGGCAAAACCGGCCTTTGGAACCGGTATATCTCATTGTTTGGATGGACGGCATTGTTTTCAAAGTGCGGGAAAATTCAAAGGTCATCAATAAAACAATGTATATCGCAGTGGGGCTGCGAACAGACGGAAGGAAAGAGGTTCTCGGGCTTTGGCTTGGAAAAAGCGAATCGGCCTCTTTTTGGATGAGTGTGCTTACTGACATAAAAGCCCGGGGCGCACAGGATATACTGATAACGGCCACCGACAATTTAAACGGCTTTACCCAAACCATTCGAACAGTTTTTCCGCAGTCAGCCACCCAGATTTGCGTTGTGCACCAGATCAGAAATTCCATGCGATATGTTGTTTGGAAAGACAAAAAGGAGTTTGCTCAGGACCTAAAGTGCGTATACAAGGCACCCAATAAACAGGCCGCTGAAGCCGCTTTGGAAGACTTTGCTGAAAAATGGGAAAGCAAATACAGCTATGCAGTAAAAAGCTGGCGGGAAAACTGGGATGAGCTTACCGAGTTTTTTGAGTTTCCGACCGAAATAAGGGAAATCATTTACACAACAAATCTGATTGAAAATCTGAACGGAAAAATCAGGAAGTACACAAAAAACAAGCTTTCATTCCCAACTGACGAGGCTGTGCAAAAGTCTGCTTTTCTGGCAGTCAGGGAGGCTACTAAAAAATGGTCCATGCCGATTCGGAACTGGGGGCTTATACTTAATCAATTTTTGATTATATTCGAAGGCAGGGTCAAAATGTGAACGCACATTTCAACCCTTAAATTTTGAACTTACACACTTGATGGGAAAGTGTCATTTATATTCCTTCACCAAGTACCTGTTTGGTATGTATGAAGCCATTGAGAGGTAATATTTCAGTCCCAAATCCATAAATGTCCAGTAGTATGGTGCCTAATGTTTCTTTCCAGGTACCGAAGCTGCTGGTCAGTCGCTTTCAACCAGTATTCCTTGCTTTTTTTTCGTTTCTTGCTGGCTTTAACAAACTCCCGATC
>JAKSBZ010000410.1 GCA_022360875.1 Cytophagales bacterium | reverse complement strand
GGGGCCGCAGCTGGCGCAGAATATCGTGAGTTATCGAAACGAGCACGGACCGTTTAAAAGAAGAAAAGACCTTAAGAAGGTTCCTCGTCTTGGCGAGAAAGCGTTTGAGCAGTCTGCGGGATTTTTGAGAATCCGGGGTGCTGAAAATCCGCTGGATTCCAGCGCGGTGCATCCTGAGAGTTATTCGATAGTCGAGCAAATGGCAAAAGATAAAGACGCTACTGTACAGGAGCTTATGCGAGACAAATCTTTGCGGGCGTCGGTAGAGCTGCAGAAATATTTGTCTGACAGTGTAGGGCTTCCAACTCTTCAGGATATTATCAGCGAGCTGGAAAAGCCGGGACTTGACCCTCGCGATAAGTTCGAGCCTTTTGCTTTTATGGACGGTGTGCATGAAATTGAGGACTTAAGAGTCGGTATGAAACTGCCGGGCATCGTGACAAATATTACTAATTTCGGTGCGTTTGTGGATGTCGGCGTTCATCAGGACGGACTGGTCCATGTAAGCCAGATTTCCGATGATTATTGTTCCAATCCGGCGGAAAAGGTGCAAGTGCAGCAAAAAGTGATGGTGACAGTAACCGGTCTGGATGTGGCGCGCAGACGAATCTCGCTTTCGATGAAGTCCAGCCCTCTGGAGGAAAAGAAAGTCAGCAGACCGAAAGTGAACAAGGCAAACACGAGAATAGACAACCGAACGGACAGCGACTTGCAGTCAAAATTGGCACAGCTTCGGGGTAAGTTTAAACCGTAATTTTTTTCGGAAGCCAGCTCCTTGGTTTTTGCCGGGGAGCTTGGTTTTTCACTTTTATGAAGTGAATTGTTCTTTTAGAAAATGCTTTTCCTTTTTGTTTTTTTATTTGAAGAAAAGATTCTCATAAAGAAAATTGAGAATGCCTCCGGCGGTTACATGCGCGCAGCCATCAGCAGCTCCAAGTCTTTGTACTTGAGTTCAAAGCGGCTGGCCAGCTGTTTGTTCGTGATGCAGCCTTTGTAGGTGTAAATGCCTTTCAGAAATCCTTTGTTTGTGTAGATCATTTCCTCCAAACCGCCGCAATCCTGTATTTGGAGCATCATGGTGGTGTAAATGTTGCTGATGGCCCGGCTGGCGGTTCTTCCCATCCGCGAAGGAATGTTGGGGATCCCGTAGTGGATGATGCCGTATTTTTCAAATGTCGGGTTCTTGTGCGAAGTGAGCCGCGAGGTCTCGAAACAGCCGCCTTGATCAATATTGATGTCCAGAATGACAGATCCGGGCTGCATTTGGCTGACCATTTCCTCGCTAACCATGAACCGGTTTCGCTGATTGTCCATGCGAATGGCTCCGATGGCCACGTCTGCATCCTGCAGTGCTTTGGAAAGTGCAAGGGAGTCTAAGGTGGAAGTGGGAATGGCGTGTCCTACAAGATGTTTAAGCCTGCGTAGTTTGTAGAGGTTGTTGTCGAAAATCTGTACTTTGGCGCCAAGTCCCAGCGCGACTCGCGTGGCGTATTCTGCAACGGTGCCGGCTCCGAGGATTACGATGCTGGCCGGCAAAACCCCTGTAATCCCTCCCAGAAGAACGCCTTTGCCGCCTTTGTGGCTGTTCATGCATTCCGAGGCAATGAAAAGCGCTGAGCTTCCGGCGATTTCGCTCATGGCGCGTATGAACGGCATTTCCCCGACTTTGTCTTGAAAGAGCTCATAGGCCAAAGCGATGATTTTCTTTTTTTGAAGGAGGGCCAGGTATTCGCGGGTAAGCTGGCTGAACTGGAGGGCTGAAACGATGAAGGTTTCGGGCTGGCAGCGTTCTATTTCTTGAGGTGTGGGAGGCTCGACTTTTATAATGAAAGGACACTGGAAAATGCTTTGGCTGTCGGGGAGTATTTCTGCGCCGGCTTCGCTGTAGCTGTGGTCCGAAAAATGGGAGCCTTCGCCGGCTCCAGTTTCGATGCAGATCTTGAGCCCGGCCTGGCAGAGCACTTTAACAGCTTCGGGCGCCAGCGCTACCCGGCTTTCTTCTTCTGCATTTTCTTTCGGGACTCCGATTTTTAATAAATGTTTGTCTTTTTTGAGCGGAGCAAGCAATTCCTTGGGTGAAATTGCATGCTCTTTCATTAGTTCAGAAAATCCAAATAGTTGTTTTTCATTCATGATGTTTTGTAACCTTGAAACGCCGGGTCATTGGATCCAGGATATCAATTTGAATCAGCAAATATTGCTCGGGTAAAAGGTTGGGGATGAGGGATGCCCACTCCAAAAAACAAATTGCTCCGGAATCGAAGTATTCTTCTGTTCCGATGGCGGCGGCTTCCTCCTCTTCTTTTATTCTGTAAAAATCGAAATGGTAATACGGAGTGCCTTGTTCGTCCTGGTATTCATTGACTAAGGAAAATGTGGGGCTGGTGGCATGGTCCAGTATGCCCAGTGCCTGACACAGGGCGATAACTAAAGTGGTCTTTCCCGCGCCCATTTCTCCTTCGATTCGCCAAATGGTTTCCTCTCCCGCAAATTCTATTATTTGCCGAGCAATGCTTGTCAATTCTTCCGCGCCTCGACTGGTCAGTTCCAGTACTTCCTTCTTTTTATCCATTTTTTGAATTTAATGAAATTATCGGAATAATCATCTCTTCCATCGAAATTCCTCCATGCTGGAAAGTCCCTTTGTAGTAGTTGACGTAATAGTTGTAATTGTTCGGATAAGCGAAGAAATAGTCTTCGGCCGCGAAAACGTAAGCGCTGGAAACATTCAGGGACGGTAAATGGATGGATTCTGGGTTTCTTTCCACATACACTTTTCCTTCGTCAAAGCTCAGATTTTTTCCTTGTTTGTAACGCAGGTTGGTGTTGGTGTTTCTGTCTCCGATAATTTTGTATGGTTTTTTCACGCGGGTGGTGCCGTGGTCGGTGGTGATGACGAGCTTGGCATTCATTTTCGACACTTTTTGCAATAGGTCGTAAAGCGAAGAGTGTTCGAACCATGAGCGAGTCAGGGAGCGGTAAGCGGCCTCGTCGGGAGCCAGTTCGCGGATCACTTCCATTTCGGTGCGCGCATGCGAAAGCATGTCCACGAAATTGAAAACTACAGTGTTGAGCGCATTGTGCTTTAGGTTCTGGGCGTTTTCCACAAGTTCTTTGCCCTGAGAGCTGTTTTTGATTTTGTGGTAAGACCATTTGTAGTGGCTGAGCCGCAGGCGCTCCAGCTGGGCGCGAAGGAAGTCGTCTTCGTGATTGTTTTTTCCTTCTTCCACGTTTTCGTCTACCCAGTAATCCGGATGGCGCCGGGCCATTTCTGTAGGAAGGAGGCCTGAGAAAATGGCGTTTCGGGCATAGGCGGTAGTAGTTGGCAAAATGGAATAATAAGTGTCTTCCTGTTCGATGTCAAAATATTCGGTAACCAGCGAGCGAAGGACCTTCCACTGGTCCAGCCGCATGTTGTCAATGATAATGAAAAACAGCGGGCGGTTCTCTGACAGCTCAGGAAAAACATATTCTTTCATGATCTGGTGTGAGAGCTTGGGGCGGTTGGATTCGGGGTCGTTGAGCCAGCTTTTGTAGTTTTCACTGATGAACCTTACAAAGTTGTGGTTGGCTTCGGACTTTTGCATATCCAGTACTTCTGCCATGCTTGAATCGCTTGACTTCTGAATTTCCAGTTCCCAGTAGGTGATTTTTTTGTACACATCAGCCCATTCTTCATGGTCCAGTTCGTCCATTACGCGCATCCCGATTTCGCGGAATTCTTGCTGATAGTTGGAATTCGTTTTTTCGGAAACCAGGCGCTTGTTGTCAAGAATTTTTTTTACTGACAGCAGGATTTGGTTGGGGTTCAGCGGCTTGATGAGATAGTCGGCGATTTTTGAGCCTATGGCATCTTCCATAACATACTCTTCTTCGCTTTTTGTTATCATCACGATGGGAGTGTCCGGCCGCCGCTGCTTGAGTTTCGGAATGGCCTCCAGCCCAGTCATGCCCGGCATGTTTTCATCCAGGAAGATAACGTCGAACGCGCTTTCCTGAATTTCCTCGAGCGCTTCGGTGGCGCTGTGAACGCCTTTAACCTGGTATCCTTTTTTTTCCAGAAAAAGAATATGGGGCCGAAGCAAATCGATTTCGTCGTCAGCCCAGAGAATATTAAATTGTTGCATAGTGTTTCGTTTTTTTGCTGATGCTGGTTAAGGCTTGGCTTGGTGTTGTGTTATCTGCGCAAAAATATAATTCGGCGCCAGTTTTATGACTAAGAGCCTGGCAGCATTTCAAGAGCCGGAAATTGAAATACAATTTTTGTTCTGTAAAAAATTTCCGGTTTAAAGTTAAATATACTATGGCTCCATGATTTTTCACCCTTTTGGCCTTGATTTCTTTTTCTCAGATTATCAAAATATTCATCCGGCTTTATTCAAATGTTATTTGAACTGCACTTGAAAAAACAACAGATTAGGAAATCTCAGATAAATCTTATTGACCAAATCCCGGAAGCTGAAGTTTGAATCCTGCGTTAAAAACACAGTTTGTACTTAAAACGATGGAAAGAGCCGAAACCTTATAGTGTTGGAAAAAAACTGGGACTTTCGTCGATTATTGAATAAATTGATTTCAGTCAACAAATAGCTTCTGTCTTGGAAAAACATAAAATAATAAACGATCCGGTTTATGGCTTTATTCATGTGCCAGCCGGGCTGGTTTTTGAAATTATTGAACATCCTTATTTTCAGCGTTTGAGGCGAATCAAGCAGCTGGGAATGACTGAGTATGTGTACCCGGGAGCGCTGCACACGCGCTTTCACCATGCGTTGGGGAGCATGCATTTGATGCGTCTGTGTTTGAATCATCTTCGGGAAAGGGATGTTTCTATTTCTGACGAGGAGTTTGAGGGAGCGCTGATTGCTATTCTGCTTCACGACATTGGACACGGTCCTTATTCTCACGCTTTGGAGTTTACCCTGCTGCAGGGCGTGGCGCATGAGGAGCTTTCTTTGGTGCTGATGGAAGATCTTAACAGGCAGTTTGACGGCAGACTGGGGCTGGCGATTGATGTTTTTACTGATCGTTACTCCCGTCCGTTTTTTCATCAGCTGGTTTCCAGCCAGCTCGACGTAGACCGCTTGGATTATCTGCAGCGAGACAGTTTTTACACCGGAGTTCATGAGGGAACAATCGGGGCGGATCGGATTATTAAGATGATGAATGTTCACGACGGCCAGCTGGTGATTGAAGAGAAGGGAATTTACAGTATTGAAAATTTTCTTATTGCCCGACGGCTGATGTACTGGCAGGTGTATCTTCATCATGCGTCGGTTAGCGCCGAAGCTATGCTTATTTCGGTAATAAACAGAGCAAGAGAGCTTGCAAGACGCGGTATTGCGCTGGGAGTCACTCCTGCTCTAGAGTTCTTTTTTAAACAGTCTGCTGGCTGGAAAAATGGAGGAGACGGGAAGGATTTCCTTAAATCATTCATTGCTATTGATGATTTTGATATATTTGCCTCGGTAAAAGCGTGGATGATGCATCCGGACAGAGTGTTGTCGGTTTTGAGCAGTATGCTGGTCAACCGCAGACTCTTTCGTGTTGAGATTTATAAGGAACCGTTTTCGGAAGATAAGCGGGCTCAGATTGAGACAGAGACGAAAAAAGCCCTTGGCTTGAGTAACGATGAGCTGGAGTATTTTATCCGGCAGGGAGAGATTTCCAACAAGGCATATGTGAGTAATGGCCAGCGGATCAATATCTTATCGAAAAGAGGCTCGTTGCATGATATCAGGGAGGTGTCTGATTTGTCGAACATAGCGACCTTAGCTAAAATTGTTAAAAAACATTATCTATGCTGGCCCAAAATTGTATCTTTGTGATATTTTTCTTTTTAATGTAGAATAGTACCCATGAAGTTTAGCATAGAACAGATCGCTCAAATGCTGGGCGGTGAAGTGATAGGAGACAAAACTAAAAGTGTCAGTAAAATTAGCAAGATAGAAGAAGCAGGTGGTGATGCCCTTTCATTTTTGGCTAATCTTAAGTATGAAAATTATTTGTACACTACGGGTGCAGGTGCGGTTATCGTTAACCGGGATTTTGAGCCGAAAAAAGAGGTAAAAACAACACTAATAAAAGTAGATGACGCCTACTCGGCCTTTACCAGTATACTGGAACAATATCAGAGTTACATGATGGCTGCCCGGGTAGGTGTGGAGGAGCCTTCTTACATAGGAGAGGGTTCCGAAGTCGGTGAAGAAGGATACCGGGGCGCTTTTTCTTACATAGGAAAAAACTGCAAAATTGGTAAGTTTGTCAAGATTTTTCCGCATGCGGCCATAGGCGACAATGTGGAAATCGGTGATTACACGATTATTGATGCGGGAGCCAAAATCTACAGCAATTCGGTGATAGGCAAGGAGTGTGTGATACACGCCAATGCCGTTATTGGCAGCGACGGTTTCGGATTTGCTCCGCAAAAAGACGGTTCGTACAAAGCCATTCCTCAGCTGGGCAATGTAGTGCTGGAAGATCAGGTAAGTATTGGAGCCAATACGGTGGTTGACTGTGCGACAATGGGCTCGACAATTATTCGCAAAGGAGCAAAGCTAGACAACCTTATTCAGATTGCGCACAATGCGGAAATCGGCGAGGATACTGTAATTGCGGCGCAGTCAGGAGTGTCGGGCTCGTCCAAAATAGGAAAGAACTGTATGATTGGCGGTCAAGTGGGAGTCGCCGGCCACCTTGCAGTTGCTGATCGTACTATCCTGGCGGCTAAAACAGGCATAGGGAAATCTGTAAGTTCGCCGGGGCAAGTGCTGATGGGAGCTCCTGGATTTGACCAGAAGTCTTTCTTGAAGTCTTTTGCGCATTTTCGCCGGTTGCCTGATATGGAACAACGATTGAGCGATCTGGAAAAAAATATACAAAATTCGACGACCGAGAATAAAGGGGATGAATAATAAACAACATACGATAAAAAAACCGGCAACGGTTTCTGGGATAGGTTTGCACACTGGGGTGGTAGCGAACCTGACTTTTTTACCAGCCAAGCCATATCACGGGATTAAGTTCCAGCGTGTGGATTTGGAAGGCCAGCCAATTATTGAGGCCGATGTGGATTACGTTGTGGACACAGCCAGAGGAACTGTTTTGGAAAAAGACGGCGCCCGTGTGCATACTGTAGAGCATACACTGGCCGCTTTGGTAGGTTTGCAAATCGATAATGTGCTGATTCAGCTGGATGGACCGGAACCGCCGATTATGGACGGAAGCTCCATGCCTTTCGTAGAAGCGTTGGAAGCTGCTGGTTTTGAGGAGCAAAACGCGCTTAGAAATTACTTTGAAGTGCCGAACAGCGTTTTTTATGCGGATTCAAAAAGCAATGTGGAGATTGCCGCCTTGCCGTGTGACGAATACCGAGTAACCTGCATGGTGGACTACAATTCTCCGGTGTTGGGAAGCCAGCATGCCAGCTTGACGCATTTGTCGCAGTTTAAAAAAGAGATATCTTCGTGCCGTACTTTTGTTTTTCTTCATGAACTGGAAGCCTTGTATAAGCAAGGACTCATTAAAGGCGGTGATGTGGACAATGCGATCGTTATTGTTGACCGTTTGGTGGAGGATAACGAGTTGGATCACTTGAAAGAGCTTCTGGGCAAGGAAAAAGTGGAAGTGAAAGAAGAGGGGATTCTCAACAATGTTGAACTCCGATTTAAAAATGAAATGGCCCGCCACAAGTTGTTGGACGTTATGGGAGATTTGGCGCTGGTAGGGCGTCCGATCAAAGCGCAGATTTTGGCGGCTCGTCCGGGGCATACGGCCAATGTTGCTTTTGCCAAAAAGCTGAAAAAGATGATCAAAGAAAGCGGAGACAGCGATTTTCCGCATTACGATCCTAAGCTTCCGCCTGTTTATGACATTAATCAGATTGAGAAAACACTGCCGCACCGCAGTCCTTTCCTTCTAGTAGATAAAATTTTCCATTTGGACGAGTCGCGCGTGGCAGGTGTGAAAAATGTCACGATGAACGAACCGTATTTTATCGGGCACTTTCCGGGCAATCCGGTGATGCCGGGAGTGCTGCAGATTGAGGCTTTGGCGCAGACTGGAGGAATTTTGGTGCTTAATACAGTGCCGGATCCGGAAAACTACTGGACTTATTTCCTGGGGCTGGAAAAAGTGAAATTCCGAAAGATGGTTGTGCCGGGAGATTGTCTGATTCTGAAATGTGAGCTTTTGGATCCGATAAAAAGAGGAATTGCCAAAATGATCGGCAAAGCTTATGTTGGGGGGAAACTCGTGACAGAAGCAGTAATGACAGCAAGAATTGTAAGAAAAGACTTATGATAAGTGAATTAGCGCAAGTGCATCCAGAAGCTAAACTAGCTGAAAATGTTTCGGTTGAGGCTTTTGCGGTTATCGAAAAAGACGTGGTTATAGGTGAGGGCACCCGTGTGGCTTCTCATGCGATTATTTGCGACGGGGCTCGGGTAGGTAAAAACTGTACCATTCATCCGGGAGCCGTAGTTTCCGGAGAACCTCAGGACTTGAAGTTTGAGGGAGAAATTACAACCACAGAAATTGGCGACAACACGGTAATCCGTGAATATGCGACCATCAGCCGAGGCACTAAAGACAAGCTGAAAACTGTAATTGGAAGCAATGTATTGATTATGGCCTATGTGCATGTGGCTCACGATTGCGTTGTGGGTGATAATTGCATCCTTGCGAATTCTGTACAAGTGGCCGGCCATTGCACAATTGAGGATTGGGCTATTATTGGCGGGACGACGGCTATTCATCAATTTTGCTCAGTGGGCAAGCATGCCATGGTGGCCGGAGGAGCTTTGCTGGGAAAAGATGTTCCTCCTTTTGCGCTTACTACCCGCACGCCTTGCGGATTCAGCAGCGTGAACACGATTGGTTTGAGAAGGCGAGGCTATTCTAATGAGCAGATTCGCAATATCCAGGAGATTTACAAGGGCTTGTTCCAGGAAGGCAAAAACGTGACCCAGGGGATTGAGTGGATAGAGAACAATATTAAAGAATCAAAAGAGAAGAGAGATATTCTTAATTTCATCAGCAACTCTGCGAGGGGGGTTATTCGTCCGGTTAAGGAAGAGCTGTCCTGAGTATGAGTACTGAGATATCGATAAAAGCACAAGGTTTGGGTAAAAAATTCAGCCGAGAATGGATTTTCAGAAACCTGAACCTTGAGCTTTTTCAAGGGGATAAGCTGGCGGTTTTAGGCGCCAATGGAAGCGGAAAGTCTACATTGCTGCAGGTGCTTTCCGGAGTGATGCCCTTTTCTCAGGGAGAGCTTCATTACTACATGGGCAACAGTTCTTTGCCTCCTGATCAGTTTTTTCAGTATTTTTCGGTGTGCACTCCTTATCTTGAGCTAATTGAGGAATTTACGCTTGAGGAATTTTTGAACTTTCACTTTTCATTTAAAAAAATCAGAAAAGGGGAAGAAATTGATAAATTGATCCAATTAATGTATCTTGAAAGTTCGAGAAACAAGCAGATAAAATTTTTTTCGTCGGGAATGCGCCAGCGCGTGAAGTTGGCAGTGGCTTTTTACAGCAGCACGCCCGTGTTGCTGCTGGACGAGCCGACAATGAATTTGGACAGAAAGGGCGTGGGTTGGTTTTTGGAACAGGTTGAGGAAACCTGCGGTGACCGGTTGGTTGTGGTGTGTTCCAATCAGAAGCATGAATATGAATTCTGCGAAAAAGAATTGTTGATCAATAACTATAAATAGTAAGTCGTTCGAACACAAAACAAAATTCAACATCATGAAGAACTTAAAATCTATTTTTAGCCTGGCAGTTTTAAGTGCTGTAATTCTTTTTTTCACAGCCTGCGGCAGCAGCGGAGGGGATGATGACACGCCTTCTGCAACTGATCAGCAGGGCGCTAAACTGGCAAAAACAGGTGCTTGGGCCCTGTCAGAAATTATTGAAGGACCTAGTAAGGACGAGCTGGCAAAGGCGCTGAAAGACATGAAGCTAGTAATTACCTATGATAAAACAACAAAATCGGGTAGCATGGCAGTAACTGGCGATGGGTACCCTACAGCAAATAACAAAGCCTCTTTGTTTAAAGGAGTGTCATCATGGTCGTTCAAAGGTGAAGACGTAACAAAATTGGTGTTGCCTGACAATGGCAGCGGTACTTGGATTAAGGGAGATATTGCCATTAAGCTTACAGCTGAGGGTGAGACGAATATTCTTGAGATGAGCTTTGAGACAAATTCAGAAATTCCTCAGTTGGTTAAAACTGGGGGCGAGGTTTCTAATGCGCGTATAGAGAGAGTGTCAGGAAAATACACACTTACTTTTCGTTAAGTTGTAATATAAAAATTAAGTGAAAAGCTGCTTCGAAAGAGTGGCTTTTTTTGTAGGCAAACATTTTTCTCAGGAATGTTCCGAAAAATGAATTTGAAGAAACATATCGCCTCTCATGCTGTTTTGTGAAAGAAAAGGCATTGAGTTGCTGTTCGAAAGAATACAGTTTAACCTACCTATGGAGGGAATAAAAGATGAGAAACCTACTTAATTATTTTGTTTATTTCTTACTTTTTGTTTCGTTTTTTGCCTGCAGCAAAAGCAGCAGCGGTCCTTCGGCGGCCGATCAGCGGGGCGAGTTTCTGAATGCCACCTGGTCGGCGGCGGGAAGCCAGACGGTGATTGTGGACGGCGTGAACCTCACGACTCGATTTCCGAATCTGACGGTTACTTTTGGATACACCAGCGGCATGAACGGAGGAAGCTTCAGCGCCAGCGGCGACAACGGCGTGTTCCAGGGAGTGACGGAATGGCGTTTTGCGGGTGAAGATGTGAATTCAATGATGCTTTCCGGATCCGACTACGTAACCAGCACTGTGTCGCTTTCGGTGACGGACAATCAGACAATAATTGAATTCAGTACGGCTAATGTGCCCGACATTGTAGAAGTGCCGACAACCTCCAGGATTAAGGGAATCAATGGCCGTTACCGGATGACGCTCAACAAATAGTGGCAGAATGTACAATATTTGCCAGGTCACTGCATGCGCAGTGGCTTTTTTTGTTCCAGCTGATTTTTCAACTCCCAGAAAATCCATATTTTTGTGAGATAGGCTAAGCAATGATTTTCAGCTTTTCTTGAATTTTACTTTCCCGTTTTTTTAAATGCGGAGTGTAGGTGCATAAAAAAAATTATTATATAAATCTTATTTATCAATGGCGCTTTCAACAAAATACAATCCTCATGATGTAGAGGATAAGTGGTATACGTACTGGCAGCAACAGAAATTTTTCAGTGCTAAGGCAAATCCAGACAAAGAACCATATTCGATTGTCATTCCTCCGCCGAACGTAACGGGCGTGTTGCACATGGGGCACATGCTGAACAATACGATACAGGACGTGCTTATCCGGAAGGCGAGAATGGAAGGCAAAGAAGCTTGCTGGGTGCCGGGAACTGACCATGCCTCAATTGCTACAGAAGCGAAAGTTGTGGCGATGTTGAAAGAAAAAGGCGTTAGTAAAGAAGACATAACCCGGGAAGAATTTCTTAAGCATGCCTGGGAGTGGAAAGACAAGTACGGGGGAATCATCCTTGAGCAATTGAAAAAACTGGGATGTTCATGCGACTGGGATAGAACCCGTTTCACAATGGAGGCGGATTTGTCGGATGCGGTGATCCAGGTATTTGTGGACCTTTACAACAAGGGGCTGATCTATCGAGGTGTTCGCATGGTGAACTGGGATCCGGCAGGTAAAACGGCGCTTTCAGACGACGAGGTAATACACAGACAGGTGCAGTCAAAATTGTATTACGTGAAATACCAGGTTGAAGGAGCGGATGAATTCGTGACTATCGCGACGACCCGTCCTGAGACAATTCTGGGAGATACGGCTGTGTGTATCAATCCGAATGACGAAAGATATTCGCATTTGAAGGGTAAGAAAGTGATTGTGCCTTTGGTGAACCGAGCGGTTTCGATTATCGAAGACGAATACGTGGACATGGAATTCGGTACGGGTTGTCTGAAAGTGACGCCTGCGCACGACGTGAATGACTACGAGCTGGGCGTGAAGCATAATTTGGAGTCGATTGATGTAATTGACGACGACGGAAAAATCAGCCAGGCTGGTCAGCTGTTTGTCGGAGAAGACCGATTTGTTGTTCGCAAAAAGATTATCAAGGAAATTGAGGCGGCTGGACAGCTCGAGAAAGTTGAGGATTACACTAACAACGTTGGTTTTTCTGAAAGAACAGACGCAGTGATTGAACCTAAGCTTTCGACTCAGTGGTTTTTGAAAATGGAGGGAATTGCGACTCCGGCGCTTAAAGCGGTGATGGAAGACGATATTCGTTTGTTCCCGTCTAAGTTCAAAAATACCTACCGTTCGTGGATGGAAAACGTGAGGGACTGGTGTATTTCTCGCCAGTTGTGGTGGGGACAGCGCATTCCTGCGTTTTATCTGCCGGACGGACAAATCGTTGTAGCAACCACACCGGAGGAGGCTTTGGAAAAAGCGAAGGCTATCGATCCTGCTGTTACGGCTGAGCAGCTGAAGCAGGATGAAGACGTGCTGGATACCTGGTTTTCTTCATGGCTGTGGCCGATGTCGGTATTTGATGCCTTTAAAAATCCTGACAATCCTGAATATAAATATTTCTATCCGACTAACGATTTGGTGACTGGTCCGGATATTTTGTTTTTCTGGGTTGCAAGGATGATTATTGCCGGGCTGGAGTACAATGGCGAAGTGCCTTTCAAAAATGTGTACCTGACAGGTATTGTTCGGGACAGTCAGCGCCGCAAGATGTCCAAGTCGCTGGGCAACTCGCCGGATCCGCTTATGCTGATTGACCAGTACGGTGCTGACGGGGTTCGCTCAGGTATCTTGTTCAGTTCGGCCGCAGGCAACGATCTTTTGTTCGAAGAAAAACTGATGGAACAGGGGCGTAATTTTGCCAACAAAATCTGGAATGCTTTCCGTTTGGTGAAAAACTGGGAAGCAGATGCTTCGCTGGATCATAAGCAGAACGATACGGCTATCCGCTGGTTCCGCTCGAAGCTGAATGCGGTTTTGGTCGAAGTAGAGGATCATTTCTCGAAGTTCCGTATTTCGGACGCACTGATGGCAATTTACCGATTGGTGTGGGATGACTTCTGTTCTTGGTATCTGGAAATGATCAAGCCGGCATACGGACAGCCGATCGACAAAATTACTTACGATGCGACTATCGGCTTCTTTGAGGATATCGTGAAGCTGCTGCATCCGTTTATGCCGTTTATTTCCGAGGAAATCTGGCATGAAATCAAGGATCGTACAGAGAAAGAATGTCTGATTGTAGCTGACTGGCCAAGACCGAAGGAATACGATGCCGCGCTTTTGGAGCAAGCTCAAATTGCCTTCGAGGTAGTTTCTTGCGTGCGAAACATTCGAAGCTCAAAGCAGATTTCGCCGAAGGAAAGCCTGGACTTGGCAGTGAAAGCCGGTCAGGAGAGATACCGTGCTTTTGAGCCAATCATCACGAAATTGGCTAATGTGGCCGAAATCAGTTATGTAGCCGAAAGCGTGGACGGTGCTTTGTCGTTTGTAGTGAAATCGGATGAATTCTTTGTGCCGGTGCAGGGTGCGATTGACGTGGAAGCAGAACTTGAAAATATTCGCAAGGAGCTGGAGTATGCAAAAGGTTTCTTGAAATCGTGTGAAAAGAAACTGTCAAACAAGCGCTTTGTGGACAACGCACCTAAAGCGGTAGTGGATGCGGAAAGAAAGAAACAAGCAGACGCTGAAGCTAAGATCAAAACACTGGAAGAAAGTCTGGCAAATCTCTCTTAATGAGTTTCTTGTAAAATAAATTGTTGTAAATTTTTTTCAAAAGCCTCTGAAAGTATCAGGGGCTTTTGTGTATGATTTCTTTTAAAAATGAACTTTTAAATTCAGTATTAAGCAATGCTATTTTTGCATTTAATTCTTTACATTTGAATACAACAGTAACCCTAAATGATACTATTATGAGTAAATTCGATGTCAGAGAATTATTGCAGAAAATGTGGGAGGACTATGTAGGCCTCAATCCGCATGTACTGGAGATTCACAACATATTTGTTGAAAGAGGTGATGACGTGTACAACGATCACATTGCTATTCGCACTTACAATCATCCGAAAGTGTGTGTGGATGTGCTGGCCCGGCCTTTTCTGAAAGGCGGCTACAAAGAAGCGGGAAATTACCGATTTGAAGAGAAAAAGCTCAACGCAAAGCATTTTGAGCACGAAGACGAAAGTCTGCCGAAGGTGTTTATCAGCGAGCTCCGGCTTGAGGAGTTTGATCAGGAATTGAATGATATTGTAACCGGATTGATAGATCAGATACCAGATGGTGTGAATCAGGAGGATTATTTTCCGGTTTCCAAGCGTGTTTGGGATGTGTCGCATGAGACTTATGAAAAACTGTTGGAAAAAAGCGAGTACGCGGCCTGGGTAGCAGCATTTGGATTCAGAGCCAATCACTTCACGGTGTATGTGAACAAGCTGAAAAGTCTGGACAACCTGAAGGATTTGAATGAAGTGGTGAGGGAGAACGGCTTCCTGATTAACGAAAGCGGAGGAGAAGTTAAAGGATCTAAAGAGGTGTATTTGGAGCAGTCGTCAACGCTGGCCGGCAAAATTGATCTGGAATTTTCAGGAGGCAAAATGTATCGGGTTCCAGCTTGTTATTATGAGTTTGCCTTGCGTTATCCTTTGGAAAACGGAAAGCTGTTTCAAGGATTTGTCGCCAAGTCTGCAGACAAAATCTTCGAGAGTACCGACGTGCACAGATGATGTTAATAAATGTCCGAAAAAACGAAAGCACTTGGCCAGCCAAGTGCTTTTTCTATTTTTTAGAAAGCGGACGAATAATTATTCTTCGATGATAACCACTTTGTCCATTACATCGCCCATGCGAATGTCGTCAATAACGTCAAGCCCTTCGTATACTTTTCCGAAACAAGTGTGGTTTCTGTCCAAGTGCTGCGTGTTTTGGCGGTTATGGCAAATGAAGAACTGCGAGCCGCCAGTGTTGCGTCCAGCATGCGCCATCGAAAGCACGCCGCGGTCATGGTATTGGTTGTCGCCGTCCAGTTCGCAGTCAATTGAGTATCCTGGTCCTCCGGCGCCTGTGCCTTCCGGACAACCGCCTTGTACTACGAAATCAGGAATTACGCGGTGAAAAGTCAGTCCGTTGTAAAAACCTTCTTTGGCCAGTTTGCAAAAGTTCTCTACAGTGTTTGGCGCATCTTTTTCATAAAATTCGATTTTCATTACGCCTTTTGGTGTATGTATTTCTGCTTTTCTGCTCATAGGTATTTGTTAATTTTAATAATTAGGGCAAATATATGCAATTTGTAATCAATAGAAAAGTCTGTACCAAGATGGAGCGAGTGTATGCGGCGATGTGAAAAAGGCTGGGAATAAGGTGTTTTGCGGGAGGGGTGTGTTGAAATAGTGGATAAAATGTTTGGAGAAATAATATGAAATACTAATTTTGTTAGAAAATAAATAATTTACTACAAATAAGAGCATTTGATGCTTTCGTGAAGTATCGGGCAGCGGATTTTGTGAGAGAGCTTCATCTGACTTGGGAAAATCTCTAAAAAATGAGCGGCAAAGTCAAAATCCGATTGTCTGCTAAGCTTCTGAAGTCCGGCAACATTCAGGTGAAGTTTCATGTGGAGGAGAAAGGTGAAGACTTGTATTATGGATACTTGCTGGCCAACGGGAGCGAGTCGATGAGCGAAGTTGTCGGGAGTATCAGATCAAAAGTGCGGGAAGCGCAGTCGGGCGAGCTGTACCATCGGAATTTGCTTCGGATGGGAACTCCCAGAACATCGGTCGATAAGGTGCTGGTTTATAAAAAAGCCGCTGCCAGCGACTGAATTTTGCCTTGCCTATAGTAATGAACATAAATGTAGAAGTGTATGTCGCTAATCGGTAGAAATATAAAATACCTGAGGAAAAGCATGCGGTTGACTCAGGCGAAATTTGCCGAGAAAATTGGTATTAAGCGCTCGCTGGTAGGAGCTTATGAAGAGGGGCGGTCCGATCCGAGGCTCACGAACCTGATCAGCATGTCGCGTTTGTTCGATGTTTCTGTAGACGCGCTTATATCGCAGGAGCTGACGGGCTTGCAGCTTAAGGAGATGAAGCATCTGCAAGTGCCGAAATATGACGGGAGAGGGTCGAATGTGCCGGATACCAAAGTGCTTGCTATTACGGTGGATGAGCACGATAACGAGAATATCGAATTGGTGCCGACGAAAGCTTCGGCAGGATATGCCAACGGCTATGCCGATCCGGAATATATACGTGAACTGCCGAAGTTTCGCCTGCCAATGTTGCCGAACTATGGAACGTTTCGCGCGTTCGAAATTTCCGGAGATTCAATGTTGCCGCTTGAGTCGGGAACTGTGTTGGTTGGCCAGTATGTTGAAAGTCCGCTGGAGATAAAAAACGGCAAAACATATGTGTTGGTAACGGTTTCGGAAGGGGTGGTTTACAAAAGGGTGTTCAATTACATCGATGAGAATGGCAAACTGTTTTTGGTATCAGACAACAAAAGTTATTCACCCTACGAAATTGAGGCAAGCGATGTGATGGAGGTTTGGGAAGCGAAGGCATTCATCAGCGTAAAATTTCCTGATGCGCAAGCTTCGGTTTCCGAGGAACTGCCTGAGAAGACCATGACTATGGAACAGCTAACCAAGATTGTTTTGGAGTTGAAAGATGAGGTTGTAAAGCTGAAAGAACAGTAATAAAGCCTGTTGCTAAATCATAGAAAAAGGAGGGGGATGTTAAGGGATTTCCCTCTTTTTTTTATAGTTTTGTTCCGAAAATCGAAAAACAAAACGAATGAATATTCAAGGGAAAATCCGACAATTATACGACGCGCAACAGGTTTCTGACCGCTTCAGAAAAAGAGAGTTCGTGATAGAATATCTCGACAATCCGCAATACCCGCAATATGTAAAGTTTGAAGTAGTGCAGGACTCTTGCTCGTTGCTGGACAGCTTTAAAGTTGGAGACGAAGTGGATGTTAGCTTCAATCTTCGCGGCCGGGAATGGATCAATCCCCAAGGTGAGGCAGTATACTTCAATACACTGAACGCCTGGAGAATTACTCCTTTGATGCAGCAGCCGGCAAATATTCCGCCGATGGATCCGATGCAGGCAGCAGCGCCTCCAGCGCAGGAACCGCCGACTTGGACGGCTAACTCTTCTGAAGAGGACGATCTTCCTTTCTAAAAAAAGAAAACTGAAACCTTCCAGAGCGTGAAGGTTTTTTTGTGTCCTGACTTGGCGTCATTTATGCACGCGGACGGATATGAAGCCTGTCCGAATAGTACAATGGTCGCTCTCCTCCTGTTTTTTTGTGTATATGCTCATGGTTGGGCTCGGCAACTTGCTGGCCTGGGATATCAATTGGGGATTTGTGCGGGAGGTTATGAGTATGTCGGAGCTTCCGGACAACGCATTGAAGGGGCGGGCGATAATGAGTCAAACGGTTCAAGTGCTGGCTTATGCGGTGATAATAGGGATTGAGTTTCTAAGTGCTTTTTTGTTCTTTGTTGGAAGCTGGAGAATGTGGAAGCTTCGTCGAAGCTCGGGAAAAAAATTCCGACAGGCTGGTTCCTGGTCGGTTTACGGCGCTTTATTGGTTTTCATTTTGTTTTTTCTTGTTTTTATTACCGCAGCCGGGGAGTATTTTCAGCTTTGGCTCAGCAAATCTTCGGGGGCTCTGCAGGTGGCCGGACGCAACACGCTGATTTCTCTTGCGCTTTTGCTTGTTTTTCTTCAGAAAGATGGAGACCGCGGGTAAAGATTTTCTGTTTAATTGCTGTCTGGCAAGTATTCGTGTTGATTTATTTGAATTTGGTTTTTTGGTAACCAGCTGTAGTTTAACTGCGTTGGAGCAGTTGTTATGAATACATGAACTTTTTTGTCTATGAGTATAGTATTGGGTCAAAAGGCCCCGGTTTTTAATGTCGAAGATATTTTTGGTCGTACAATCAATCTTGAAAGCTATGGTGATCGGAAGGTGCTTGTTGCCTTTTTCAGGAATGCGGCTTGTCCTTTTTGTAATCTGCGGGTTTTTCAGCTTTTGAAAGAAAGTGAAAAGTTGAAAGCGCTGGGTTTGGAAATGATTTTCTTTTTCGAATCAAAGAAACAGGTGTTGCTCAGGAGTTCGTTCCACAGAGAAGTTTCGCCCATTCCGCTTATCAGCGACTCCGAAGGAATTTGGTACGGAAAGTATGGTGTGAAGGAGTCGATGATGGGAGTGGTGAAAACGTTTCTCAGTCCCGAAGCGATGGCGGTGAAGAGCGAGGCGAAGCGAATGGGGGTGCCTGCCGGCGGCGATCTTGACGGAGCGCGTCTGCGGCTAATGCCGGTTGAGTTCTTGCTGAATCCGGGGCTGAGCATTGAGTTTATTCATGAGGCAGGCCGGCTGGACGACCGCATATCCATATCGCGGCTCTATCAGTTTGCTAAGGGCGAGGTCCTCACCGCGGCAGTATAGTGATTCTGATTTTTTCTGTTAGTAAGTATTTTTTAAATTAAATTCAGTTTGAAAGTGCAAAAAGGCAAAGCGTTCTGGGTGAAGCGGCGGTTTTTCAGTTTATTTCCTTATTTTTGCGGGTTATAAAATCTCAAAATCAAGAAATATCAATGCTTTCAGTATCAAATCTTTCCCTTCGTTTCGGTAAGCGAACGCTTTTCGAAGATGTAAATCTGAAGTTTACAGAGGGCAACTGTTACGGTGTTATTGGTGCAAACGGCGCCGGAAAATCGACTTTCCTGAAGATCTTGTCAGGGGAAATCGGGCCAAATTCTGGCAATGTGGCTATGACGCCCGGAGCCCGAATGACCGTTCTGAAACAGGATCACCATGCTTTCGATGATTGCCAGGTGCTGGAGACTGTGCTGCGAGGGCACGAAGAGCTCTACCGGATCATGAAGGAAAAAGACGAGATCTATATGAAGGAGGATTTTTCGGAAGAGGATGGAATCCGTGCTTCAGAGCTGGAGGCGCAGTTTGCCGAGATGGACGGTTGGAATGCTGAAAGCGATGCGGCCACTTTGTTGAGCGGTTTGCGCGTGAAAGAGGAGCTGCACTACAGACAGATGAGCGAGCTTTCCGGTTCGGAGAAAGTTCGGGTGCTTTTGGCGCAGGCATTGTTCGGGAATCCGGACATCCTTTTGCTTGATGAGCCGACCAACGACCTTGATGTGGAAACGATCGCCTGGCTGGAAGATTTTCTTTTGGATTTCAAAAACATTGTCATTGTGGTTTCTCACGACCGTCATTTCTTGGATACGGTTTGTACGCATATGGTGGATATCGATTTCAGCAAGATTAGCATTCACACGGGTAACTACACGTTCTGGTACGAGTCAAGTCAGCTGGCTCTGAAGCAGCGAGCGGATCAGAACAAAAAGATGGAGGACAAAAAGAAGGAGCTGCAGGCTTTCGTGGAGCGTTTCGCGGCCAATGCGTCCAAATCTAAGCAGGCTACCAGTCGCAAGAAGCTGCTTGAAAAAATCAATTTGGAGGAAATCGTGCCGTCCAGCCGAAAGTATCCGGGAATTATTTTTCAGCAGGAGCGCGAAGTCGGAAACCAGATTCTGGAAGTATCCGGTTTGTCTAAGAGTGTGGAAGGAAACGTGTTGTTTTCGGATGTGAATTTCACAGTGGCAAAGGGCGATAAAATTGCATTTCTTTCTCGAAACGGGTTGGCTGTGAACCACTTTTTCTCCATTTTGAACGGAGAGGGAGAAGCAGATGGCGGAGCCTACAAGTGGGGTGTTACTGTAAACAAGGGCTATCAGCCGGTTGAGAACTCGAAATTTTTCGAAAACTGTGACTTGAATTTGGTTGAATGGCTGCAGCAGTTTACGACTTCGGAGGATGAGGTATATATTCGAGGTTTCTTGGGACGTATGCTTTTTTCTGGGGAGGAGACTCAAAAAGCAGCCAAAGTGCTTTCGGGAGGAGAAAAGGTACGCTGCATGCTT
This sequence comes from Cytophagales bacterium, assembly GCA_022360875.1. Classification (GTDB taxonomy): domain Bacteria; phylum Bacteroidota; class Bacteroidia; order Cytophagales; family Cyclobacteriaceae; genus JAKSBZ01. Next base: position 59,654 of record JAKSBZ010000410.1, on the reverse strand, counting down.
TCGAAAATCATGCTGCAGAAGCCCAACGTGCTGCTGCTGGACGAGCCAACCAACCACTTGGATTTGGAGTCGATTACAGCATACAACAATGGGCTGAAAGATTTTGCCGGTACCGTTCTGTTTTCTTCGCATGACCACGAATTTGTGCAGACAGTGGCGAACCGCATAATTGAATTGACTCCGGCGGGAATTATTGACAAGCACACAACATTCGAAGAATATCTGGCGGATGAGCAAGTGCAGGCCCGAAGAGAAGCGATGTATAAAGATGTATAAATAAAATAAAAAAATATTTCTGAATAATGCTTCCTGACGGTTTTCAGGAAGCCTTTTTTGTAGGTGCTGATTTTCACGCGATTAGAAGAAAAACCGCCGTGATGGGGCTTTCAGGCCTAGTTTCTTTGCCTTTTTTTACATTTATTTTTAGGAAAACGCTTGCGGACCGGAAAAAATATTCTACCTTTGTAGTGCGGTTTGGGACTACCAGCTCCCTTTGAATTCCCCCAGGGCCGGAAGGCAGCAAGGGTACGAGGTTGAGCGGTGAGATTCCAAACCGTACTTTTTTATATGCCCTTCCTGATATTTCTTCAAAATTTTATTTTCTGACAGTGTGTATAATTTCTTGCGGCGTGGATAAATAGTGCGGCGAGATATTGTTGTTTTTTGCGCTGAGTGATTGTCTTTAGTTTGCGTGTGGTTATCTGGGGCGCAGCAGCGTGTGCTGGTTAATGGATTTAAATTTTTTTTAGGCCGAGGGTTGAGAGTGTGTGGGAGGAATTTGAGAGGTGGTTGTATGTAGAAAGCGTATAAAAAACAAAAGCCTCCTGAGGGACCAACTCTGGAGGCTTTATCAACAATCAAACTAAATCTGTGAAATGCCTTTTGCTTTTCACAAAACCTTTTAAACAAACAATAACCACAAAATTTCACTACTTGCTTTGATAAACTATTCTCTCGAAGTAGTGATACAAATGTAGCTGACGCTTCAGGGTTTAGAAATGACAAACATCATCTTTTCATATGATTAAAATAAAAACCTATTTTTTCTTTTGAAGGGACACTTTTTCTCTAGAACTTAATTTTACATTTGCAGCAAGGGCTTGAACGGCTTTGGGATCCGTGCCAATAATCGTCGGTGATGGTGTGAAAAAATCGTTTGCTAAGCCGATTCCAGGGGAAGAAGTTTGTGCAAAAATCTAAATTTGTTTCGGGCGGGTGTTTTGTTGTTGACTGTAAGAAAGTTGGTTGCTCTGCAATAAAATGGCTGAGGCTTGGACTAAAATAATTTATAAGAGAAAGGCATAAATGATTTTCAAATCATCGAAAAACATCTACCTTATAGTAATTTTTTGCTTCCTAAGCTGTTCTTATGTGAGAATAAGGCTTTTATAAAAATGAAGAAATATTTTATACAAATACTTTTTTTGCTGGCGGTTTTGTGCCGTCCGGGCTTTGCCCAAGACACTCAGAAAATTATTCGGCGTTTTCCTCAGGATCCCCAAAAGGTAATGGCGGCTTATTATATTCTGAATTCAGATTCAAGCATGCTCCATGGCACATTTAGAAAATTTTACTTGAACGGGCAGCTTGAGATTACTGGAGACTACCGTTTAGGCAAGCGGGAAGGGGAGTTTCTTGAATATTATCCGAGCGGAAGCATTCGCCGAAAGATGCCTTATCAGAACGGGTTTAAGCATGGCACAACGCTGATTTACTTTCCCTCGGGAGCTTTAGCGCAAAAAGCGGAGTTTCGCCAGGATACGCTGACGGGATATTTGGAGGTGTTTTATCCATCAGGAAAGCTTAAAAACAAAACGTTTTTCCGGAACGGGAAACCTTCTGGGAGTGTGGAAGGCTATTATGAAAACGGCAAGCTGCAGCGGCAGACGCAATACAATGAGTTTGGGGAAGAGGAAGGGTTTGCCAAAACGTTTTTTCGATCGGGCGGTCTTGAGACCGAAGCTTTTTTTAAAAATGGAAAGCTGAACGGCGATTTCAGAACTTATTTTAAGAACGGGAAAATACACACGGATTACGAGCATGTTGACGGCAATAAATCGGGTAGATTTTCAGTTTACGATTCGCTGGGAAATTTGCTGAATGAGGGTGCTTACTTGAAGGGGGAGCTGCATGGCGAGAACAAAGCGTATTTTGCCAACGGAAAACTTAAACATCTGTACCTTTACCGTTCGGGCGCGATGGAAGGCAGTCAGCTTAACTATCATATGAACGGGCGGGTGCAGCGTAAAAGGCGTTTTTCGCAAAATGGTACGGTGTGTAATGCCGAGCTGTATGACACAGCGGGTGTTTTGCTGTCGCGCAAAAGCTATAAGCATCAGTTGCTTGACGGAGAATCCAGGACTTTCCATGTTAATGGCAAAGTGAAGTCGCAGGCTCGCTACAGCAAGGGAAAGCCTGTGGGCAAGGCTTTTGAGTATGATGCGGAAGGGAGAAAAATTAAAGAATCAATGTATACAGCTGCCGGGGCCAAAGTTGGAAATGAGACGGTCTTTTTTCCTTCGGGAAAGATTCGGTCGGTAACGCCATACCATCTGAATAAGAAAAAAGGAGAATACTGTGCATATCATGAAAACGGATTGCTGAATGTAAAGGGGAGGTACGTTGCAAACCGAAGAACTGGCGTTTGGGAATATTACGCGGCAGACGGAAAGCTTATTAAGCGGGAGCGGTACGTTCGGGGGAAATTACAGGAAGGGGAGCGATAATATACTGTTAGAATCAGAGTAGTGATTGTCAGAAATCAGCTTCTATAATTGGAAAATAGCGCAGTTAAATATAAATTATTGTAATTTTTTAGTATTCCGTTGATTTCCAGTCTTTATACTTGGAATTCTTTTTTATTTTAGCAATTACCTACAGTTTAGAGGGATTTTTTAAAATTAATGAAGTCATTTTTTTTCATATACACATTGGTTTTCTTGTTTTCCGTTCCGGTATTGGGGCAGGAATCCTTCTATTTCTCGCAGTATAACCAAAATCAGAGTTATTTCAATCCGGCTTATGCGGGTTCAAATCAGCTGAGTCAGATTACGGTGTTCGGTTCTAAGCAGTTCTTGGACAATCCCGACGGCCCAAAAGACTATTTTTTCAATTTCAATACGCCATTGGGCAGCAAGCTGGGTGTTGGGCTTCAGTGGGCCAGGCAACAGACTCTGGCCAATAATTACAACGAATTCGGTCTTGATTTGGCCTACCATCTGAGTTTCGATGCAACCGCTACCAGCCGTTCGACGCTTTCTATGGGCGTGCATGCCAGTTACGGGAAAAACCAGTTCAACCTGAACAGCGAGGACAGTTCGTTGCCGGGAAAAGAAGATAATGGGCTGCCAAACTTCGGAATTGGTTTTTTGCTTCACAATTCCAGGAGCTATATTGGCCTTTCGGTTCCCCGGCTAATGGTGGCTGTGGTGCAGGATGATGGAGAGCGGGCAAACAAGCTGGATTTTAAAAAAGCGCCGGTTTATCTGTCTGCTGGAGCAAAGATTCCGCTGAGCAACGGACTTGTTTGGAATACCTCTGCTTTGCTGCGCTATATATCAGAAGAACCTGTTACTTTTGATCTTACCAATTCGATAGTTGTTCGTGATTTTGTTGAGTTGGGCTTGTTTTACCGTTTCAAAAACGTTGTAGGCTTGTTGAGTTCATTTAAGCTGAATAAGTCATTTACTGTAGGGTATTCTTACCACGCGGCGCTTTTGTTGGAAGAAACCAGTCTGAATTCGGGCTCTCATGAATTCGTTCTAAACTATACTTTTTCTCTTATTTCCACTAAGGGACGCGGAGGACGGGGAAGATACAAGCCTCGTTACCGCAGATAAATTTTTTCGTTATGAAACGGTATGCTAAGTTTTTTCTAGTTTGTATTTTATTCTTTGCCGGCAGTTTCCCTTCTGCTACGGCTCAGGCAGCAGGAACAGAAGGGGATTTGACTATCAGAGTTGAATTCAGTCCTAAGAATAATGTGAAGAAAGGTGATGTAGTGGACTTTACGCTCTACGTTGTCTCCGACATTGAGTTTCCGAGTATAAAGATTACCATTCCATTCAAGAAGAAATACTTTACGGAAGCAGATGAAAAAGGGGTGTTAAGTGATAAGGGGCCTGAAACCAGCTTAAAGCTTAATAAAAGTATACCTGGTACTGACATTCCCTGGCGCTTCAAGTTGAAAATTCCCGAAGATGATGCGGAAAGCGCAGCTATTTTGGAAAATGATTTTTGTTTCCGGATATCGCACAGCACACCTGCCGGTGAGCCAAAAATTGTTGATACTGATAAGTCTAATAACTTCCAATGCTATCGGTTTACCAGTAATGATCCTCCTGTGGCGAAAGATGATGGAGGGGCTGCTCCCAATGGCGGGAAGTCGATCGATATCAACCTGATAGCTAATGATTCGGATCCGGACGGAATTTTGGATCTCAATAGTATTGATTTAAATCCTTTAACCTCGGTTAAGGATAAGCGGCTGGTATTGGCGGGCAAAGGCGTTTTTGAATTGCTGGATTCGCCTAAGGGAAGCGTCCGGTTTACTGCTGAAAAGGATTATGTGGGAGATGTGAGTGCTTCATATTCCATTATGGATGACAAAATGGCAAAGGCTGTCGCAAAGATTAAGATTGAGGTATTTCAAACAGCGATAGCATCGATTAAGGAGCATGAGAGTTCTAATTACGACAAGGGCAGCAATACTCTTTTTGTGGGAAGTTGCAAAGATAATGTGCGGCTTCATGCAGTTTGGAAAGGTGAAGGGCTGAACTGGTTTGTGGAAGGAGGCGACGGGGAAATTCTTGAAGGCAATATGAAAGAGGAGGTGTCTGTCAAGGTGCCCGGAACTTACCGTTTGCTGGTAAAGGACAAGAAGCCGAGCGCCCAAAGTGTTAACATTAAGCTGAGAAAAGCAGAGGTGCTCAAGTTTTCTGCAGGGGATGAGCTCATAATTTCAAAATATCTGACAAATAAAAAAGCTTTGTCGGCCACTTCAGCCGGTGCTTATTCAAAAGTTCGGTGGACCCCCGTCGATGGTCTTGATTTGCCGTTTTCTTTGAACCCAGTTCCGAATCCAGCTGCTGATACGGAATACACGCTGGAGCTTACTGATAATTACGGATGCGCACATACGGACAAAGTTAAAGTAGTGGTTAATCTGGACAAAGTCGGCGTGCAGGTCAGGGATAAATATGTTTTTGGGGGCTGTAAAAACAACGCGTCTATTCATGCCAAGCCCGAAGGCTATAAAAGCAGCGTCAAGTGGATAAATAAATCGGGAACAGTTGTTTCGGACCGGCCTGAAGCGACGGTAAACGCCGGGACGTATACCGTTAAAGTTACCGATTTTTTTGGGCTTGTTGCTGAAAAAAAAGTTATTGTTTCACAGGCTCCGATGGCCTCGCTTGATGCCGGTGAAGATATTCGAATTAAGTTTGACGAGCAGAATGCCAAGGCGTTTAACGTTAAGCTGGATGCTTCACTGCTCAAGTCCGCTGTTTGGAGTCCAGTGACTCATTTGTCGGGCAGCAGCGCTGACCAAACGGTGGCCAATCCCGGCGAGATTGGCGCATATACATATACGCTTACCGCTACGGATCCGTATGACTGCAAAATCAGCGACCAAGTGAATGTGATTAAGCTTAGCCGTCCGCCCAAAGCGCTCAACGATACGGTTTTGGTGCAGCTCAATCAGCTGGGGCGTAAGGAGGTGGTCCGAAACGATTCTGACCCGGAAGGGCAGCTTAACTTAGAATCACTGGAGATTGTGAAGGAGCCCAAGAATGGCGCTGTAAGTATTGATGAGGGTTTTTTGGTTTACAGGCCGAGCATGGACTTTGAAGGCAAGGACTCGCTGACCTATACAATATGTGACTCTGATGAACAGTATGCTACTGCTCAGCTTCATATTTCGGTTGAAAAAAACGTTTCATTCTTTTCAAAGGTCGTTACGCCAAACGGTGATGAGCAGAATGATACTTTTGAGATTCTTAATGCTGAAATTTTTGAAAATTCCCGCTTGGTGATTTTTAATAAGGCGGGAAATGTGGTTTATACTGCTGATCATTATCAAAATGATTGGGAGGGGCAAACGACTGGCGGCGGTGTGGCGCCAACGGGTACATATTATTATATTTTCAATTTCGGAGACGGCCGGGATGTGATCAGAGGCGCTGTGTATATTGTAACAAATTAATGCAGTGAGTCTGAAAATTATTTTTTTCTGTCTTTTTGTGTAATAAAAGAAATCTCCCATGCTTGCGATAAGCGTAAAAAAGGGGGATTTTTTTTATTTACTTTAAATATGAAGAAAAATAAAAGTAATTTCGGGTGAAAATTTTTTTTACCCACTCATTTCATTGGAAATATAATGAAGGCTATCAAACAAACTGACTTTCAATTTCCCACTCAGACTAAATTCTACCGCGGAAAAGTAAGGGACAATTATTACTTTAAAGATAAAATTGCTATGGTGGCAACGGACCGGATTTCGGCTTTCGATGTCATTTTGCCTGAGCCGATTCCCTACAAAGGACAGGTCCTGAACCAGATTGCGGCGCTTTTTCTTAAGCGCACTGAAGATATCGTTCCCAACTGGCTGATTGACGCGCCGGATCCTAATGTAGCGGTTGGGCGTCTGTGTAAGCCGTACGCCGTGGAGATGATCGTGCGAGGCTATCTGGCGGGGCACGCCTGGAGGGAGTATAAGTCAGGCAAACGCTCTGTTTGCGGAGTGGAATTGCCTGAAGGGCTGAAGGAAAATGATAAGTTGCCTCACCCGATTCTGACTCCTTCTACTAAGGCTGCCGACGGCGATCATGATGTGGACATTACCCGTGAGGAAATTATTTCACAAGGTATTGTGCCGGAAAACGAATACAAGAAACTGGAAGCTTATGCGCTTGCGTTGTTCGAACGGGGAACTGAGATGGCTGCGCAGAGAGGGCTGATCTTGGTGGATACAAAATACGAATTCGGAAAAGTTGGCGATACTATTTATCTGATAGATGAAATCCATACTCCGGACTCTTCCAGATATTTTTACTCGGACACCTATGCCGAACTTCAGGCAAAGGGCGAAAAGCAAAAACAGCTCTCCAAGGAATTTGTGCGAGAATGGCTTATGGAAAATGGATTTCAGGGACAGGAAGGGCAGGTTGTTCCCGATATGACTCCGGAGATCATTGATCGAATATCTGGGCGCTATATCGAGCTGTTCGAAAAAGTAACTGGAGAGACTTTTGAAAAACAATGCAGCGAACAGGCGCAAGAGCGTATAAAGAAAAGTATTGAAAAGTATTTGTAAAAATGCATATTGGTTGCCGGGACCATGAAACATTGGATCCGGCGGCTATTTTTTTCTTCTTTCCTTCCTTTTCCTTTCAGGGAGTAGAAATCAGTTGGCCTGTGTTGTTAGTGAAGGCGGAAACTTCGAAAGGCAAACACCGTTCCCCATTAGAAGACCCTAATATTTCTCATTCTGCGTTTTCTTTTATAAATTGTTACATTAACTGGAATCTAACCGCATTGAAATATGAAGTATTCTGTCGATAAGCACGAACAATATACGATCCTAAAACCGGAAACTGAAAAATTGGACTCCGCCAAGTCGCCGGCTTTGAAATCGGAGATGGTTACCTTGCAGGCTGAGGGATGCAAGAATTTGATTTTGGATCTTTCTGCAGTTAAGTATGTGGATTCTTCCGGGCTTAGTTCATTGTTGGTTGGCAACCGCATTTATCAGGAGGCTGGCGGGATTTTCATCCTTACAGGAATCAGCGATCATGTGGCCAAGCTAATCAAAATTTCGCAGCTTGACAGCGTGCTTAATATCCTGCAAAAGGTAGAAGAAGCTGTCGACGCTGTTTTTCTGCATGAACTTGAAAAGGATTTAAAGAATTCTAAGATGGATTAGTGAATCTTTTTTCCAACTATTTTATCTAAAGGCTGGTTGGGTGCATAAACTGATCAGCCTTTCATTTTTTATTAACACATTAACAATCAGTCATATTGTCATTTAGCGTTAAGATACTTGGTTCCAGCGGAGCCGCGCCTGCTTATGACCGCCACCACAGTTCGCAGTGGCTGGAGATCGGCAAGAAGCGCTTTCTTGTTGACTGCGGAGAAGGCACGCAGATGCAGCTGCAGCGCTATCTGTGCCGCACAGGTAAGCTGAAGCGTATTTTTATAAGTCATTTGCATGGTGATCATTATTTTGGTCTTATCGGGCTCATTTCGTCTATGCACTTGTTCAGGCAGATTGATGAACTGCATATATACGGTCCGAAAGGGCTGGATGATATCATCAAGATTCAGCTAAAATATTCAGATACATTTTTGAATTTCAAGCTGATTTTTCACGAGACTCATCCGGACGGTCTGGAGTTGCTTTACGAGGACAGCGAGCTTTCCGTTTATTCTTTTCCACTGCAGCACCGCGTGCCTTGTACAGGTTTTTTGTTTCGCGAGAAGCCCAGGCCCAGGAAAATTATCAAGGAAAGAATTCAGCCGGACTTCAGCTTGCTGAACCTTGCTGAACTGAAGCAGGGTAAGGATATACTGGATGAATCTGGAAAAATCAAATACCGCAATGAGGACTATACCAAAGATCCGATGCCGCCCCGGAGCTATGCATACTGCTCAGACACGAAGTATTCGCCCGAAATAGTTGAGTATATACACGGAGTGGATTTGCTGTACCATGAGGCAACTTTTACCAACGAATTTGAAGATCGGGCGCTGGAAACTTTTCACAGCACGGCAGCGCAGGCGGCTCTGACAGCTAAAATGGCTGGTGCGAAAAAGCTGATTATCGGGCATTTTTCTGCTCGCAACAAAGAGCTTGATCCTCTGCTGCAGGAAGCCCGCTTGGTTTTTCCTGATACGGAATTGGCTGTTGAGGGTGAGACATTTGAATTGCCTTTCAGTACTGTGGATTTCTGATTTCCAGTAATTCTTGCGATTTGTTGTTGTGAGAGTTTGATGGGCTTTACGGTTTCGGCATGTGATTTTTTTGAATTTGGTTTCAGTATAAATAATAAATTTTTGTATTTTCAGTGCTTGAATAGCCTTTAAGGAGGCTAATGCGACTATCAACTAATCAAAACTAAATCTTTAAAACAAGAAGACATGACTGACCAATGGCTAAAGAAATGGAATGACCGGTATAAGGATGTGGAGTATGCTTACGGAGAAGACCCGAACAATTATCTGAAAGAATGTTTGAAAAATCTTGACCCCGGCGCAATACTTTTTCCGGCGGAGGGTGAAGGGCGCAATGCCGTTTACGCGGCCGGACTCGGATGGCAGGTTGAAGCATTTGATATCAGTGAGGAGGGGCAGCGGAAAGCGCTTCGGCTTGCGGAAAAAATGGGAACAACAATTAACTACCAGGTTGGGGAGCTGCCTCTGCTAGAGTATTCTCAAGAACAGTTTGATGTTGTTGCGTTGGTTTATGCTCATTTTCCTCCAGAGATAAGATCGAACATTCACAAACTTCTTGACGGTTATCTGCGCAAAGGAGGGTATGTTATTCTCGAGGCTTTTAGCAGGAAGCATCTCGATTACAGTCAGAAGGATCCGGCTGTAGGAGGTCCCAAAGATATGGAGTCATTGTTCTCGATAGAAGAAGTGCTGTCAGACTTTGAGGATTATGAACCAATTGAGCTGGTGGAAAAAGAGGTTGAGCTGAACGAAGGGTTTGGCCATGTTGGAAAAGGCGCGGTTATTAGATTTTTCGGACGAAAAAAATAGTTGTGGGTGCTGGCTTTCGGATTCGAAAGCCAGTTGCTTTAAACAGCCGTGCAAAAATAATTAAGTGTTTGTTCAGGTTAAATCGCGGTATTCAAATACTAGGGAGAATGATGATTGGCGCGAAGAGCTTAAAACGGCTGGTAAAGTTCTACTTTGCTTGAGTGAGTGTCTTTAAGTTTGCCTCCTTCGCATATGAGCACCCGCGCCGGATTTTTTTTGATGAGGTAATGGTCATGGGTGGCCATGATGACGGCGGTGCCTTTGTTGTTGATGCTTCGGAATACTTCGAAAATCTCATCTGAAAAATAAGGGTCAAGATTACCTGTGGGTTCGTCGGCAAGCAGAATGGCAGGGAAATTCAGCAGTGCCCGGGCAATGCCTATTCGCTGTTGCTCTCCTCCGGAAAGCTGATGCGGCATCTTTTCTCCCGCCGACGACAGGCCGACTTCCATTAACACTTCCGCCATTCGCTTTTTCATTTTGTTTTTGTTGGACCAACCGGTTGCTTTCATTACAAAGAACAAATTGTCGGCAATGCTTCGGTCTTGAAAAAGCTGAAAATCCTGAAAAACAATGCCCAGTTTTCTTCTGAGCAAAGGGATTTGGCTTCGTTTGATGTTGTGCAGCTCGTAACCTGCAGCATGCAATTTTCCCTGTGAAACAGGCAAGTCGGCATAAAGGGTTTTCAGTAGAGAAGATTTGCCGCTGCCCGTTCGGCCTATCAAAAACACGAATTCGCCTTTGTTCAATTCAAATTCAACGTGTTGGAGGATCGGCTTGTCTTGCTGAGTAATCAGCAGATTTTCGGCCTTAAGTACAGGGGTGGTTGAAAAAGCCATGGATTAGAGAGTTAAAAGCTGCAGTTTTCCAAAAGGCAATTGTTCGATCAGTGCCTGAAGCGCTTCTTCTTTTCCTTTCAGGCCGTACTTTTCCAACTTCTTAAGCGGCCGGTCTGCTCGGAAATAAGCTACCAGTACAAAGTTTTCGTCGCGAAGCTGTATGTAATCCGGAATCTTTGCTTTTCCTTTTACCTTGATTATGTACATAATTGTCAAAAAAAACTGTTGAAACAAAGATAAAAAATCCCGGGCATAAAAAAAGCGACTGTTCGGGCCGCTTTTCTCATTTCTTTTGTTCTTTGTATTATTTGCCGTTTGCCTTTTTGTGATCGGCCAGGAACTGTGCCAGGCCTTTGTCGGTCAGCGGGTGGTTGAGCAGTGATGTGATAGGTTTAAGCGGTGAGGTGATGACATCGGCGCCGATAGTTGCGCACTCAAGGATGTGTTTTGAGCTGCGGATAGAAGCGGCCAGTATTTCTGTTTCGAATCCGTAGTTTCCGTAGATCTCTACGATTTCGGCAATAAGTCCTGTTCCGTCTGTGCCTATGTCGTCTAGTCTGCCTACAAATGGCGAAACAAAGGCGGCTCCGGCTTTTGCGGCCAGAAGCGCCTGCCCTGCCGAGAAGATCAGCGTGCAGTTGGTTCGGATTCCCTTGGCGGCAAAGTATTTGATCGCTTTCAGGCCTTCTTTGATCATCGGGATTTTTACTACGATTTTCGGGCTGAGGGCCGCGAGCTCTTCGCCTTCTTGAATCATTCCTTCATAATCCGTGGCGATGACCTCCGCACTTACATTGTCATCAACAATGTCACAAATTGCACGATAGTGAGCAAGCACATTCTCGTGTCCGCTGATTCCTTCTTTTGCCATCAGCGAAGGATTTGTAGTTACTCCGTCTAATATTCCTAAATCGTAAGCTTCCTTGATTTCTTCAAGATTGGCTGTATCAATAAAAAATTTCATAAGCTAATTTTTTTAATATCTCTTACTTCACAATTTGTGATGAACAGTTCATCCGTTCCACAGGAAAATTCGAAAAAAATAGCGGTTCTCCGCATGTCAGAAGAATTCCTAAAAAAAATTATGGTTTTTCCTCTACGCAAATTTAGAGGCTAAACTGCAGGGAACAAATTTTTTGAAAATAAATTCACGAAATCTTACTTGAATAAATGAAAGCTGGAAAAGGGGAATGGGTAAATACAGAAGGAACAAAAAGAAGGGCAAAAAAAAGCGGTTCGGAATCTCACCGCTCAACTCCTTATCCTTGCTGCCTTCCGGCCCTGGGGAGATTCAGGAGGAGCTGGTAGTTCCAAACCGCACAACAAAGGTAGGTAAAAAATGCGCTTTAACAAGGTCTCCGGGGCCTTTTTTTGATGAGTTGCTGTTGGGATGAGCCGATGCGGCTCATTGTCAATTGAATACAGTGTCATTTTTTATTCTAAATACTGGCGGTTTTCTTCGCGTTTAATACTAATATGCCAGAGAAGGGGCAGGGTTACTCCCACCGACAGGCCGATGAAAATAAGAAATGCCTTTGCGCCGTTTAAAACGGATTCGATCATGAATGTATTTACCATTTCATGTTGCTCGGTAATCACCATTTTTATCATGTAAAGAAAAAACAGGTAGGAGAAATACCCAGGAACCATGGGGATGACCGCGCATACGCAGTACATAATAGCTGGAACTTTTATTCTTTCGGCAAAGAAAGCCCCTACAAAGCCGACGGTTATGGCTCCGAAAAGCGAGCCCAGAACAATTCCTCCCCAGTGGTAGTAGGTGAACACTGTTCGCACAGCATGGCCAATAAATGCAAGAGCCGCTGCATAGCCAAGGCCTTTTTTGGGGAGGTTGAACAATACGCCGAATCCCCAGGCAGCGGCCATAGACCAAAGGCCGCTTACAAGTATATTTTCCGCTAATACGCCCATATGTGCCTTCCCAGTAAGGTAAGTGCAGGCAGAAGTCCTACGGCGATTGAGGCCAGTATTCCCGTTGCAAACATGCTTCGGCCGAGCCCGGCTTCCATGTAACCTTCCATAAGGTCGATGGTTGCACCGATGATTACTACACCCGGAATAAGAAATAAAACTGAAGTAGCTGTAGCCAGGTGGAAGCTGCCCGGAACGGTTAGGCATAATAAGCCTGCGGTAAAACTGGCGGCCAATGCAGATAGCATGGTGGAAACGAATGGGTTTGTTCCGGCTTTTTTGGTAATATGGCGGACGGTAAAACCCGCGCTGGTTCCGATAAAACTGAAGCCCATAGACCAGTAATCCCCGCCGAACAGCTGGCAGAATGCGGCGTCCGCTAATGACACAGCCAATAAAGTGCTTGCAAAAGAGTATCTTTTCAGTTTGGCGATTTTGGTGAGTTTTTCCTCAAGTTCCTGAACGCCAATTTTTTTTTCGCAGGCTTTCCATGTCAGCTGGTTGACAAGAAACAGGGTTTCGTAGTTGACTCCCGACAGGCTTACAGGAAAGCTGAATGATTTGTACAGTTTGCCTTTTTTTAGCGTGACGGAGACGGCTTTCACTGTTAGCAGTACGATTGCCTGGCATCCGAAAAGATTGGCAATACGCTCTACGTTTTTGATGACTCGGGGCGTATGAGAACCCGAGGCCATCAGTAATGAAACCGTTTTTTCGATAAGCGAAAAGATGTCTTCGAAAGAAGGAGACTGGTTCATACTCAAAAAAAAGCAATTACCAGACCTTAGTAAGCCATGAAGTGTTGTCTGAATGAGTTATAATAAAGCCCAAAAAAAGCAGCAAGAGGTTTTGCTGCTTATATTGCTTGTGACGATGGTTTTTCGGCTTAACACGCTGAGTGTTTGAGTTATTTTTTAGCTTTTCTTTTCTTTTTCTTCGCTTTTTTTCTGCACTTCTTGCACTTCTTTCCTTTTTTGCAAGCCGGGCACTGGTACGGCGGTTCCGATTTTACCAGGGTCATCTCTTCGACCAAGTGGCCTGCTCCGGCGAATTTGTCGATAACGAAAAGCGTGTAGCGAATGTCTACGCTGATTGTGCGCTGCAGGTTAGGCTCAAAAGCAATGTCGCCGCTCATTGCTTCCCAGTTGCCGTCGAAGGCTGTGCCGATTAGCTGGCCCTTGCCGTTGATGACCGGCGATCCTGAATTTCCTCCGGTAATGTCGTTGTTGGAAATGAAGCCAACATGCATTGTACCGTCGGCATCAGCGTAGCGTCCGTAGTCTTTCGCTTCGTACAAGGCTTTCAGTTTGGACGGTACGGTAAACTCAGGGTTGTTCGGATCCTCTTTTTCCATAACTCCCTTTAGAGTTGTGTAATAATTGTATTCCACAGCATCTTGAGGGCTGTACGAACCAACTGAACCGTAGGTGAAACGCATGGTTGAGTTGGCGTCCGGGTAGTATAGTTTTTCCGGGTTTTCTTCGCGAATTCCTTTAATAAAGAGTCTTTTGGCCGTAACGAGCTGTCCGTATGCTTGGCGGATAGCAGGAAACAGTCTCATTTGCACCGGCGCGAGCGCTTCCGTTGCCAGTGTTACAGGGTCGCTGCTGATAATGCCTTTCTTAGGATTGTTCAGGAAGCTGTTCAGCTTTTCTTCAGAAGTGAAAACGGAATTCTGATAAACATAGCGGGCAAGAGCTTTGAACGCTTCAGGCGACGCAGTTTCCGGTTCGCTGAACTCAGCTTTTTGCATGGCCTTGAAGAATTCAGGACGGTTGTCGCCGGCCGGAATGTTTTCGTAATACAGGCGAAGCATGTTGGCGAAAACCTGCTCGTCGGTAGCCGGGTTGTAGTCTTTATAGAATTTCTTGGCAGACTCTTTCAGGTTTTTTACTGTGGCTTTGACTTTTTCCTGGTTGACGGTATCTGCTTCCAGCAGTGTTTCGAGCATGCCGAATTCTTCGGCAAAGCGCATTGATTCTATCAGCCTTCCGGTAAGCGCCGCATAGCGGAACGGAACTTCCTGCGGCTTCAGAGATTCATAGGCGTTTTTGAAAGAAGACAGTACGTCCCCGTACTCTTTTTGCCGTTCCGGGCTTTCGTTTATCCAGTTGCGGAATTTTTCCTCAATGGCTTGTTTTTCTTCATACACGTGAAGTCTTCTCAAGCCTTTTGACTGACCGATGAGGTATTTCCAGTAGTTGCTGAGGCTTGCGTATTTCGAAGCGTACTGGATTCTCACTTTCGGATTTTTGTTCATGATGGCTTTCAGCGTTTCCAAACGGGTTTGGAAAATCTTGATCATCGTCGGATTTTTCTTGCTCAGCGCAAGGTCGATGCCCCATGAGGTAAGGTAGCGGTCGGTGGATCCCGGGAAGCCGAGGATCATGGCAAAATCGCCTTCTTTCACTCCGTCCAAGGATACAGGCAAGTGGTGTTTTGGCTTAAGCGGAACGTTGTTTGGCGAGTACTCAGCCGGCTTTCCGTCCGGACTCATGTATACGCGGAACATCGAGAAATCACCTGTATGTCTGGGCCACATCCAGTTGTCGGTGTCTCCGCCGAATTTGCCGATAGCCGAAGGAGGCGCCCCAACAAGCCGAACATCGCGGAAGGTTTCATATACGAAAAGGTAGTACTCGTTTCCTTCATAGAAAGATTTTACCTGCACATTGTAGTGCGTGCCCTCTTCTGCGTCGCTTTTCAGTTGTTCCATTACCTTTCGTGTGGCCTGGGCACGTTCTTTCGCCGACATTTCTTCATTTACTGCACTTAGCACCTGGCGGGTGACATCTTCCATTCTTACCAGAAAGCGGGCGTAGAGCTTTTCGTTCGGCAGCTCTTCGCTTCTGGTTTTTGCCCAGAAGCCGTCCGTCAGGTAATCATGGTCCACAGAGCTGTGGGTCTGAATAGAGCCAAAAGCACAGTGGTGGTTAGTGAGCATTAGCCCCTGGTTGGAGACAATTTCGCCCGTACAGAATCCTCCCAGAGAAACAATGGCGTCTTTCAGGCTGGATTGGTTGATGCTATAAATTTCCTCAGGGGTAAGCTGCAGTCCCATTTTCTGTAGGTCGCGGTTGTAAAGGCGTTTGATGTGGATTGGTAGCCACATGCCTTCGTCGCAAAAACCACTGATGCTCATGAGGCACAGCAACAGACCTAGCGTAAGTTTTTTAAACATGTTGGAAAAGTTAGTTTGTATAAAAATTTATAAAATGAATAGTGGGAAAATAAAAAAGCGCACAGTAAAATGCAATTTAGTTGGCCATCCATTGGTTATAGGTTAAATAATATTCGGTTGCTTCTATGCAATTTTCAGCAAAAAAATAAGGATTTTATTTTATTAGGACTTAAAACTATATTTTTGTGTCCGCGCTTTTTTGCGTGTAGAAAGTGTTTTTAATCCGATGTGCGGATTGAGTAAATCACAAAAGTTGACAGGTGGTTATAGCGATGTTTGCTGGGATTGAGCAATACAAACAAAAGAGAGAGAAATGAAAATAATTAGATTTTTTTTGGGGGTAATAATTCTTTGCATTTCGGTGAATGGATTTTCACAAACTCTGGGACCCGAAAGCCAGATAAGTTTGATCACATGCGGTCCGGGCGGTGAGCTTTATTCCTCCTTCGGGCACACGGCGATACGGGTGAGGGATCCTGAAATGAAAATGGACTGGGTTTACAATTACGGCATATTTGATTTTAACACACCGAACTTTTACACAAAATTTACGCTGGGCAAGCTCAAGTATATGTTGGGTGTGAACAGATATTCGAGTTTTGTGAATTACTACAGGCAAGTGAACCGCTCAGTTACCGAGCAGGTGCTGAATTTGAGCCTGAGAGAAAGACGGAAGCTTTTTGCCATTTTGGATGAAAATGCGAGGCCTGAGAATAGGTATTATTTATACGACTTCCGGTTTGACAACTGTGCTACCAAGCCCCGTGATGTGCTGGAAAAAGCGCTTGGAAACCGCCTGGCGTACTATGTAAGCAATCAGCACAAAACATTCCGCAATTTGCTCGACGAATGTTTGGAGAAAGACGTTCCCTGGGGAGATTTTGAAATCGATTTGGTGCTGGGTTCGGTCATTGACCGGCAGGCGACTCCTCGTGAATATATGTTTCTTCCTGAGTATCTGAAGCAAGCCGTGGCTTCGGCTTCTCTGAAGACAGGAGAGGAAGAGGATCCTTTGGTTTTGAGCGTGAACGAAGTATTTGTTGCTAAACAGACTCCGAGACCGGCGTACATCCAATGGACATCGCCTCTAACAGTGTTTTCGCTGCTTTTTTTGTTAATTGCTGGGCTAACAGCTTGGGAGTGGAAAACCGGCAAGTGGATTAAGGGCGTTGACCGTGCTTTTTTTGGCGTGTTAGGTTTGCTCGGATCACTTATGCTGTTTTTGTGGCTGTGCACCAATCACAGCGGGACCGCTGAAAATTATAATGTGCTTTGGGCAAGTCCCGCCCATCTTCTGGCGATTTTTTTCATATCTAAGCTTCGTTTCAGCACGCTGATGCAGGCGCATTTTGCATTTTGGGGTGTTGCGGCAATTTTTTGCATGGCAGGCAGTGCATTGTTGCCTCAGCAGTTTCACGCGGCGTTTTATCCGCTGATGCTAACAGTAGCCGTTCGGTCAGTCTGGGTTGTTGTGGCGCTTAGGAACAGAAAGAATGTACATATAAATCAGACTGTTCGCGCATGAGAGAGGTGTTGCTGATTACTATAGCATTTGCTTTTTTTTCTTCTTTGAAAGCACAAGATCTCAGAGAAGTTGCCGTGACAGAAAAGGGAGCGCTTAGCCACATCCTCTTTCATTATTCCGAGGGTGTGGATACGTTAATGCTTGTTGTTGATGCGGAAGGCAGTTTGAAAGTTTGCAAAGGGCGCGGTACGGAAATTCGAAGCTCTGAAGAAAGCGCTGCTTTAGTGTTGAAGAAGGCTGGCTATGAAGATTACATCAACAAAGACAAATGGGTTCGGATTGGAAATTTGAAAGCCGTTTATTATTCATCGGAAGGCTTAGACTGTCTGAAAGGAAAGCTTGCTCGGCTGGGCTCTGTCAAGTTTGAGTACCGGAAATTCGGGGCTCGAAAAGGATGTCTGGATTTGTTTGGACAAGTTGGTTTAAAATATCTTTTTTCCCCTTTGGCTCCTGACCCAATTATATCAAAAGTAGGCAAGTGCCGTCTTCAATTCGGTGACGGACTTTCGGCAGCATCGGACAGAGTAGCAATGGTGGAGGGAGTGGACTTTCGATTTTTTCTTAGGGTAATTCGTTGATACATGCCAGAAATATGACAAAAGTCATGGTTTTGAAGCGTTCATTGTGTTACGATTGCGGAATGCAAAGTCAAGAACAGATTCAGTACCCGTGGGGAAGCGAGTTGCCCTATTACTCATACGCGCATTATTTGAAAACAAAATACGGCGGACGAGTGCAGAAAGTGTCAATTAACGCCGGCTTTACCTGTCCGAACCGTGATGGAAAGGTTGCCAAGGGAGGGTGCACATTTTGCAACAACAAGAGTTTTACACCTTCATACACACGAAACGGAGAGACCATCGGCGAGCAAGTTGACAGAGGGATCAGTTTTTTGGCGAAGCGTTATAAGCGCACCAAGAAGTTTGTAGGCTATTTTCAGGCTTACACCAATACTTATGCGCCTCTTTCGGAACTGACGGCTTTGTACGAAGAAGCGCTGAAGCATCCTCGTCTTGACGGAATTGTGATTTCTACCCGTCCGGACTGTGTTAGCGACGAGCTGCTGGATTATTTGCAGGATTTGTCCAGTCGGAAAATTGTAGTATTGGAGTTGGGTATCGAGTCTTGTTATAATGATACGCTGGAGAGAATCAATCGCGGGCATGATTTCGAAACAACTGTTGATGCTATTCACAGAGCTGCAGGCCGCGGGTTTCATGTAGGCGGGCACCTGTTGTTTGGTCTGCCTGGCGACAGTAGGGAGAAAATGCTGGAACAGGCGGAAATTATTTCCGGTTTGCCGTTGGACTCAATAAAATTCCACCAGCTTCAGATAGTAAAAGGAACAGTGATGGCGCAGCAGTATCGGGAAGATGCCTCGCAGTTTAATCTCTTTTCGAAAGACGAGTATATTGATTTCGTTATCGAGTTTATGGCACGTCTTCGTCCGGATATTTGCGTGCAACGGTTTATTAGTGAAGCGCCATTGGATTTGAGGCTGGCGCCTAACTGGGGAAATTTCCGATCGGATGTGGTTATGAAGGAGATTGAGGATAAAATGAAGCGGCAAGGCGTAAGGCAGGGAATGAATTTCTGATTCGAAGAGTAAAAAAGAACCAGCCCGTTTTCAGGACTGGTTTTTTCATAAATTTCTGAAATGCAAAGCGGTTTTTACGCCTCTTTTTCATTAAGTTTTTCTTCTTGCTCTCTTTCTGCTTTGGGTTTAAATCCGTTTTGGTAGAGCTTTTTCCTTTTCTCCCAGACTTTAAAGTTGTCTTTTTTTCCGTGTTTGAACTGAAGTTTTATTGCCTCGGAGTACGATGCCCAGTCCAGATTGTCGGAGCTGTTGTTGAGCGTATTGCCGTCCAGATGCACAACTACGCCTCGTTCCTCCGGCACCACGTTTATGCAGTAAGCTTTGGCAACTTCTTTATGGGGGTAAACGGTACGTCTTTTGCCGTTGTCGTCAATCAGGTCCAAAAAGTAAAAGTTTTCTTTTGGGTGAATGCGCTGCTTCATTTCCATATTGCGGCCTCTGCCTCTTCTTCCTAATGGATCTTTTGTCGGTCTTTTCCGAATTTTTCCTTTGTTAGAAATTTCATACCGGGAAAAACCTTCAATGGTTTTGAAGATTTCCTCTTCCAGCGTCACCTTGCGCAAGGTTGATTCTTCGAAATCTTCTTGATCCTCGGCAATGTTGTGGACAAGTTCCTGCATCGGGAGCCGGCTAACAGAGTTGCGGTGCGCAATAGCTTCTTTTTGAGTTGTGCAAAGCAGATTGCGGTAATCGTTGTGCAGCTTGTTGTGGTCTTTGTGTATTACAACAGCCTTCGGTCCCCAGTTTTCGCAAAAATACTCGGCAACTATACGGTGTACGTAGCGGTTTCGCTTGATTTTCTTGCCATCTTCGTCAACGCCGATGGGCATGTTGAATACCAAATACCCTCCGACTTTTCCCAACTGCAATACATAAGGGTCCACACCTTTTCTGATTGAACGGATACGCCCTTGGTTTGAAATTTCATATCTTGAGCGCAACTTTCCTTTTAAACTGGGAGACAGTTTTATTCTTTTCCAGACTTCCTTTATTTTTCTCATACCCATCTTATGCTATCTGCCTATTGGGGTAGATAGGGCTAAACGATTAGAAAAATCCAACATATTGATTTGCAAATTAGGAAAAAGCCGTTGAACATGAAAGTGAATTGCTTTTTCTTTGTTCTCAGAGCTTTCAAAAGACATACCATAGTCATAGCAGTCGGTGTAAGAATCTCGTTGAATGGCCTAGCCTGTGGCATCAAAGTCCGTATTGGCATAGCCGAAGGTTTGGATAATTGATTTGATGCAAATCAAATTATCAAACTCTTCCATAGATTCGGCATCGAATTGTGCTAGTTAAAATAGTTATTATACTGCAAAAACAATATTTTTTTGAGATAATTTCGTTACTATTAGGCAGAGAATGTTTTGCTTCTGTTATACTGGTTGTTCTGGATAAAATATAACGCCTATGAAATCCCGCCTGGCTTTTTCGGTTTTTTTTGTCTGGCTTTTGATCACACTTGCCTGTAAGCCCATCCCAGAGCTTTCGTCTGTTCCCAGCATTGAGTTTTTGGGTCTGAAAAACATTGTGGACGACAACGGAGCCAATCTTCTTCAACTGATAGTTGCATTTGAGGATGGCGACGGAGATTTAGGGTTGGACGAAGTAGATTCTCTTGATTATAGATACCGCAAATATGTCTTGGTTTTGGATGAAAACGGCAATCCTATTCGGTTTGGTTCCAGGCCGGGACTACCTCCTTTTTCAGGAAATGATTATTTTGTAATTCACGGAGATACGCTGCTAAAGGAACTGAATGAAAATCAGTTTAATTTTTTTGTAGACCTGTTGGTTAAAAATGAAGACGAGGTGTTTGAAAAAATCGAATTGAAAGCTGCGCTGAACGGTACATTCAGGCGTCTTTCCAGTGAGGAAACCCCTCTTGAGGGAGAAATTAAATACGGGATCCCGCTTAATTTTTATCTGAATTTTTATAAATATGATGAAATCAAATTGAAATGCTATATAAAGGACCGGGCGCTGAATAAAAGCAATGAGGTTTTAACTCCGGCCTTTAAGGGAAGTGATTATTATGTGGAGTAAAATTTTAACAAAGAGCAGGCCCGAAGCTTTTCCGGGCCTTTTCTCTGCAATTTTTTCAGGTCAATTTAAAATCTATAGGCGAGTCGGGACCAATTGGCAATCCTATATACATCCAGACAATGAGTAAAATGGTCCAAACGATTAAGAATGTCAACGTGTAGGGGAGCATGGTGGCTACAACAGTTCCGATGCCGGCCTTTTTGTCGTAACGCTGGATAAATGCGACAATCAGGGCGAAATACGACATCATTGGCGAGATAATGTTGGTGACGCTGTCTCCGATGCGGTAAACAAGCTGGGTGAGCTCGGGTGAGATGCCCAGCAGCATAAACATCGGGATGAAAACCGGCGCCATAAGGGTCCATTTGGCCGAAGCAGATCCCATTACCAGGTTTATTAGGGCAGTTAGCAGAATGAAGGCAATCATAAGGGGAATGATTCCCAGATTAAGAGCTTGCAGCACTTCAGCGCCTTTGATGGCGAAAATTACCCCCAAATTGGTCCATTTGAAGTACGCAACGAATTGAGCGGCGAAAAAGACAAGGACAATGTATGAACCAAGCGTTTTCATGGATTCGGCCATGCCGTTCATTACGTCTGAGTCGTTTTTGATTGTTTTAGCGCCTATTCCGTATGCAATTCCTGCTGCACCCGCAATAAAGAATATGAACGAAACGATTCCTTTCATCAGCGGGGATTTCAAGATGCTTCCTGTTTCAGGGTCGCGGAGAAAGCCGCCTTCAGGAATAACACCGATCAGGATAAAGGCAACGAAGAGCAGCGATGCTATACCGGCATAGCGAAGTCCTCTTTTTTCCTGGACAGTTAGGTGTTGAATTTCTTCCGCCTGAGCTTCGCCTTCATAGAGTCCGAGCCTTGGGATAACGATTTTTTCTGTGATCCACGTTCCTGCAACGGCAATAATGAAAGTCGAGGCGAACATGAAGTAGTAATTGGCTGCGGGGTTTACTGTGTAGCCTTCAGAAATGATTGCTGAAGCTTCCTGTGAAATTCCTGAGAGAAGCGGATCGATGGTTCCGAGCAGGAGGTTGGCGCTGTATCCGCCCGACACACCGGCGAAAGCGGCGGCAAGTCCGGCGATGGGATGCCTGCCAAGTCCCTGAAAAATCACGGCCGCCAGCGGAACGAGCAGGACGTAGCCTACTTCAGAGGCAGTGTTGGAGATAATACCTGCGAAAACGATCATGAATGTCATGAGATTTTTGGGAGCAGAAAGTACCATTTTGCGTATTAATGCCCCGATCAGTCCGCTGCCTTCGGCAATGCCTATGCCCAGCAGAGCTACCAGTACTACGCCTAAAGGGGCAAATCCCGTGAAATTTCTCACAAGCTCAGTGAGGATTTTGTGAAAGCCTTTGATGCTGAGCAGGTTTACGGGAGTAATCACTTCGCCGGTGGCGGGGTTTGTGGCTGAAATGTCGAAAAGGCTGGTTATGCCCGATATGATCACTACCAGAACGGCGAACCCGGCGAACAAAGTAGCTGGGTGGGGTAATGCGTTTCCTGCTTTTTCAACAATATTTAAAAACCGGCTGATGGCTCCCTTTGAAGGCTGGGGCGTATTAGCGGTGTTTTTACAAGAGTTCTCCATGCTGTTTTCGGAATTTATTGCTTTTTAAAAAGTACTAATATAAAAAGAAAATATGGCTTACGGTTCATTTGAAGAAAAATAAGCAGCAAGAAAAGCATCGGAAATATGGGGTCCAGGCTGATGTTTTTATATCAGAATAGTTTAACTTAAGGGTAGTTCTTTAACAAAAAGCTTAGTATATGAAAAGGATCTTCTTTTTACTGTGTGTGCTTTTGTTGAGCGCTTGCGCTCCGGTGCCAATTACTGGACGGAAAAGAGTCATCCCGCCGATGCCTGCAAGCCAGGTTAATCCTATGGCTTTGGCTCAGTACAATGAATTTTTAAAAACCAACACCCTGTCCGGCAACGAGACGCAGGTAAGGATGGTAAAGAATGTTGGTGCCCGTTTGTCAGAAGCAGTTGATCGTTTTTTTGATCAGTCGGGGACGCCTGAACTGAAGAAACAGTACAACTGGGAATTCAATTTGGTGGAAAATGAGCAGATGAATGCGTGGTGCATGCCCGGCGGAAAGGTTGTGTTTTACACGGGAATTATGCCTGTATGTAAAGATGAAACGGGAGTGGCAGTTGTAATGGGCCATGAAATTGCTCATGCGATTGCTGAACACGGAGGCGAGCGGATGAGCCAGGGTCTGGCTGCCCAGGGAATCAATGTGGCTGGGGCGGTTGCCAACGAGTACTTTTCAAAAAACCCGGAGAAAACACGCGACTTGGTGTCAATGGCTCTGGGAATGGGTACGCAGGTTGGGATGTTGAAATACAGCCGGGTGCATGAGACAGAAGCGGATAAAATCGGTTTGGTAATAATGGCAATGGCGGGTTATAATCCGCAGGAATCCATTGAGTTTTGGAAGCGAATGAGCGAAATGTCTAAAGGCCAGGCGCCGCCAGAGTTTTTGTCGACTCACCCCAGCCATGATACGCGAATTGAAAACCTTAAGCGTTTTATGCCGGAGGCCATGCGGCATTACGATTCGAAAAATAAATTTTAGAGTTTTTTAGTCTGTTGCATTTATATGTCGGACTATGGCAATAAAGTGTTCACTGCTCGGTCTTTTTCCGAGCTTTTTCTTTTTAATGCAAAAAAAGGAGCCGCTTGTCGACTCCTTGGCAGAGAACTAAGTAATGAAGCTCTCGTCTGTTGGTGGTATTCTTTCGGCAATTGGCGTGATAAAACTCAACTAGTATCCTTTCAGACTTGGCCGATCACGAAACCCAATTGGCGATACAAAAATTTATCCCATGTTGCACAGTTGCCGATTTCGGTGCCTGTGCCGGATGTGGTTTGCCTCCCGTTGGAAACTTCTTGCAACTCCAGCATCCTTTGTATTACATTAGATTATACGTCGAGCGGAGCATGAGGGTTCATTTTGAGGCATTTTTTCTGGATTGCTTTTTTATTAATTCTGGCCTGTTAAATACTTTGGGGAGTATTTCGTGCATATTTTTAATATATGGCTCAGTTTATTGGTAAAAGCGGCTTCAATTCAGATCTAGTTTACAAAAAAATGGTGCATGTGTTTTTTTGATTGTGGCTGCACGCAGATAAAAGTGATCAAGGCATGTTGGATAAAATAAAAAAAGGAGCTGCCTGTCAGCTCCTTGGCTCGGAATCCCTTTGCTGGGTCTCCAGTCTGTTAAAAAGGCCAAGCCTGCTTTGGCTTGGTTGATTTTTTTATGAAAGTCATCATTTAACTTTCAAGGGAAACTTGCATGCTTCGAAATAAAACATATAAGTACCTGGTCATTTGTACGTTGGCATGTGCTAATAGGTTTCAGTATGGTTGTATCCTGCTACAGATTCCTTTTCTGAAGGAAAGCTTTTAATTCTTTTTCCACGGCGGCCAGTTCCTTTTTTGTTTTCATTACCAGCTGGTCGTGCCGGGTGCTGAATGCGTGCAGAATCAGCTGGCTTTGAGCCTGGTTGCCGAGCTGTTTGAGTTTGTCTTGCAGTTTTCGTCTTCTCTGTCTTAGACTATTCAGTTGTTGTTGGTTCATAGACTAATTCTTCTCTTAATGGGCGCCCACACATGGCTTGTCCTTTGCAAAGATAAGTGTAAAACCATTTTAGTTATGCGGATTTGTTGTTTACTTCTGTGTGTTGTTGTTTTTCCCGGTTTTTTGAAAGCTCAGGAAAAGACAAAAAACCCGAGTTATCTGACTGCTGAGTACCAGTACGGGTATATGCTGCAAGGAAATGATTTTGTAAAAGGAGTAAACAGTACAGGTAAAGCTGTTAAATCTTTTCAGGCATTTTATTTTGACTGGGGCGTGCAGTCAACTGGAAAAGAGTTGTGGCACAAAGTGCTGAATTACCCGAGCTACGGGATTGGCGGCTGGGCGGCCCTTTATCCAAATGAAGAAATGGGAAACGCGTTTGGAGTATTCGGGCATTTTGGTTCGGCATTTCTAAGAAAGCCCAAATGGTCTCTGGAGTACAAAATCCGCTTTGGCATGGCGTGGTACTTTCACCCTTACAATGCAGAAGAATACCCTTACAATGTATTCACCTCTTCGAATCTTAACGATTTGATATCTTTGGGTTTTCTGTTCACTTATGAGCTGTCGCCCAGGCTGGAGTTGCTTTTTGATCTTAATGTACTGCACAATTCTAACGGCATGCTAAGCGTGCCTGATTATGGCGTGAATGTAATTGGTCCGTCGCTGGGGCTGAAATATTATGTGCGGGGTGAACATGAGCATTATATGCGGGTGCATGCCGATTTTCCGGTCCCCAGGCGTTATTCAGAGTTGTTGGTGAAGTTTTTTGGCAGTGCAGTGCAGAATGAGTTCGGCGATCGTGCTAGGCAAAGCAGCGGCGCGTATTACTTTATCGGCGGGCTTACGCTTACCTGGCAGCGATGGGTGACGCACGTTTCGGCTTTTGGCGGCGGACTGGACTGGACCTACGACGGTTTAACGGCGGCTCCAAAGCACGGAAGTCCGCGGAAACAGGCAAGTTTTGGAGATAAAAATTTGCTGGGCTTTTTTGGATCTTATGAAGTGAGAGCCGGGCATTTTCATTTGTCGTTTCAGCTGGGATATTATTTTATGAAAAGCAGTCTTACTGAAAATCAGCGCCTTTATCAACGGGTGGGGTTAAATTATGATATAAGTGACAATTTGTTTTTCGGCTTGGCGCTGCGTGCTTACGACTTTTCGGTTGCCGATTTTATTGAATGGGGAGGGGGAGTCGGATTTCGCATTCCGATAGAGTTCGGAAAGTAGAAGGCAGGACAAGTTCGGGAACTTGCCCTGAGGCTTACTTCTTGTCAGGATTGAGGAAGTCTTCCGGAGTTTTGCCTTTCAGATTGTAGAATCCCATAATCAGCGATTCGTACCATTTGTATGGGACAATTCGTTTTACTGTTGGAGTGATTATTTCCAGGAAAGCGCCCGCTTTATGTCTGAGTCCCGGATTTTTTTTCTGAAAAATTTTTTCAACAAACGGGCCTACGCGTTCAGGACCAGGAGCGTGTTCCATTCCGGCATCTATTTGTTTTTTCATTTCTACCAGCAGCTGATAGTAGGGAGAGTTTTCCGGAATTCCTATGCCCTTTCTGGATTTGGCAATGTTGGTGTTGAAGTCGCCAGGCTGAAGCAGACAAGTCCGGATGCCAAACGGCTTAAGCTCCATGCGCATGGCTTCGGTCATGCCCTCCAGAGCAAATTTGCTGGCAGAGTAAAATCCTCTGAAAGGCAGGCCTGCTTCTCCGGCAATTGAGCTGACGTTTATTATGCATCCGCTTCGCTGGCGGCGCATCGCCGGAATAACTGCCTGGCAGACTCTCAGTACACCGAAAAAATTGGTTTCGAAGGCCTCTTTTACGATGGACACCGGAATCTCCTCCACAGAACCGTTAATGCCCAGGCCGGCGCAGTTGATCACCAAGTCCAATCGGCTTTCTTTTTCCAGGAGTGCCTGCACGGCAATTTTTACAGATTCATCTTCGTCTACATTCATCTGCAGAAAGCGGATGCCTTCGTCAGAGTTTGGGCGCGGCTTTCGGCTGGTTCCGTACACTCGGTATCCTTTTCGGGCCAAATGTTTGGCAATAGCTTCGCCTATTCCCGAAGATGCTCCAGTAATAAGTGCTGTATGGGGTTGAATTGACATATTTTTTCCGTTTTGTATTTGTTACCCAAAGGTACAGAATTCATTAACAATGTAAATGAATAGAGGTATATGACTTAGGCGGGAATGCTCCGGAAATTCATTCTGAAAAGGTGTGTTGAAATGGAGAGAAAACGTTCTGGCAACTTCTTTTGGGGGTTGCGGAGTACATTTTTATCGAAAATAATTTTGGAGGCTGATGTTTAGATGTGAATAATTTGATACCTTGAAATATTAAAGTTTCATAAAGACAAGCTCGAATCTGTCATTGGAGTAGTTTTTCAATGGGAAAATAATGTTTGGAGCGGAGCGCCTTTCTGAAAAAGAAGAATTTAGCAGAAAAAAACTCAATAAATTTTATGATTTTTTGATTAAATTTTATTGAATGAAAAAAATAACTTTTGGGGAGTTGAATGAAAGCACAAGCATTTGAAGTTATGACTGACATTGATCGGGAAGAGGAAAAGAAAGAAATTATCCGCAGGTATCGAAAGCTGCTGAGGCATGCCAAGCCTTTTCTGAAGGACGACGATGCCAAGATCATTAAGAAGGCTTTCAATACTTCGATGGAGGCGCACAAAGAGATGCGCCGCAAATCTGGTGAGCCCTACATTTACCACCCATTGGAGGTCGCGCAAATATGCGTAAACGAGATAGGGCTCGGCACCACTTCGATTGTCGCCGCTTTGCTCCACGATGTGGTGGAAGACACCGACATTGAATTGTCGGATATCAGAAGGGATTTCGGCGACAAGGTGGCCCGGATAATCGACGGGCTTACCAAGATTTCCGGGGTTTTCGACCAGGGATCCTCAGCTCAGGCGGAAAATTTCCGTAAAATGCTGCTGACGCTATCGGATGACGTGAGGGTGATATTAATAAAGCTGGCCGACCGGCTGCACAACATGCGCACGCTGGAGAGCATGCCAAGGCATAAACAGCTGAAAATCGCTTCGGAAACAATTTATTTGTATGCCCCCTTGGCTCACCGGCTGGGACTTTATGCAATAAAGTCGGAGCTGGAGGATTTGCACTTGAAGTATTCCAATGAGAAGACTTACCGGGAAATTGCGCGCAAGATAAATGAGACCAAGGCTTCCCGTGCTGTGTTTATCAAGAGTTTTATCAAGCCGATACAGCGGGCGATTAAGGCTTCTGGTTTTGACTGTGAAATAAAGGGCAGGCCGAAATCTATTCATTCGATCTGGAGGAAAATGGTAAAGCAGAACATTCCTTTTGAGAAAGTGTATGATTTGTTTGCCATTCGCATTATCATAAACGGGGTGGAACTTGACAGGGAGAAGGCAGCCTGCTGGCAGGTTTATTCGATTGTGACCGATAACTACACGCCGAATCCTGACCGCCTTAGGGACTGGGTGAGCACGCCGAAACACAACGGATACGAATCATTGCATACTACCGTGATGAGCAATTCGGGGAAATGGGTGGAGGTGCAGATCCGGACTGAGCGAATGGATGAGATCGCAGAAAAGGGTTATGCGGCGCATTGGAAGTATAAAGGCGGTGAAGGCGATGAAAATACCGGACTTGGTCTTTGGATTTCTAAAGTCCGTGAGATGCTTGAGCAAAACGACACCGATGCGATTGAATTTGTTGACGAGTTCAAGTCCAACCTTTTTCATAAAGAAGTCTTTGTTTTCACTCCCAAGGGAGACTTGAAGATTCTTCCGTTCGATTCGACGATTCTTGATTTCGCTTTTGATATCCATAGCCAGGTCGGAGCAACCTGTATCGGGGCTAAAGTTAATCAGAAACTTGTGCCGCTGCACTATAAGCTGAAGAACGGCGACCAAATCGAAATAATTACCTCGGCTAAGCAAAAGCCGAACGAGGATTGGCTCAAGCTGGTGGTGACTTCCAAAGCGCGCTCGCGGATTAAGGATTCTCTGCAGGAAGAAAAGAAAAAGCGCGCGGCTGAAGGAAAAGAAATCGTTTTGCGCAAGCTTAAGCAGATGAAGGTGAACGTTACCTCAGACACTTGGCATCAGCTCAGGGACTATTTTAACGAGAAGTCGCAGCTTGATTTTCTTTCGAAGATTGCTGCCGGAAAAATCAATCCTTCGGAAATAAAAAAATTCGAGGAGAAGAAAGAACAGCTCAGGAAAAAGCGGGCTGGGAAAGCCGTGGATTCCAGTACTTTCAGCAAAGAAATTTCTAAGGCGAAAGGAGAATTGCGCGACGAGCTGCTGATAGGCGAGGATATGGATGTAATTGATTACACCTATGCGAAATGTTGCCAGCCTATTCCGGGCGACGATGTGTTTGGTTTCGTGACTGTAAGCGAAGGAATAAAAATTCACCGAACGTCCTGTCCGAATGCTGTTGAGCTGATGTCCAACCACGGGCACCGGGTTATTAAGGCCCGGTGGGTTTCTCAGAAGGACGAGTCTTTTGTCGCTGGGCTTAAGATTTTTGGCACTGACAGAAAAGGGCTGGTTAATGACATTACACGTCTTATTTCCGAAGAGCTGAATGTAAACATGCGGTCGATGAGCATCAGCAGCGAGGGAGGTGTGTTCGAAGGAACAATCCAGCTCTATATTCTGGATTCAGAGCATTTGGAGCAGCTGATTCACGCATTGGAGAAAGTTAACGGAATTCTAAGCGTTATCCGGATTGAGAGCGGAGAGGGGTGAAAAAACGGGGTTAACAGGATCTAAGTATTGCAGTTTTCGTTGTTTATAAAATTAAGTTTAAATTTTTTTTGTGTAATTTTTTTCACTAAAAATAATCAAAAAAGACATGTATAGAGAGATGAAAATTATTTAATGATATCTTCACTTTTCATCTTTCAATAAATTATATTTGTTGAAGTTAACAAAAAAATCATGGCGGTAGAAAACGAATTACCTGTACAAGAGCGAGTTAAGAAGATTTTCATGGCCTATCTGGAAAACAAAGGACTGCGTAAAACGCCGGAAAGGTATGCCATTTTGGAAGAAATCTATTCTCGTGAAGGACATTTTGATGTAGAGTCTCTTTATATCAGCATGAAAAACAAAAACTACCGGGTAAGTCGTGCAACAGTTTACAATACACTGGACTTGTTGGTGGAGTGCGACTTGGTGAGCCGCCATCAGTTTGGCCGGAATCTGGCACAGTACGAGAAATCGTTTGGGTTTAAGCAGCACGATCATTTGATCTGCACCGAGTGCCATAAAGTAATCGAGTTTTGTGATCCGCGCGTGTATCAGATCCAGACCATGGTGGCGGAGCTAATGGATTTTAAAGTGGAACATCACTCGCTGAACATGTACGGCATCTGTTCGGAATGTCAAAAGAAATAAGCAATATCATCAATCATGAAATTTTCCGGAGAAATAAAAGACAAGGTGCTGATCCTCACTCTTGAAGGAGACCTGATTGGGCAAGATTCAGGACTGACCTTGATGGACAAGCTCAACGACTATGTTAACGATGGAATTCAGTATGCAGTTATTAATATGCCGGCGGTTCGTTATATGAACAGCAACGGCCTGGGCGTGCTGATGACAATTCTTACAAAATTCAGGAACATTGGCGGAGATGTAGTGCTGGTGGAGCCCTCAGAAAATGTACAGAAACTATTAATCATAACGAAACTCAACTCCATTTTTGTAATTGAACCGGATGTTGAGAAGGCAGTAGCCTATCTAAAAAGTTTGTAAGCAGCATGAAGGTGGATATTTTATTGGGTCTTCAGTGGGGAGACGAAGGCAAGGGGAAAATTGTGGATTACCTTGCCCCGAAGTATGAGAATGTGGCGCGCTTTCAGGGTGGCCCGAATGCAGGCCATACGCTTGAGTTTGACGGAATCAAACACGTTTTGCATCAGATTCCTTCTGGAATTTTCCGTGCTTCAACACAGAACATTATCGGGAATGGCGTTGTGCTGGATCTCGTGATTTTTAAAAAGGAACTGGAAGATTTGGCTCAGTTCAATTTGGATCTAAAGGCCAATTTGCAAATTGCCGAAAAAGCACAGCTTATTCTTCCGACTCACCGTTTGTTGGACGCCGCTTACGAAAAGGCAAAAGGCGATCGTAAAATTGGTTCGACTCTGAAGGGAATCGGTCCGACTTATCAAGATAAAATTGCCCGCACGGGATTGCGATTGGGGGATATTAAATCTTCGAATTTTAAAGAAAAATATGACGCGCTTATAGCCAAGCATTGTGCAATACTCGATCAGTACAATTTTGAGTATGACCTGGCGCCGCTGAATAAAGCGTTTTTCGAAGCGGTGGAATATGTTAAGCAATTCAAAATCGTTGATTCCGCTTACGTAATCAACGACATGCTGAATGCCGATCAAACGGTTTTGGCAGAGGGAGCTCAGGGCTCTTTGCTGGACATTGATTTTGGATCTTATCCGTTTGTGACTAGCTCCAACACAACTGCGGCGGGAGTATGCTCCGGACTTGGCGTGGCTCCTGCTCGTATAGGAGAAGTTTACGGGATATTTAAGGCTTACTGTACCCGAGTGGGATCAGGTCCTTTTCCTACAGAACTTTTCGACGACACAGGCGTTCGCATGCAAACGGAAGGAAATGAGTTTGGGTCTACTACCGGACGGGCAAGACGATGCGGATGGCTGGATCTGCCTGCACTGAAGTATGCTGTAATGATCAACGGCGTGACTCAGCTGTTCATGATGAAAGCCGATGTGCTGAACATCTTTGAAGAAATTCAGGTGTGTACTAACTATGAATTAAATGACGGAACCGTTGTGGACCGTTTGCCGTTCGATATCGAGGATCCGATTAAACCAGTTTACAAAACAGTTAAAGGCTGGAACAGGAGCCTGTCCGGCGTTGAGAGTTTTGAGGACATGCCGCAGGAGCTGAAAGATTATGTGAAGCTGATCGAAAATGAAGTGGGCGTGCCGGTTAATATTGTTTCGGTAGGACCTGACAGAACAGAAACTATTGTTAAGAATGAAGTGACAGTAGGTTAGATCGATTGTTTAGCAATAGCAAAGGGACGGGGAAAACCTCGTCCCTTTGTGGTTTAGGAGAGATAGTGAGCAGTAATTTTTAGTATTGATTTGAGCGAAGCAGCACCAGTGTGCAGGCTTCCTGATAGTCGATGTTTTGTGCTTTAAGTTTTTCGTAAAAATCAGGATTTTCTGTTCCGGGGTTGAAGATTACACGTTTGGGTTTAAGTCCAATGAGATAATCCATTATGTCTTTTTGGTTTTTGGGAGAAACGTACAGCGTTACGGTGTCGAGCTCTGAAAATTCTTCCCGGTCTTTGATTAAATGAAACGGCTCTCCATTAATCGTCCCTTTTTTTATGCCGGTAAGCACGATTGGGTGACCGTACTCAAGCAGCATATTTGTGGCTTTGTAGCTGTATCTGTCAGGGTTCTCCGACGCTCCGACAACAAGTGTTTTCTTTTTCATCCGCGGTTGTTTTTATCACAATATTATATGCGCTTCAGCGCTTGTTTTCATCTTCTTTTCGAAGATACAGAGGTTTTATGAATATGTTCGTGAGAAAAGTTACGGAAGGCTTGATAAACTTCGAAAAGGCAGAGTTAGGAACAAATGCAATGAAATGTACATGGTTTTGGGCTGATCGAGATTTTCGGCAATGGATCACTTAATATAGCGAAAATCCTGTCCCGGTTTTATTTCCAGCAGAGTGCGGTAAATCAGCTCAATGAGTGCTTCGATGTCGCGGAGGCTCACCATTTCCACGGTGGTGTGCATGTATTTCAAAGGGAGAGCGATCAATGCCGAGGCTACGCCCGAATTGGAATAGGCAAAAGCGTCGGTGTCGGTGCCGGTGGCCCGGGAAGAAACTGCTCGCTGGTAACCAATTTTATTTTCTTCGGCGGTTTCTTTCAGCAGTTTTAGTACATTGTTATGAACTGCCGGAGCAGTAATGAGCACGGGCCCTTTTCCCAGGGAAATGTCCCCTTGTTTGATTTTGTTATACAAAGGGGACTGTGTGTCGTGCGTAACGTCAGTGACTAGAGCCAGATGCGGCCGGATTTTGTGGGCGATCATCTCTGCGCCTTTCAGCCCGATTTCTTCCTGAACAGCATTGGTTGCGTAAAGACCGTAGGGCAGGTGAATGTTGTTTTCCCTGATTCGCTTGACGGCTTCAGCTATCATAAATCCGCCAATCCGGTTGTCCAGTGCCCGGCCTACCAGAAATTTTCCGCGGTTGAGCTCGGTTAAATATTCGTCAAATGTAACCACGTTTCCAATCTGAATTCCAAGCTCTTCAACTTCGTCTCTTGACTGGCAGCCGCAGTCCACCGTTATTGTGTCTTCCTTAGGCTTGGGTTCTTCTTTTTTGTCGCGGACGTGTACGGCCGGCCATCCAAAAACACCTGGTATGCGTCTCCCTGAGGAAGAATGGACAATAACACGCATGGAAGGGGCAATCTGATAATCACTGCCTCCATTGCGTATCACGTACAAGTAGCCTTTGTCGCTGATATAATTTACGTACCAGGCAATTTCATCGGCATGGGCTTCGATGACGACACGGTATTCGGCGCTGGGGTTTACGATTCCCACTGCGGTGCCGTAGGTGTCAGTGATGTATTCGTCAACAAAGGGGCGAATGTACTCCAGCCATATTTCCTGTCCGGCTTTTTCGAAACCCGTTGGCGAGTTGCAGTTCAGGTACTTGTAAAGGAATTTTTTGCTGGAGGCGTCCATAGCTGGTTATTTTGTGTTAAGCACTTCGTGCGATTTTTTTGGTGTTTATTTGTTTGCAATCTTGCGCAAGCAAATACTTGATTATTTTTTGCACGAGTACTAAAAAAGGGCTATTCGAATTTCGTTCCACTCATTTGTAATGGGAGTAATTCTCAGAAAAATCATCTATCTTTGAGTAACAAACAATTTTAAACTTTTAATTTAGACCGGACTTTGTGTGACTCTGGAAAGAATTGACGGTGAGTTCGAAAAAACTGATCTTCGATGAAATTTCAATGATGATTGGTTTTAACATTTAAATTAAGTGAACAATTCTGTCATGGAAGTCATATTTGGCTGTTGAAAAACTACAAAATAAATGAAACAGATCAAAGGCTTATTTTTGAAGTTGTTAACTATGGGTTTGATGCTCGCGTGCTTTGTTTCGTGTGTTCTAAACGAAAAAAAACTCCCGATTATGGGGTGGAGGCACACTGAGGAAAAAACAGTGAACGGTAAGGCGGTAGTGGATACGGTTTATCAGTCCATTGCCGACTTTTCTTTTGTTAATCAAAATGGCGAACAAGTGACTAATAAGGATTACGCAGGTAAAATTTACATTGCCGACTTCTTTTTTACAACTTGTCCGACGATTTGTCCGGTGATGAAGACTCAGATGCTGAGGGTTTACGAGAGAATCAAAGACAATCCGAATGTATTTATTCTGTCTCACAGCATAGATCCGGAACACGACTCGGCAGAAGTACTGCATTCTTTTGCCGAACGGCTGGGAGTGGAAGCGCCGAAGTGGAATTTTGTGACCGGGGATAAAGAGTCAATTTACGAGATAGGTCAGACGAGCTATATTGTGAGCGTGGCAGAAGACAAGAATGCGCCGGGAGGCTATATTCATAGCGGAGCTTTTATTTTGATTGATCCGAACAGGCATATCCGGGGAATTTACGACGGAACGAAAGCAGATCAGGTGGACCGTCTGATGAATGACTTGCCTTTGCTGGAGAAGGAGTTTTTTGAAAACAATTAATTCAGCGGTTTAGATGCAGGCTGAGGAATTAACTGCGTGGATATCAAGCGTCTTTTCGGCGAAGTTCCTCCTGAACGGGGATGAGAATGGCGAGCTCTTCGAGCGATTCTTTTAGAGGGAGGTAGGATTCTTCCGTTTTAACGATGAATTTGTAGATTCCGGCTTGCTGAAAGCTCTGGATCAGGTTAATATTATGTTTAGAGGCGTGTATGATAAATCGGGTGCGCGTGGATATTCGTCGAATTTTTTTTATAAAATCCAAATTGTCGTTTTCCTCCCAAATGGAATCGCAGATAACAATATCCGGCCGTTCGGCTAAATGCTCCAGGACGTTTTCAGGTTGAGAAAAGAATGTCAGACTAGCTTGTTTGACTTTCTGAAGACTGAGTTTCAGGTACATCGCATCGGTCTTGTTTTTCTCGACAATAAATACTTTCAATTTTCTGCTCATTTTCTTTCTTTTCGAAAATTGGAAAAGAAAAAACTGTACCTATTCGGAGTTTGTGTAAAAAGGAAAAACCGAGAGGTTGTATCTTTATAATAATGAACATGTGTATATCTAAAGCTTTAAGCAAGGGAAAAATCATAAACCAGGACGAAGTCCTTAATCAGATAAATAAATGAAAAATCTTCTATTGTTGAGCAACTCGACTCTTCCGGGTTCTCCGTATTTGCAGTGGGTGCTTTCTGATTTGTCGGAATTCCTGTCGGGCGACCGAAGACAAATGGTGTTTATTCCGTATGCCGGCGTAACTGTCAGTTACGATGAATATACGCAGCGCGTAAACGACGCGCTGGAAGGGATAGACAAGAGTGTTCGTGGAATTCACACATTTGAAAATCCCCGAAAAGCGCTGGAAAGCGCTGACGGAATTTTAGTTGGCGGAGGCAATACTTTTGAACTGCTCAGGCAATTGTATGAAAATGAATTGATGGATGAGATCCGGAAATGTGTAAGCCGTGGAGTGCCCTATGTTGGATGGAGTGCCGGGTCAAATGTGGCTGGAGCCAGCATCGGGACAACTAACGATATGCCGATTTCGTTTCCTGAATCTTTTGATGCTTTGGGACTGGTTCCGTATCAGATTAATCCCCATTACACCGAGGCTACGCTTCCTAACCACGGCGGCGAGTCGCGCTTGCAGCGTTTGATGGAATTTCTGGAAAAGAATCAGGGGTCAGAAGTGTACTGCTTGCCGGAAGGCACTTATTTAAGGGTAGAAAATGGAAAAACGCAGTATAGTGGTTTGGGCTTAGAAGGAAAAATTCTTCGCTATCGTAAGGATCCTCAGATTATTCAGTCCGGAAGCTATATTTAAAGTGCTGTTGAATGCATACTTTTTAGTAAAAGACAATAAAAAGCAAATATAATGATATTATCTTATTTGTAAAGATGGTGAGAAATGATAGTGAAAAATAAAAATCATTACATATATAATTTTTATTTTTAAAATTTTAATTTAAAATCAACATAAGATTAAAGGAATGGTTGTACTCAGAGAATAAATAGTACAACCATGTTTTTAGAGCCTTTTCTTCATTCCTTACGAGCTTGGACTGCCCTTGTTGTTAGTTGTCTTTTTGTGTTTTTCTTTAATCAAAAGCTGGCGGCGCAGGCTTTTGAATACCCTTCTTACACATATTGTAAACCGCTGGCGGCCCAGAGTGTCGAGGCCAATATTCTGAAGGGAAGCAGCGGGACATTCAGCATACAGCCTGCGGGGCAGGGAGTGTCAATAAACAGCCAGACCGGAGAGCTGACAATTTCTCCCAATGCGGTTATCCAGGATTATGTGGTTACATATTCGTACAACTCACCAGATGTGGAAACCACGTTTTCGTTTACAGGAGATCTGACTCAGAGTATCCAGAACGGAGATTTAGCCTCTGGATTCGGAAGCCAGTCAAGCCGGATTTTTCTTTCCAACAATTCTTCCAATTCTGCCCAGAGAGGCATTTACGAGATTGCTTTTAGCAACGGACAGGCCCAGCTTACTAAAAGGAGCGGCCTTCCTGTGCGCATACAAGGCACGGAAACAGATTATAATCTAAATACCTATATCGCGCTTTCACCACCCAATTCTCGCTTTGCCAACCGGCTGTATGTTAGCAATATTCAAGGTAAGGTTGGGTATTTTGACATAAATACATGGCAGTTCTATGGTGTTGGCCGTTCGTCGTTAAATGCTCAGCAACTGGCATTCAGCAGCGATGGTCATCTGTATCATATTGCATTAAACAAAATTCGGTATATAGCTGAGAGTAGAATCCCTACGGGAAATTCTTCTAGTTTTGGATATACTCTGCTGTCTGTTGGCTACAAGACAAACTACAACGGGGAAGAAATTGTAAGGTATGATCGGGGAAAAATAACACTGGATAATTCTAATAGAATATATTTCGCGAAGAAGTATGGCGGAGAATCATATATTTATCGGATGTCCTTCAACTCGCGATATCAACGGTACGAAGGAAATGAGAGGTATTTGGTTTCCGGAACTGTCGCGGGCATGACAATAGGAGAAGACGGTTGCTTGTATTATATCAAAGCAGGCGAATCGCAGCTGAGACGGCTGAGCCAGCTGAATAACTGCGGGATACCGATGACGGCCAGCCAGACGGTTTCTGTAACAAGGAGCATTACCTCGGCCGAGTTTAGTTTTCCTCAGACATCTTATTGTAATGCCGATGCAACTGCCGCGGTATCGCTGAGTGAAGGAAGCTCTTGGGGGAGCGTAACATCGGAGCCTTCAGGATTGGTTTGGAGCGACATTTCTTTAGGCATCGTGGATATTCTTGCTTCCGAGAAGAAAGTATATACGATTACCAATGCTGTAACGGCTTGCGGGCAGAGTTACAGCTATGAGTTTACATTGGAATTGAGCGGAGATCCGGATTTTGAGACAAGCAATGTGCAGGCATGTGAAGGCAATACGGTCAACGTTAACCAGCTGGTAGACGATTTTGAGACAGAGAATGCAACTATAGAGTTCAAGGTTTACGGAAGCCGAGCACAAGCAGAAGCTGGGGGGACTGAAGGGCAAGTGCCTAATGATGCTGTACAGGTGGGTTCGTGGTTTGTGCGGGGAGAAAACCGCTCGAACGACTGTTTTAAAGTGCTTCCGGTTACGGTTTTGGGTTTGCCTGTACCCGATATAGAATCCATAACTAGCCAGCCGGCTGCGGCATGTATAGGGGGGACTGTTGATTTGAACAGTGTTGTGTACGTATCCAGTATTTCAGATCAAAGCAATCTAACGAAACTATTCTTTTCGGATCAGGAGCTTACTCAGGCGGTAGCTGATCCGTCAGCTGTGGCTGTGGCGGGAACCTATTGGATGTCTTTGAGGGATGAGTTGACGGGCTGCACTTCATCGGTTCCTGCAGGGATTACTGTGGATATTTTTTCAAAGGATATAGTGGATTTTACATATGCTGACTTTTGTGCGGGTACAGTTGGGAAACCGGCTTTGGGCCCTCGCACTGTTCAAGGCGGGACATTTACTATTAGGGAGAGAGGATCTTCAAATAGTTATAATATTACCGTTGGCCAGGCCAGAATAGACAGAAGAACTGGATTTATTACTGGTGGAGTGGCTGGAACGACCTACGAAGTGCGCTACAGCACTGTATCATCGCCGAATTCTCGCTGTCCTAATAATGCAGTTGTGACTGTTTTGGTTCAGGATGTTCCTAACAGCGGCTTCAGTTATTCTTCTGGTAGCTATTGCCAGAGCGGCAATAATCCGCTGCCGATGACGACAGTATCGGGAGGAGTTTTCAGCGCGACAAGTCCTAAGGGAAAAGAATTGGTAATAAATGCTTCAACGGGTTTGATTAACTTGGCACTAAGTGATGTGGGGAGTTATAAGGTGAGCTATACGGTGAGCAATACATTATGCGGATCTACAAGCACTGTCCCTATGCAGATCACAACAAGTCCTGAAACTGCTTTTCGGTATAGTGAGTCGCAAGTTTGTATGTCTCGCAGCAATCCGATTCTCGATCCTATATTCGAAAACGGTGGAGGCGCTGGGGTATTCAGCGCAGCTCCAGCTGGGCTGTCGGTCAATACTTCAACAGGTGCAGTGGATCTTTCCAAATCCGATCCCGGGAGTTATTGGGTTTACAATACTGTAACAGCGGTATCGGGATGCGGTGAAAGTAAGGATTCAGTCAGGCTGACTGTTCAGGGATTTCCGAATATTTCGGTTCAGCCGTTGATCACATATTGCCGGGGAACGCAGGCAGTGGATTTAGCGGCATCGCAGTATTATTCAGGAGATCTGTCAAACGTTAGTTTTACTTATTACAACAGAATATCCGGTCAGAAGCTGGTGCCGCAAAGCGGAACGGTTGAAGTGACCGAGGGAGAGTATTTAGTTATAGGGGCTGTTCAGGACGGTTGCGATAAACAGTTTAATGTAGAAGTGATGGCTATTCCTGACCCCGAGGTTACCTTGCTTAAGCAACCTTCTGCGGTTTGCCTTCCTGAAACCTTTGACCTTACGGAAGTGAGCTTGG
The DNA here is from genome assembly GCA_022360875.1 of Cytophagales bacterium. Taxonomy (GTDB): domain Bacteria; phylum Bacteroidota; class Bacteroidia; order Cytophagales; family Cyclobacteriaceae; genus JAKSBZ01. Next base: position 20,821 of record JAKSBZ010000410.1, on the reverse strand, counting down.
TGGTTGATTATAAAGATCCTTCCAATCCTACAGGATCGCTGAGTTATTTTGGGAGCCGGCAAGATGCTCAGAACAGCACAAATCCGATAGCAGATCCGACAAATGTCCCGGGAAGCCCTGGAGGAACAATTTATTTTATTCGTGCAACAGCAGGGAACGGCTGCTATGTGATTACGGAAATTAATGCAACGGCTCACCCGCTTGATGATCCTTCATTTAGTTTTGATGATTTTTGTTCTGCAGCTCTTAATCAGGCTACCAATATTGCCACTCCGGGAGGCGTTTTCAGTTTTGCCGACCAAAGGGGACAGGTTCGTGAGGATGATGAGGCGATTATTGATCCAAATACGGGGAGAATAACTGGAGGCGTTCCCGGAACAGAGTATTCAGTAAAATATTCAACCAGTCAGAGGACGAAGGACCCGGCTAACGGAGTCTGTCCGTCAAGCAGTGTGGAGCAAGTGACAGTACTTGATCAGCCAAATCTGGTGGTAAATCAGCCTTCGCCGTTTTGTGACACTGATCAGGTAAATATTGCTGATCCGGCGATTACCGCAGGCAGTTCTTCAGGGCTTGCGTTTTCATATTATGGAGACCTGCAGAATGCAATTGACGGAACGAATCCGCTTTTGTCCAATAATGTCGGAAGCGGCACTTATTATATTCGGGCTGTCAATGCTGCGGGATGTGTGGGTGTGAAGCCTCTTGAGTTGGAATCGGTAAAGAGTCCAATTTTCAAGGTTTACGCGGAACGGGCCGGCATTTGTTCGGATGGATCGTTTACTCCAACGGGAAATATGGCGGCGAATTATTCTTCGGTTGAATGGCAGATTGTGCCTGGTACAGGCAACGGTGCTTTGACTAACGAAAGCACGCTGAATTATACATATACTCCGGATCCTTCCGATGCAGGCAGCACAGTTGAACTAACAGGGACTTTGTCTCCTTTGCCGGGATGCACTACACCAAATACAGTAAATGTGTTTATTAGTGTATTTGGACCAGCGACAGTTTCAGTTCCTTCCAGTACAATAACAGTATGCGAGTCCGCAAAATCGGTTAGTTTGACGGGTACTTTGACAAACAGCTCTCCGTATTGGACAGGAGGTTTTGGAGGTTCGTTTGAGAACAGAAGCTCATTAAACACTACATACTATTTTTCCGCTGCGGACTATCAAAACGGCGGTACGACTTTGACATTGAATGCCAGACCTTCATCTTCACGCTGTCAGCCGGTGAGGGCTACTGTTAGGGTGATATTTGAGGATACTCCGGATCCGAATTTCTCCTATTCCCGTTCAACCTATTGTTCCAATGAAACAGCAAATCCGCAGCCGGCGGGAACACCTGCCACAGGTGGAACATATTCGGTTGTGCAAGCAGGCCTTTCAGTTAATCCGGGAACCGGCGAGTTGTTGATAGCCGGAAACAGTGTTGCTGCCGGAGATTATGATGTGGTTTATGCTATAGGAAGTACAGCAAACTGCCCGGCTGTTTCCGATACTGTGCGTGTGTCAGTTACGAATGCTCCAGACGCAGCTTTTTCTTATTCCAAATCTAGTTTCTGTAAAAGCGAGGGCATAATTATGCCTTCAATCGGCATGATTGGGACAATTTCGGCTGAACCTGCAGGATTGTCTTTTGTGGCGGCAGGAAAAGGACAGATTGATTTGGGAGCCAGCCAGCCGGGCCAGTATGTTTTGACGAACAGCATTCAGGAAGGAACTTGCGTTGCGACGCCTCAGACTTTCACTTTGACCGTAGTAAACGATCCTGAGCTAGTGATAAACAATCCGGGGGGGATTTGTGAGGGGGCAAGTGCAGATCTCACTGATGAAGACATAACAGCAGGTACACCTAACAGGAGCTTGCTTACATTTTCATATTATTTAAGTGAAGAAAGTGCAGAACAGGGAGAAGCTTTGGACTTGGTTTCGAATCCTCAGGCTGTGGGTGGAGGAGATTATTATATTCGCGCAGTTCGTTCGACGGATCAGTGTGCGTCCGTTGGAAATGTGACTGTCAGCGAGACAGAAAATCCTGTGTACAGTTTGAATATTCCTGATGCAGCATGTTCTCCCCAGACGATAGATGTAAGCGGGACGGTGCAGAGCAGTCAAGCTTTAAGGGCATTTTATTATCTTTCGAAATCAGGTGCCGAGCAGAAAACAGCTGACAGTCTTACTGTCTCGCAATATACACAGGTTGCTGATTCGGGTTACATCTATCTTCGGATTGAAAACAGAATCGGATGTGATGAAATTGACAGTGTCCTTGCTGAAATAAACAGTCTTGACAATGCTTCATTTGAATTTGATGATTTTTGTTTTGGGGCTGAGAATCAAGCTAGGAATATTGCAACCCCTGGAGGCGAGTTTTCTTTGGTGGGCACGGTTTCGGGAAGTGCAACAATTAATGGAACTACTGGTCATATTGCTGATCCAGTGGAAGGCTCGACTTACCAGGTACGTTATATGACAAACAAACGCTGCCCTAACGGCAGTGTCGTGAAGGTGATGGTTAAGCCTTTGGACAACGCGTCATTTGAATTTGATGATTTCTGTTTTGACGATGGCACTGTGGCTCGTGGACCTAGTTCGGTGCTGTTAAGCGGGGGCGCCTTCAGCTTAGCACCTCATACAACTCAAGCCGTGATTAATCCGTCAACCGGCGAGATTACGGACTATAGTGCCGGAGTTAGTTATGGAGTAACCTACAATACAGCGGGAAGTCCTGAGGGCGAGTGTCCTAATTCGCTGACTAAAACAGTGACTGTATTGAGTAATCCTGATACCCGGTTTGAGATTCCGCGTTTTTGTCCGGATAATCCCCTTCCGGCGGTGGTTTACGGAATGCTCGGAGGTGAATTTTCATTTGCAGTGTCTCCTGGAGACAAGGCTATTATAGATCCAGTGACCGGTGCAATTTCTGGAGCAACCCCTGATTGGAAGTACAAGGTTTCCTACAGCCTTACGAATGTGTGCGAGGCAACATCATATTATACAGTTCAGTCGCTGCCACTTGCAGACGCGGGTTTTCAGTTTCCGGATTTTTGTGTAGGCACGCTGAATGGTCCTACTGACATCAATACACCGGGAGGGATTTTCAGTTTGGATGGAAATCCTTCGGGGGTAACAATAGATCCAGCAACTGGCCGTATTTTGGGAGCAGTTGCAGATTCAGCCTATCAGGTGAGATATACATTGGTTTCGGATCAAAACAGTTGTGAAAATTCCTTGGTGCATCGCGTTCGTGTGAACCGGATATTTGTGTCGGGTCCGTCGAATATTGTAATTAATCAGACTGACAAAGGAAAATGTTCCGCCCAGGTATTTTGGACAGAACCTGTTCTGAATGGTTTATGTGAGGATTTGATTGTGTCGAGCAATTTCAGGCCTGGAGATGAGTTTCCAGTGGGGATTACAAAAGTAACCTATGAAGCCAACTTAAATGAGCTTATACCATTTGCGACCTATTCATTTACAGTGCAGGTGATAGACAATGCGCCTCCTGTGATTGCGGATTGCGAAACTACAAAGACATTCAGAGCCAATGAGCAATTGCAGTTTCAAATTCCTGATTTGAAATTTGCGAGAGACAATTGTAAGATTCGTGCGATTACGCAAGAACCAGCGGCTGGCACTCAGGTTGGATTGGGAGCTTATTTGGTGACTGTTATGGCTGAGGATGTTGTGGGAAAACAGTCAAGTTGTGAGATTCAGGTTAACGTATTGGCTCCTGCAGGATTTAATGTGACATGTTTGGATCCCATTCAGGTAATGGCGGATGAGAATTGCCGGAAAACGGTTCCGGATCTGGAGTCAGAGTTTAGAAGGTTGAATTCTGTTCTTGTTAATGTAACGCAGTCTCCGGCTGCGGGTACCTCTCTTGGGGTTGGCAGGCATGAAATAACGCTTACAGCGGAAACGGTGGAGAGATTCAGCTGTACAGTTCCGTTTACGGTTGTGACCCAGCCTGATCCGGTTTGCCAGAATGCAGTGATCTATTTGGATATAAACGGGCATGCGGATATTGACCCGTTGGGTTTGAATAATGGCTCTATGAATCCATGCGGCACACCGGATCAGCTAAGCTTTAGAGTGAATAAAGAGCTGTACCATTGTGCCGATTTGGGAGCGAATCCTGTTGTGCTGACAGTAGAAAATCAGTGGGGTGTTACGGCGGCATGCGATGCAATTGTGACGGTAATGGATACAATTTCACCGATAGCTGTAACTAGAGATGTTGATTTGTACCTGGATTCGACAGGGGGAGCACTGTTGGAACCGTATACTATTGATAACAATTCACACGATAACTGCGGAGGCAGAGTGGAATTATCGGTAGATAGGAATATTTTTCGGTGCGATGACATTGGTGAGCACCAAGCAATTCTTACCGTTCGGGATGAGTCGGGAAAAGTTGCCCGGGCCAGTGCTGAAGTCGCAATCATTGATTCGATAAAACCAAGGATAACTTGTCCGCCGGATGTGGAGTTAATCGTGGGAGTTGACAGCATCAATTATATCTACAATCTTATTGATCAGTTAAGGCCGGAAGACGTGATCGAAAACTGTTCGGTACAGGAGATGCTGCAGATTCCGGCATTCAGAACACCGATTAATCACGGAGACAACCCAGTATATCTGGTCGCTATAGACCAGTCAGGGAATGAGGGCAGGTGCGTGACGAATATTCGCCTGAATCGCAGCGATATTGATTTCCCTTCTGAAATAACAGTTAATGTTTCACCTACAACCTGTCAGGAGGCGGTGCCTGATTTTGCACAGCAGTTGGTCAGCAGGAATCCAGGAGTAACAAATGTTACGCAGTTTCCTGCAGCCGGAACAATGCTGGATGTCGGAAAATACCGTGTGATACTGGAAGGGACAGACAGTAATGGCTTGTGGTTTAATTTGTTGATCAATCTAACAGTAATAGACAGAAATCCGCCTCAGGCGGTATGCCGGGACTTGACTGTCTATCTTAACAACAGCGGAGTCGCATCGATTACGCCTTCGCAGATCAACAACGGTTCTTCAGACCTTTGCAGTCCGGATTTGACATATTCTTTGGACCGAACAATGTTCACTTGCAATGAATTAGGAAATAACCACGTAGTGTTGACAGTGACAGACGGTTACGGAAACAACGCATCTTGCGGAGCTGCTGTCACGGTGAAGCCAACTGGAAACTCTGTGTTGTCAGGGTGTCCAACGGATATTACTGTTAACAATGATCCAGGCGAATGCGGGGCGGCTGTAAGCTGGATACCGCCGGTTCTGGATGTTTCCTGCGGAACAATAACATCCAATTACAGTCCTGGAGACTTTTTCCCGATTGATACCACAGAAGTGATTTATGTAGCGCGTGCGGGACAGGATGTTGACACCTGCAGGTTTAATATCATTGTCAGAGATGCAGAGCCTCCGCTTCTTCAGTGTTCGGATGTTACAGCATGCGCTCAGGAAGTGACTGTGCCAGCACCGTCTGTTTTAAACAATTGCCCGGTTGTCAGCCTGACCAATGATTTTAATGGGACAGGCAATGCGAGCGGAACTTATCCAATTGGAACAACGGTGGTTAACTGGACGGTGGAGGACAGCAAAGGTAGGAGAGGCTACTGCAGAATGGAGGTTCGGGTGCCTCCGGCGATTACTATAAGCCTTAATCCTGTGGATTCTATTTTCCAGGGAAGTTCTGTACAGCTTGAGCCAAGAGTAACCGGGGCAAACCGATTTCGTTGGGCTCCTGCAGCTGGCCTGAACGATCCAAATATCGAAAATCCTATAGCAAGCCCGGCACAAACGACCCAATATGTTTTCTTTGCCTGGAGAGACGGGTTTGCAAATTGTACTCAAGAAGCTATGGTGAAGGTAGTGGTTATTGAGGAATTGGAAATTCCGGATGTATTTACACCGAATGGTGACGGGATTAATGACTTCTTTGAAGTAAAAGGAGTAAATGTCTATCCTGAGGCACGCATGAGGATCTACAATGAGCTGGGTGACATTCTGTTTGAGTCCAATGCGGGATATACCAATTTGTGGGACGGAACCAACAGGGGCAAAAAGCTGGTTAGCAAAAGCTACTATTGGGTGCTGGAGCTGAATGACGACCGCAATACAAATTTAACAGGAATAATCACGATAATCAGATAAAGATGAAGAAGGGAATAATAGGACTGCTTCTGATCTTGGCCTTTCATGCGGGGTGGGGACAGGCTCTTGAGCAATACTCACAGTTTGCGACAAATATGTATCTTTTCAACCCGGCTGCTCTTTCATTGGATTACGGTTTGAATTTGGCTGTAGGAGGTAAAAAACAGTGGGCAGGTTTTGGCCATGCGCCTGAGAACTATTACTTGATGGTATATGGAAATCTGAATGATGAAATGCCCAAAGACTATAACGTTGGCAGCATGCCTATAGGTGTTCCTCATGAGAATCTTAAGGTAAAGAGCACTCTGAAACCTGAGCGGAATGTGGTTTCTCTTGGAGGTTTCATTGATTATGCTGAGTCCGGAGCCTTCCGCTTTATCAATTCTCAGATGAAGGTGAGTTTGTCTATTCCATACGGGGAAAGGTGGAGAGTGGCTTTTGGTGCGAGGACAGGTATTATTTCCGTACGGCTGGTAACGGCAAGGGCCAGTACTTTATTGGATCCAAATGATCCCACTTATCAGCAGTATGTCCGCCGGTTTGAAGGACGCGGGGTGTGGGAATACGGAGCCGGTGTAATGGTTTTTGATTCGAATATCAAATTTGGTTACTCACTGAGCAACCAGCCTGCACGTGCGTTGGCTACAAACAATAGCGCCAAGGACGATTACAGGTTTCATCACACTTTTATTGCTTCTTATAAGTATAATCTGGATGAAAGTTTCTATTTGTTGGCCGGCGGACATATGGAAATCAGAGCTCCTGAGCCAATTTTTTATCAATTCAGCCTTAATTGCTATTACAATGATTTTATTAATGCAGGGGGCGGTTTTCAGGCAGACGACCAATGGGTGGTTATGCTGGGAATAAAACTTGCCAATTCCCTGCATTTGGGTTATTCGTTTGGAATGCTAAATAATTCGATAAAAACTGACAGTCATGGAAGCCATGAAGCTATTATCAAATATAAATTCTGATATTTTCAAAATCTGGTTCTGCGCATTTTTATTGTGGTGCGCAGCTCCGCTGAAAGCGCAGGAGTTCAATGTTCCAAGGTTTTATGAAGTTAAGAAATTAAATACAGGGCAAAGTGTTCCTTCGTCGTTTATCGCACCTCAGTACTCGAAGGCACTTAATATGCTGTTTTATGTTTCTGTTCCGACGAAATGGAACGGAAGCCAATGGATTGTGGGGAGTGAATCGATTCGGGCGGCGGTATTGGATACAGATTTTCAAATTGCCAAGAGTGTGAGTACGTTTGATTTTTTGAATACATCGGTTAATAATGGTGTGATTGGTGTAAGTTATACAGGGGACAAGCTTTATTTGCTGGGGACTTATTTGCATAGCGCTAAGCATCAAAACGGTATTTCAGCTGCTATACGAAATCTAAAGACGGGAGATTGGTCAAGACCCAGGCATTTAAGTATTCCGACAATTTCTGAAAAGGATTCATTGTATAATTTTTATATGCATCCCGACGGAGATTTGTTGTTCATTGCATATTTGAAAAAAGGGGAAACCTCCGAAGATATATATATATCAAAAAAAAGAGGGTTGGGTTGGTCCAAGCCAAAGCAGCTGAAAGGTCCGAACACTCCTTACAAAGAGATAACCCCGTATGTTACAAATGACAAATCGATGTTGTTTTTTTCGAGCGATAAGCCCGGGGGGCAAGGAGGAATGGATATTTATGTTTGTTTTCCTAAAGATGAAACGCTTGAGGAATGGACGGATCCTGTTAATCTAGGTTCGCGGGTAAACTCGAAGTTCTTTGATGCATATTTTGTTTATGACGGAGAGCAAGAGCAAGCGTTTTTTTCTTCAAAAAGAGAAGGGCTTGCTTGTCTTTATAGTACTAACACAAAAAAACCTCAGGCTAGGAAGAAACCGGTAATTGTAAAACCACCGCGCAAAATTGTTCCTTCTGAAACAGCGAAGCCCAAATCTCCGAAGGCTGCGGTGCTTCCTGAGTTTGCGCCAGTTTTATTCAATTTCGACAGTGATAAGCTGACGCCGAAGGCAGAGAGTTATTTGGCTGAGTTTGTTTTGCCAGTCATGAAGAAAAACATGAATCTTGAAATATTAATTACGGGGCATACAGATAATATTGGATCTAAAGTGTATAATGAGAAACTTTCTTTCCGGAGAGCGGAATCAGTGAAAGATTATTTGTATGGGCATGGAATTTCTACACTTCGAATTCTATTGGAAGGGTATGGATCCCAAAAGCCTATAGCTTCAAATAATAACTCAGAAGGCAGAAGGCAGAACCGAAGAACAGAAATGGTGCTGTCTTATAAAACTGAATAAGCTGTACTAGTTTCACGGTTCAGAAAAATACATTTTGAGAGGGATAAAGAGTTTTTTTGCATTCTTTATCCTTTTTTCTAGGCAGTTACACTCAGATTATTGTGCAGCATTTTAATCATGCCGTCTTTTAGACCAACTTTAGGCACTCGGATGGAGTTTACACGAGCCGCCTGCATAACATGCAGATAGATTTCTGTAGCAGGCACAATGACATCGGCGCGGTCGGGGTTGAGGTTAAACTGGACCATCCGTTCAGCAAGGCTTATATTTTTCAGCTGGCCTTTGAGAGTTTGAATCTGGTTGTAGTTAATATAATCACCTGAAGATAAGTCTTTTAGTCGAATTAGCTGATGCAACTTATTGATGTTGCCTCCAGTGCCTATCGCGTAAGTGAAGGGATAGTAAATGGACTGAGTTTGGACCCAGCTGCATATTTCTTCCCAGACCGGGGCGTTTGGATTTAGCTTTCTTACTGATCCTGCAGCGAAGGACTTGCTTTGAATTTTGTTTCCCTGATAATGAATATTGAGCTCAGTGCTTCCTCCTCCAACGTCTATGTGAATAACCGTTTCCTCATTGATAAATCGGCTTAAGGCAAAATCAGTGATAATCGCTTCCTTTTGACCGTCAATGATTTCAAGGTTGAGTCCTGTAAGTTGTTCAATTTGGCCCACTATTTCTTTGCCGTTTTCTGCTTCCCGCATCGCCGAAGTAGCATAAGCGCAGTATGCCTGCACTTCGTGCAGATCGATCATAAGCTGAAATACGCGCATGAGTTTAAGGAACTGCTCTTTTTTCTTTTTTTCTATTATACCAGTTCTGAAAACATCTTTTCCGAGCTGCAGAGGGAAACGGATATATTCAATTTTTTTGTATTCGCAGTGTCCGTTCGCTTTGGGAACAACTTTGCTGATCTGGATCCGGGCGGCATTTGATCCAACATCTATCGCGGCCAACTTCATGTCAAATTCCTTTTTTTGCAACATAAAAACCTTTGATCCTAAAATAGAACAACTTAGGGGAAATGCCTAAAAATATTGCGGGGAATCTCTGGGGGGCAGGAGGAGAAACCGGTGCAGAGAGGCATTTATGTGCTTATGTAAAGGATAGAAATTGTTTTTCGTTAAAAAAATCCTGAAAATATAAATCAAGAATACGCTTCCATCAGGACAGCGTTAAAAAAACACATGCAAAGACCAAAATTCTTTGTGTTTCAGGCAAGAGCTGTTTTTTGTGTGTATCTTTGTAAAGATTTTAAAAAATACAACCAATAGATTTTGAGCATTAGTCAATATACCATACAGAGTGTAAAGGATCGGGTGGAAATTGAGGAGGTGGTTTCCGATTTTGTGACCTTGAAACGGAAAGGAAACAATTTGTGGGCTTGCTGTCCTTTTCATTACGAAAAAACGCCGTCTTTTTCTGTAGCGCCAAACAAGGGAATTTACAAGTGTTTCGGCTGCGGAGCCTCAGGGGATGCGATGCAGTTTGTAATGGATATTGAAGGGCTCAATTATGCAGAGGCTGTTCGGTATCTGGCGGCGAAATACGGAATTCCGGTAGAAGAGAATAAGCAGTCGGATGAATCTCTTGCCTTGCAGAAAGAAAAAGACAGTCTGCTGATTGTGTTGAATTTTGCCAAAGAGTATTATCAAAATGCGCTTTGGACGTCGGCTGAAGGAAAGTCAATTGGGTTGAGTTACTTCAAAGAGAGGGGATTCACCCAGGAGATTATCGAGAAGTTTCAGTTGGGGTATGCCTATGACCAGTGGGACAAATTTGCAATTGATGCCCGTGTAAAAGGCTATAGTGACGAGATGCTGGAAAAAGCCGGTTTGCTCATTGTTAAGGACGGCGGGAGGAAAAAGTTTGACCGTTTCCGCAGCCGGGTGATCTTTCCCATTCACTCACTGTCTGGCAAAACGATCGCCTTTGGTGCCCGCACATTGTCTAAAGACAAGAAAACGCCTAAGTATCTAAACTCTCCCGAAACAGAAGTTTATCACAAGAGCAAGGTGCTCTATGGTATTCACCAGGCTAAGCAGCGGATTCGGCAGGAGGACAACTGCTATCTGGTGGAAGGCTATACCGATGTGATTTCGATGCACTTGGCCGACGTAGAGAATGTTGTGGCTTCTTCGGGAACTTCATTGACCGATGACCAGATTCGTCTGATCAGCAGATTCACCAAAAATGTAACGGTGCTGTTCGACGGAGACTCGGCCGGAATAAAAGCATCTTTGCGGGGAATTGACATGATTCTCGAGGGAGGAATGAATGTAAAGGCAGTAGTGTTTCCGGAAGGGGAAGACCCTGACAGTTATTCCCGGAAAATCGGCAAAGCTGCATTTCAGAAATATCTCGAAGAAAAGTCACAGGATTTTATTGCTTTCAAGGCGGGTTTGTATGCAAATCAGGGAACTCAGGATCCGGTCAAGAAGGCAGAGACGATTAAGGATATTGTTGCTTCCATAGTCAAAATTCCTGACGAGATCAAGCGGACTGTCTATGTGAAAGAATGCAGCTCTTTGCTGAAGATCGAAGAGTCGATTCTTATTGCAGAGCTAAACCGCGGCCTCTATGAACAAGCCCGAAAAGGAATTCCTCCGAAGGCGCAGCCAAGGCCTCAGCAAGCAGTTCCCGCTGCAAAGAGTTCGGAATCTCGGGTCCCTGCTCAGACAACAAAAGGAACTTCGTTTGACCAAATGCTGGCTTTGCAGGAAAAGGAAAGCTTGCGACTGCTGCTGAATTTTGGGCTCACAGATTTGGATGAAGAGTACAAACTCCATGATTACTTGCTTTCTGAGCTCGAAGAAGTTGAATTTCAGACACCCGTTTACCGCGGAATTCTAGAGATGGTTAAGCAGCTGATTGGCTCAGAGGAAAATTTGACTGCGCAGTCTTACCTGGATAGAGCCACCGAAGAGCAACGTACTGTGATTATTGATTTGATGACACAGCGCTTTGAATTGAGTCCGAATTGGCTGGAAAAACACCAGATATATGTGAAACAGGAGCCAGATATATTGCGGGATTCAGCATTTACGGGGGTGCTGCGGCTTAAGCTGAGGATGCTTAACAAGCTCGTGGCATTGAGTACAGAAAAACTTAAATCTGAGCAAGATTCCGATGAGCTGATGAATCTATTGCGGGTAATAAAAGGTTTAAAAGAAGCAGAGAATGAAATTGCTAAAATGCTTGGTGTGGTATTGAATCGTTAAAACAAATATATTTATTGAATGATTCTACGCAAGATTTAGGCGTATTTTCGTTTGATTCATGAAATATTGATTTAAGAAACTTTCTAAATCAATCAGGCAGTTATTCAAGCTTAATCGTTGATAAATAATCACTAAAGAAATTAATTATTAACGCGAAGTGCTTAATTTTGCTATTGAAAACAGCTGGAGAGGGGATGCTTTTTCTTTGCTTTGAATTATTAAAAAGCACAAAGTGCTGAGAATATTATCGTAATCCTGACACCCGCTGCTTCCTGTTGGTGAGGTTGGGTAAAAAAATATATCCATGAAAGAAGAGATTAGACTCGATTCGATTGAAGAGGCTTTGGAAGCCCTGAAAAATGGTGAGGTTATTATCGTGGTTGACGATGAGGACCGAGAGAACGAGGGTGATTTTGTGTGCGCTGCAGAAGCGATTACTCCCGAGATTATCAATTTTATGGCGATGCACGGAAGAGGCCTTATTTGTGCGCCGATTACTGAAACCCGTTGTGAGGAGCTGGGACTGGAGATGATGGTGGGAAAAAACACCGCGGCTTTTGAGACAGCATTCACAGTTTCCGTGGATCTCAATGGATTCGGTTGTACAACAGGTATTTCGGCGTCTGACAGAGCCAAGACAATTCAAGCTATTGTTAATCCTGAAACGGACCCGAAAGTGCTTGGGCGTCCGGGGCATATTTTTCCGCTTAAAGCCCGCAACGGTGGCGTGCTGCGCCGCGCAGGCCACACCGAAGCTACAGTCGACCTGGCGCGTTTGGCGGGTTTTCGGCCAGCAGGCGTTCTGGTGGAAATTCTGAACGAAGACGGCACCATGGCCCGCTTGCCGCAGCTGAAGAAGGTGGCCGAGCGTTTTAACTTGAAGCTTGTGTCTATCAAAGACTTGATTGAGTTTAGACTGCGCCATGAAAATCCGATCAGCCGCGAAGTGCGAGTGAAAATGCCGACAGCCTACGGTGATTTTGATCTGATTGCTTTTCGACATAAAGAAACGAGGGAAGAGCATCTTGCGCTGGTAAAGGGAACTTGGGAACCTAACGAGAAAGTGCTGGTTCGTGTGCATTCATCGTGCATGACGGGCGATATCTTTGGATCCTGCCGCTGCGACTGCGGCGATCAGCTGCACGAGGCTATGCGTATGGTGAACGAAGCCGGAAAGGGCGTGATTCTGTACATGAACCAGGAAGGCCGCGGAATCGGTTTGCTGAATAAGCTGAAAGCGTATAAGCTGCAGGAAAACGGTTTGGATACAGTGGAGGCTAACCTTGAACTTGGTTTTGAGATGGATCAGCGTGATTACGGTGTAGGTGCTCAGATTCTCAGGGATTTGGGAATTACCAAAATCAAGCTTATCACCAACAACCCTAAGAAACGTGTAGGGCTGATGGGCTACGGTCTTGAAATCATTGAAAATATTCCGATCGAAATTTCGCCGAATGTTCATAACGAAGCGTACCTGAAAACGAAGCGGGACAAAATGGATCATCAGATTCTTGGCAAAAAATCTATATAAGATTTTATAATTAAAGCGTTCTTTTTTGATGAGGACGCTTTTTTTGTAACTTACCTTATAGAACGCCAATCAGTCATGTACATGAAACGATATTTTGTCCTTTTGTTTGTTGCCTGTTTTTTCACTTTGCAGGCGCAGGCACAGAAGAGATCTCAAAAAATATTTCCTTCGGAAGTTTGGCATCCAGGGCAGCTGGTTTTGATGGAAGGAGATACCCTTAATGCACAGTTAAAATACGATTTTAAGACAGAAACGGTATTGCTAAAATTCAAGGGCAATGTGTTCAGCTACAATTCCCGAAAAATTCTGTTTTTCAATATCCACGACATCACTTCGGACAGTTTCCGGGAATTTTTTTCCTTGCCATATTATGTGAAGCCCAATTATAAAGTGCCTATACTTTTCGAAGTGCTTTATGAGGGACCGCTGACGCTGCTTTCGCGCGAGGCGATTGTTGAGGATCAGATTGTCCGCAACTCTTATTACCAGTACGGGACGGCGCCCTACCGAATAGAGACGACCAAGCGGTTGGCGTTTGATTACTTTTTCCTGGATATGGATGGAACAATTAAGCCTTTTAGACTCAGGAAAAAGGACCTGCTAAGGGTTATGCGAAAGCACTCTTCGGCTATAAAGCGATATATAAAACAAAACAAACTTAAATTAAGCAAACAGGAAGATCTTATCCGCATTGTTTCGCATTATAACGAGCTTATGGGGATGAGTGTGAGAAGATAATTTTTTGATGAAGAATAATAAAGAAAAACCTTTGATTCTGATCACGAATGATGACGGAATCACCTCCAAAGGTATCAGGGTGTTGGTAGAGGAGATGTGTAAAATTGGCGAAGTGGCAGTAGTTGCTCCCAACAGTCCGCAATCGGGTATGGGCCATGCAATTACGATTGGCGAGCCGCTGCGGTTGCATAAAAACGAAGTGCTTTTTGACGGGGCAGAGGCTTACGAATGTTCGGGAACCCCGGCGGACTGCGTGAAGATTTCTAAACAGGTGGCGCTTAAGGACCGAATTCCGGACATTGTGCTCAGCGGGATAAACCACGGCACCAACTCGTCAATCAGCGTGCTGTACTCCGGGACCATGTCAGCGGCTATCGAAGCGTCTATCGAGGGTGTCCCGGCTGTGGGGCTTTCGCTTTGCGACTATTCTGCCAATGCTGACTTTTCGCATGTGCGGCCTTGGGTGGCGAAGATCGTGCGAGGCGTGCTGGCTAACGGTTTGCCCAAGCATTTGACTTTGAACGTGAATTTCCCGAAAATTTCAGATGAACCGATAAAAGGAATTAAAGTGTGTCGGCAGGCGCATGCCAAGTGGGAAGAGGAATTTGAAGAACGTCAGGATCCGCTTGGAAAGTCGTATTACTGGATGTCGGGAACTTTTCGCAACTTTGATAAAGGTACTGACAATGATGAGTGGGCGATTGAAAACAATTATGTTTCCGTTGTGCCTGTGCAGTATGATCTGACCGCTTATCATGCCATTTCAGTGCTCGAAGAGTGGGGAATGGAATAAAGTGATACACCCGGTTGTTCAGGGTCTTTGTCTTAAGCTTTTGAAATTTATGTTTTGGCAAAATGGTTCTTGAACGCTTGAAATAGAAATTTCTTATTTGAGCTCATGCCCAGCGATAACATGCTGGGCATGAGCTTTTTTTTCAATACATCAGAATTGCTTTGAGTGTGCTCCTTTGAAATGTTGCTCAAAGCGCAGATAAATATGAATTATTGAAACAAAGTGTCCAGCCAAGGCTTAATGGTATTCTTATAATACGCTTCGTCATAAATGCCGAACGAGCCTAAATTGTCGTTTTTATTCGGAATGACATAGGCGGCTATGGAACAGGCAAACATCTCCGATGAGTTGGTATTGTAGTAGCCATGGGGGTTTTGCCAGGATGCTTTGCTGTACAGCTGGTTTTTCTTGGTTTGAATTCCAGAGTTCCGGAAATCATAAAGATGCCCGAATTCGTGAATGACGGTAGAGGCTAGCAATCCACCGGCAACGATATTGGTGGAAACATTGATTTTAATTTTGTTTTTGCTTATTGCCAAACCGCCTATATTGCTGTTGCTGTCGGCAAAACAATGGATTTGTGAGCTCTCAAAAATTGACACTAACTCCTCAGCCTTGCTGTTCTTCATCAATTCCTTTGCTAACCTGCAGGAATTCACGACTTGTGCTTTTGTTAAAGCGTTGCTGTTCCACTCAAAATTATACCTATAGTAGATATTGGTGTTTGGAATCTTGATGTCGATAGGCCCTTCGACAAAAATCACCTTTACCTTATCTCTGTTGGTTTCTATATTAAGACGGCCGGTGAAATTGTAGTTTTGTTCTTCGTTATTGAAAACCACCAGCCAATTGGTGTTTGAGTTTTTTCCTGTAATGGAAAAGGTGACGTCTTTTTTTTCTTGGGTAGTTGAAGGGCTGCTGACGTTCACAGTTCCTAGGTGCCCGTTTTCTATTTTCAGCCAGGGATATGTGTTTTGAGTTGTTCCGCCTCGCGGGACAGCTTCTTCAGTATGATCATCTTTTGAACAGCCGAAACATGAAAGAAACAGGAGAATAATGAATAGATATTTCATAATGATGATAGTTAGCAGTTTTAAAAAACTGCATTAAACATGATTTTTTTTAGAGTGTTTTGTGCTGTAAGATTTGTGCTGTGTTGTAAAATACAGGGACAGGTTGAGAAATAAAAATAACTGCATGTTTTTATGTGTATGGATGTTTGTGAAGCATAGTCAATTAATGAAAAAACCAGGATGTATAAAGGCTTTTTTAAAGAGTTGTTTTTTGATTATTTCCATAAATAATGATCGGCGAAACCTTATTGAGTAAATGGGTAAATTGTATTATGACGTTGTTTGATGCAGCTCAGGTTGGTGAACTGTTGGTTTGTCTATATATAAAAATGGGTTTAAAGAAAGCACCGGAGGATTTTGGTAAATGGATATAAGTGCCGCCAGTAATTTAGCTCATGTAATTTTTTAGCTAAATCGCTGGCTATGAAACATAACTGAAAATAATAATAAAGTACGAAGCACTTAGGAAAGCGAATACTGTCATATCAGTCGATTGTTTCTTATATTATGTGTCTGAGTTTGAAAGAGAGAGAACGCCAGCGGATTACGGCTGGAATACTACTGTCAAAAAAGGGGGGATGAGTGTGTGTTTTCTTTGGAGAGGATACACTTGTGTAAGTGTTGAAAATGAGCTTGATTTTGCCGCGCTTTATCGCTGGGGATTTTTGGAAAACGTTGCCTGTTTTTCTGATGCCGAACTGGAGAGTGTCATGGTTGCGCACCCTGGATATTGGAAAGAGAGGAGATTATCTGATGCGAATTGGTTTTCATGAGCCGGTTCATGTCATGCTGGTTAGTTTTTATCTTATTTGAGAGCAAGCGACGTGAGCGCCCATTTATATGGGATCGAATAACTGATTCATAGATGGGCTAGGCACAGGAGTCTTTTGATGTCTTATTGAGAAGTCATTATTCCTCATTTTTCATCTTTTTCGAATGAAAATGGATATGTAAAAAATAAAGACAGAAAAACACAAATATTGGTATTAGCGGACGTGTTTTGCTCCATGTGACTTAATGAGGATTATCGACAGCTTTCCGAAAAGCTAATTATGAAAATGGGACGGAAGCGTGAAGTTCTTTTTAATAAAGGGAGATTTGAGATTTAAGAGGCGACTGTTATTTATGCTATTGGTTTTGTAAATTTTTTATTTGATCAATCGTTTGAACTTTATGTTTCCGAAAAAGTGCTTAATGAGTGTTTTGGAACAAAAAGTTCAACAGTATCTGACAAAGCCAGGCAGATTACGGATATGTTTCGTATGAGATATTATGACTCTGAATTTTCTACGCAGCATATGGCGGAAGCAAACCCATTTAAGGATGTGGTGATGGTAGACGGAATGATTGTCCCGTTATCTACAATCCGAGAAGATCTGCAGCAGATGGTCAGAGAAAAAAAGGCAGAAGGATGTGGTATTGAGTTTATTCCGTGACGGAAATGATGATGTTTATTCGGCTTTTTTAGGAATGATTAGGCGCTTGTGCCGTTTGATTTTTCGGAAAGTCTTTTGCAGGTAGGAGGAAAGCGATAATAACAATTTTTTTATGGGCATTAAGAATCGGGTATTAGGAATGTTGTGCGGCGCGTTGTTTTGCATTCAGGCGGGGCATGCGCAGTCAGTAGTGCTGGAGAACAATCCGGCAGGCGTTAAGTGGTATCAGCTGAATTCCGAGCATTTTCGGCTGATTTATTCTGAGGAACAGGAGACGGAGGCCCAGCGGATGATCAATACTCTGGAGCATATTTACCGCCCGGTTTCTTCTCCTTTAGGTGTTTTTTCGAGAAAAGTGGATGTTGTGCTTCAGAACCGGACTTCGGTTTCCAATGGCTTTGTTACTTTATTTCCCCGCCATTCAGAGTTTTTTACTACGCCTCCGCAGGACTATAATTTTCTGGGAACGAATGACTGGCTGGACATGCTGGCGGTTCATGAGTACAGGCATGTCGTGCAAAACGAGCAGATCTTGCAAGGCAAGACCAAGTGGCTGAATGTTTTGCTGGGAACTCAGGGCGCCGCGACATTTTCTAATTTGCAGACACCGGAGTGGTTTTGGGAAGGAGACGCCGTATTGGTCGAGACGGCGCTAACTCACAGCGGAAGGGGGCGCATTCCGCAGTTCAGCGCAGGGCTAAAGGCGAATCTTATGGAGAAAGGCGTGTTTGCGTACAGCAAGCAGGCGCTGGGTTCGTTTCGGGATTTTGTGCCCAACCATTATGTGACTGGGCTCTATATGACGGGTTATCTACGAAAGAAGTTTGACAAAAATATTTGGGGGAATATTCAGCGAAAGGCGATGAACCAGTTCTGGAAGCCTTATTCTTGGTCGCTTGCGACTAAGAAGTATACCGGTAAAAACACCCTGGAGAATTATTCAAGCGCCTGGGATGAGCTGGCGGAGCTTTGGAGCAATCAGCTGGATTCAGTTTCGACAACAGCTTCCGACAGGTTGAGTCCGTTGACAATTAGCGGGTATACAAACTATCGTTACCCCCAGCCGGCGGCAAACGGGAAAGTGCTGGCGCTCAAGTCAGGTTTTTCTGACCCGTCGCAGTTTGTTTGGCTGAACGGGGACGGTAAGGAGGAGCGTGTTTACATGCCCGGACAGCTGAATGATCCTGGAAAACTTTCGATGGAAAGCGGTAAGCTGGTTTGGGTTGAGATAAACCCTGACCCGAGATGGCGCAAGCAATCGTATTCTAATTTGTATGTACTTGATACCGAAACCGGACGCCGAAAGAAACTGACTCGCAGGGGCCGTTTGGCTTCGCCGGTGCTTTCTAAGGACGGCCTTCGCGTTGCAGCTGTGGAGACTACGCTGGAGAACGAGTATCGCTTGGTAATATTGAATGCCGGGACCGGTGCATTGCTTCGGACGCTGCAAAATACCGAAAACGCATTTCTTTCCATGCCGGCTTGGTCTGCTGACGGACGGAAGCTGGTTTATCTCAAGCATAAAAATGCCCAGGTTGGGGTGTTTGCATTCGATTTGGAATTGTCGGAAGAAAGCATCCTGATGCCGTATTCTTATGAAAACGTGGGTCATCCGGTGCTGACATCGAATTATTTATTTTATAATTCGGGAATCAGCGGCATCGACAACATTTATGCAATGGAGCTTTCCTCCCGAAAAAAGTTTCAGGTGACATCCGTGAAATACGGAGCTTATAATCCAAGCATTGATCAGAAAAACGGATTGCTGTATTTCAACGAATATAATGTGAACGGAAATGAGATTCGGCGCATGGCACTGAATCCTTCAGGCTGGGCGCCTATGGAAGCGGTGAAGGTCCGCTCGCTGGATTATTTAAAAATACCAATTGAGCAGACGGGACAGCAGGACATTTTGCAAAGTGTGCCTAAGAAGCTATATGCGGCTAAGCGCTACCGGCAGCTGCCAAGGCTTATTCATCCCTATGGCTGGGGAGTCACGGCCAATGCCGATCAAAGCAGTTTGCTGTTGGGTTTTGTGTCCCGGGATGTGCTGAGCAATATGGCGCTGAGCGGCGGCTATAAGCTGGATTATCTGGAGGGAGCAGGGCGTTGGACTGCCGAGCTGAGCTATCAGGGGCTTTATCCGATTGTGGATGTGGCGGCGGACTACGGAAAAAGAACCAAAACTACGAATGAACGAAAGCTGGAGTGGAATGAGTTGAATTTGAGAACAGGGCTGCGAATCCCGATGGTTTTTCAGAACGGCAGGTACATTAACAGCCTGACTGCCCGCACGCAGTGGGCTTGGACCAGGGCCGATGAAAACCATTTGAAAGCGCCGGCAGGTTTTCCTGATGAAATATTTGAAGGGGAACTGTACTCAATGATTTATTCGCTTTTTTATAGCCGCAGTCTTAAAACTTCCAAACGGGATTTCTATCCGCGCTGGGGTCAGAGTCTGTATGCTTATTACCGGCATACGCCTTTTGGCGGAGACTTTAAGTCGTCGATTTTTACGACAAGAATAAGAGGATATTTTCCGGGTTTTGCAAAACACCACTCTTTCCAGCTCGCTGGGGGCTATCAGTACAATGGTTTCAAAAATTACAGTTTGCCAAGTTCTGCGCTGTATCCGAGGGGCTACAGCTATAGAATCTCCCAAAAATTGTACACGGCTTCTGCATATTATGCCTTGCCGTTTGCCTACCCTGACTGGGCATTGGGCTCTGTAATGAATTTTCAGCGGATTCGCGGGGGGATTTTTACCGATTTGGGTAGGGCGGAAAATTTGTTGGCTTACGATAAATCGGCTAATCTTTATCGTTTTGTTCCTTTGAAAAAAAATCTGTTCTCTGTGGGAGGAGAAGTGGTGTTTGATGTGAATTTGCTGCGTTCTCTGCCTCTGTTCGGGATAGGAGGGCAGTTTGCGGTGGTGCCTGAAGAAGGAACGGGGACATTCAATATTTTGTTAAATGTAGCTTTTTAAATAATGAAAAAAATCCTTCAGCCCCGCTTGATGGAGCTCTTGCCCATTGATTATCCGATCATTGTTGCTCCTATGTTTTTGGTGTCCAATACAGCCATGCTGGAGCAGGCCTGCAATTTTGGCGCGGCGGCGGCTGTTCCTTCGCTGAATTATCGAACAGGCCAGGCATTAGAACATGCGCTGATAGAATTGAAAGAAAAGTGCCGCAAGGGAGCTTATGGAGTAAACCTGATTGTCAATAAGTCGAACAATAAGCTCAGGGAGCATCTTTCAGTTTGTTTGAAGCATAAGCCGCATTTTATTATCACTTCGTTGGGATCTCCCAGAGAGGTTATCGAAAAGTGCAAGCCGCTGGGGATAAAGGTTTTTTGCGATGTGGTGGATTTGGGCTTTGCAAAGAAAGTCGAAGCGCTGGGAGCCGATGCTGTAATTGCCGTTTGTAAGGAAGCCGGAGGCCATGCCGGTCCTTTAAGTGCGGATCAGCTTGTGCCGGAGCTGAAGGATTTCTGCAGCATTCCTGTAATTTCGGCTGGGGGCGTCAGTACCGGCGAAGGAGTGCAGAAGCGCCT
>JAKSBZ010000334.1 GCA_022360875.1 Cytophagales bacterium | reverse complement strand
GCGCCCATGGACAAAATGGCGTAGCCGAGTGCGCGCCAGCCGCTGCGTTCAGCCCCCTGGTAGTCGCCCGCCCCGAGGTGCTGCCCAACCAGGGTGGCCCCGGCGATGGAGAAACCGAAACCCACGGTCATGCAGACCATCAGCATGTTCGTTATTGCCCTCCACGACTTTATAGGCCATACCCGGCTGTGATTTTTTTACCGTTATGGCAAGATCTTCGCCTTCGCAGACAGCCTCAGGCGCCCCAATAAGCAGATCAAGCTGCGGCACCGGCGTTACTGCCAATTTGAATTCAAAAGTCTTCTCGCAGTCCGAAGCAGTCACTGCTTTTACTTTGAAAGCTCCGCTGTTCACCTGTGCTGCACTCAGCGTGATTTTCCGGTTTTCAATTTTCTTCAGATTAGCACTTCCAACCAGCAGATAATAATCTGCCTTGTCCTGATAAACCGACAGCTCCAGCGTTTTTTCCTGATTTGCGCAAGCGGTCAGGTCCTTGAATTCAATATCATCAGGCAGCGGATTGACCGTCACAGCGGCTTTGCTGGTCAACTTCGTTTCGCAGGCTCCCTGGATTTTCGGATCGGTAAACCGGGCTTTTACTTCAAACTCATAAGCTTTTCCCGCTTCCGGCAGCCAGTTATCCGGCACCGAGAAACCTCCGGCGTAAACCAGCTGCTCGCTGCCATGGAGCAATGTATACTCCACTCCCCGCTGCAGTTTGTCTATTTCAATCACGGCACCTGATCCTAAGCAGGTCTGCGCCGGTCTGAAAACAACACTGGCATCGGGCTTGGCCACAACCTCCAGCTTCGTTTCGCTGCTGATCGTCTTCCAGCAGTCCTTCGAACCCGAAGCGCCCACTTCCGCAAGCAGTCTGTACGTGCCAGTGCCCATGTATTTGGCTATTAAATCAGCTGAAACGGTAAATGTCAGCTCTGCACCTGCCGCACCCGACAGCGGACCTGTCAGGATTTCTCCCGCATCAGTCTTCAGACGGTATTCGAATCCTTTCTCAACATTCCAAAGCACTACGGAAGCATCAGCTCCTTCGCAAACCTTAACCGGATTCAAAGCAAAAGCCGGTTGCCCAAGCATAGGGTTTTCAAACGACTGTATAACATAGCGATATTCTGTTCTTGCTTTACAATAGGTTTGAATATTCTCCACCTCCAGTCGATACTTCTGCGCAGGAAATGTAACTTTATCAACTTCGACAGTCAAGTCGCCGCCGTTTCCGTCTTTGGACCACGGAGAACCCGCAGCGGAGTCTCTGATAAAGCTGTAACGATATTCAGGATTGGACGCTTTTATGATCAGCCTTCCCGTCTCGTCACGGCAAACCTTCGGCGCAATTACTTCCGGAATTTCAGGAGTCGGAAGCACTATAAAATTCACCGGAGCCAGCTGAATTTCGCAGCCTGTCGTATTGTCCGGAGTCGCCTTCAGTATAAAGTTATGCTCACTGCCTTCCTCAAATTTCTCTATCGGAATTTTTACGGTGAGGGTGTCCACTATCCAGCCGTATTCCGCAGCATCAATATTTTCAAACTTCGAAGAAGTCAGTGCATAGCTGAATCCTTTCGGCAAGCCTTTGTAAGTCACCTTAAACGGTTCATTGTATGGATTCGGCCCGTTCTTGCAGAGCTCGTTGGTCACCACAACCTCATCCGGAACAATCGTATCCACGCTGATGTGCAACACCGGCTGTTTGTCGGCCGGGAAGCGGCATGCCAGCTCGTCTTTTGCGCCCGCTTCCAGACGCAGCTCGTAGTCGCCGCCCGAGGCGAACGGCCGATTCGGCTGCTTCGGCGAAGCCTCCACCATAAAGCTCAGTTCCAGCGGCGAGGTGTTGTCTGCCCGTTTTTTTGCCAGCTCATTGCCCTCGTGGTCTTTCAGAACGTACCACTGCCCTTCTTCAGGATTATTCACCGTCGCAGCGGCTTCTCCTCCCATACAGGCATAAATATCTCCCACAGACAAGCTGGTGTTCGGTTTTTTGATTATTCCCAAAACAAAAGGTTTCACCGACTCGCCGCAGCTGTGAATCGAAGCGCTTCGGGCATGCAGCTCAAAGTTTCCTTGCGTCTCGCCTGCGCCGAACTTCATAGCATCTCCCGACACCGTCAGCGTTACAGGATCTCCATTTACTGCAGCAGCAACGGTATCCGATACCACTTTCCCTTTCGCATTGGTCAGGTAATACTCCACACCGGGATGTCCGTTTTCTACACGCACGCTCGTCGGCTGTCCCCAGCAGGCCTTTCCAGGCTGGACGGCTGCGCCAACAGCCGGCACCTTGACCGGACGGAAAATGATCTCTTTAGTCACTTTACAGCCGTCTTTTGCTTCCGGATAATCAGCGATCAGATCAAAGGCCGGCGCCGAAGAAGCCTGCAGGTATTCCTGGCTAATCGTATAGACAAGTTTGCCTCCCGATTCAGCAGCGACAATCTCTTTTCCATTTTGTCTGCTCACCAGCTTGTAGGCAACCCGGTTTTTCCGCTGCACTTTTACGGTGGCCGGCCTGTCGGCGCAAACCTCGGCGGTATAGACCGGCTGCAAATCAATCGGCTTCAGCACTTCGATAACGGCCGCATTGTCGAAAACGAAATCGCATTTTTCGTAAGCGGTTTTGATTTTGAAGCGGTGCTTGCCCTGCGGCAGCGAGCCCACCGGCACGCTGAGCTCCACTTCATTGCCTGACCAAACAGACGCAGCCGTGATGCCGTCATCTTCCGGCGATCCTCCCTCCGGATAAACGATATACTCAAACGGCTTGAATTTTTCCTGCTCAGCAATGCTCAGTCCGCTCAAATCCAGCTTCACCGAAGCAATACCGTTGCCCTGACAGGCCGCGCCGCCCGCTACCGGTATGCCGGTGTTGGGAACGTCAATAATGCCCACCGAAAGGTTATCCATTACTTCAACACAGGTATTGCCACAATGACGCCCAAAGAAAATGTCATCAATGGCAAAATCATTGCCGTTACCTTCAAGATTTTTGTTTACAATTTCAATCTCAACGTATTCTGATTTTTCCGCTCTCCAAACAACATATTCATAATCCCATCGACAAGTCTCCTTTGTAAGGTTAATAGGCTTATCCAAAACATGCCCTTTAATAGAAAACTTCAACTTCGCCGGGTTAGCAACCTCCACTGAAGCAAAATAAGCCTTGAATACATAATACTGTCCCGCTTCCACTTTGACTACCTGGCTCCAAACCGTTTGCTCGTCCACTGGAGATCCATTAACCACCATCATATTCGGACTCTCTGGCCTGTAAGAACTACAATGCTTGAAATTCTTATGCACTTTATTTGGATCGTCAACAATCGAATACTTTCCTTCTCTCCAAAGCTCATCCCTTCTATAAGGTATATTTACTCTGTAACGATACTTAGAAGTAATTCCTAATGTGCCGCGCTCAAAATCACCATTCTTTACCAAATTTTTACTCTTCGCACAGTACTTTCTTGTTTCAAGCCTGAAATTGTTTGCATCCTTTGCCACATCGGCCCATTTAATTGTCGCATCATAATCTCCTTCCACACTATGTACATAATCAAGCACATTCCCGTCCTTATCAGTAAGCGTATATTCCATAGTCTCACGAAGACCTTTTAAATGGACAACGGCATCTTGTCCGCGACATGTTGTTGCACCTCCCCATATACCATTTGGAAACTTCGGCGACGGGCTTATAAGAAACTTGCCTGTAGGTATTTCCACTGCACAGCTTTCTCCCACCTCTTTCCGCTTTACCTTGACTACATACTGAACGGTCTTAGGATTAGCACCTCCATTTATCACTTTTACTTCCTGAAATGTCACATCATGATGATTTAATTTAATAGGATTATCAGCCACCAATGTCCCCCACTCATCATATAATAGATATTCGAAGTTATCTACTTGCTGTTCATGTGTTAAACTTACCTGGAATGACTCATTGGAACAAACTTCTACAGGGATTGATTGTATATGCACTTTGTTGGCATACGGCGGATCTACAACCATCAGCGGGGGTACATTATTGATTCTGTATTCGCAATTTTTAGTTCCCGCATAAACAGAATAACCGTAATTTAAGCCAATGGTCTCCGGCCCCTTGAAATAAAGCTTGAGGTTGGTCTCTCCCTTCGGCAGCTGCAACGGACCGGCAACCACGGTGTTTCCTTTCTCGATCCAATACTTCAGGTGCGGCTCTGCATTTCGAATCACGTATTCCGCCGTACCGCCTTTACAAATAGTATCAGAAACCACCTCCACATACTGATTGGCGCCCTGAACGACGTAAGCTTCCGCTTCACCCACCAGATACTCACAGTTTTCTCTGACGCCCCAAACTTCGAAGCTGTTGGTTCCAACCGACAAAAATCTCGGCTTCACTTTTGCCAATACTCTATTGCTCCAACGGCGAAAAACAGCAACTTTCTCTTGTTTATTTTTTGTGTAAAGTTTGTAACTCACTTCTTTATCATAGCCGCCAGTTATATTCACCTTCGCCAAGTTCCCGAAACAAACCGGCTCGCTCTTTAGCTGCACGGTTTCAGGCTGATTTAACACTGTCAGCTTGCCGACGGCAATCGTCGACAGACAGCTTTCGCCTGGATCCATTCCCAGCGCCTCAGGCTTGTATTTGGTCTGAATCTTTATGTTGAATGCTTTCTCAGAAAGTCCTTTCTCCACCTGCAGCTTTCCGGTTTGCAGGCTCAGAACCAGCTCGCCGCCGTTGCCGTCCACCAAACCGTCGCTCAGGTTCACCACCGGGTCACCCTCGGTAACGGCCGCGTATTGCATGCCTTTCTTGGAGTCAAGGATTCGCACTTCCATTGATTCGCCCTCACAGATCCGGTTCGGCAAGCCTTTCACCGTATAGGCATTGTCGAAACGCAGCACGCGCACTTCGAAGACTTTTTCCTCCACACATCCGGCGCCTTTCTCGGCCGTCATGCGGAAACGGTAAGCCTTGTAATCCTGCCCGTCTCTTACCTGGCGGTTTTCTTCCGATAGATAAGGATCCGGCAAAAGGGCTATTTCTTTCTCACTGCCTGTTCCGTTGAAGTCAAAGGCGTTGTTCAGCGAAGTCTCAGAACCGTCTTTCAGAATCTGGTATAAACGGTACTTCGTTCCCTGCTCCGTATTCAGGCTCAAAGAGAAATTACTGCCGCCGCACACATATGCAAAGTCGATATCCGAACCATTCACCAGCTCTTTCAAGAAAGCAGGCTTGGTCAACTGAATAGCCTTCGGGATTTCTTTCACATTCACCTTCAGGCTTTTTGACTTCTCAGCGCAGTTTGTATATACCGACTTGGCGGTTACGGTAAAAATATGAGTTCCTGAAGCCTCCACATAGTTAGCTGGAATTTCGAAAACGAGATCGCCGCCAGCACTGGTTACAGAATGCACATGGGTATCTCCCACCCTTAATGTGTACTGCACACCCGGCTGCGCTTTCGGAATGCTGACAATCGCCTTTTCTCCCTGGCAAATGGAAATATCAGCCGGGAACACCGGATTGAATTCTATCGAACAAGAAGGCACCTTGGCTTCAAGCGCGTTGTTGTTCAGGTTTATCTCAAAATCAGTCGTAACGTTTGGCACAAAAATACGCACTTCAAAGGCCGCGTCGCCGGCATCGCAGGAACTCGGCACCGGCAGATCCGTAATTGTCCGCGTTTCATTAACACCCAGGCTGCCAACGACTTCTCTTTTATAGAAATAATCGCTTTCCCCTTTCCATCTAAGTCCCACGATCAGCTTGTCCGGAGTGTCCGAATCGCCAATATTGGAAACCACGGCATCTGCGCGATAGCCCATCACACCGCCAAGCTCATCCAAATCATTGCAAGCCTCCGAAGTTTTCGGAGTAACACTTTCCATTTTCAAATCCGGCAGAAGCTTCACTTCAAACGGACGCATAGCAAATTCGGACGTCGAGCCCATGTATTTCCATAAATTCTTTGCTTCCGGCATATTGCTCCAAACCGCCGCTGGCGCACCGGGCTTAAGCTGCGTCACAAGAATTATCAAATAAGCTTTCTGCTCCGGGTTTTGGGGGTCAAAATAAGAATGCTCGCGGCTTCCGATCAACGAGGCGAACTCATCTGTTACTTGACTCACTACCAAATCCTCAAATGAATTCTTTCCGGCAGTAACAATATCAAAGGTATCCAAACCGACGAAATGCTTTCCCTGTCCAGGCTCAGCCTCCTTCAGACTAGCTTCGTCAGCCGGCAAGTGATTCACATACAACTGAACCAAATATTTGCCTTTCGCCCCGTTATAATCGAAACTGTACTTAATTGACCGAGCACTTTTTTCCGCCTTGGTCACCTCCGCAGAGTTCATCAGATCGTTGTCTCCCGAATCGGAATCGCCCTCATCCGCTCCTTCAATTTTCCTGTCGCCCCGCAGGTCAATACCCATCTTGCGCGTATTTTTGTTTTCGGAATACTGTCCGTTGCCAAAAATCCGGTTGCGAGCTATTGTGATTCCATCAACAAATTTACCGGCTGTTTTTTTGCCGTCGTCACCCAGCCATATCCCTGACTGGATATTGTCAGAAACCACATTCGCCTCGTATGGGTGCCATCCTCCAACAACCCACTCCGAAACATCGTCGGTAAAATAAATCCCCGAAACGGTGTTTCCTTTAATTATATTCCCTGTAATGTATCCTCCGGCAACACCGCTGTGCGTTTTAGCTACCTCAATGCCGTTACCTACGGTGTTGAAAATGTAGTTGTTGACAATGCTATTATTATATCCGTCCACTCTAACAGCCGCCGGAGCACCTTCAGGTTTGGTTTGCGTTCCGTTTTCAGCGAACCTAGGCCGAACATCCTGCAGTGAGTCATACGCATGATCTCCCCCTATCGGGAAAGCACCCATAATATTCGAACCGACAGTATTGCCTTGCGGGTTGCCTGAATCATCAGCCGGATTAATTTCCACGGCATAATACTCGTTGTTCGCAAAGAAATTCGCCTTTTCAAACTCCGGCTTTTTGTAAGAAGCCGATCCGATGACGTTATTCCCTCCAGTCGTTCCCTGCCCATTCTTTTTAGACAGAATCTGCACACCTCTCCGGACCGTCATAGGGTAAGTGTTCGATTTGCTGTCCATTCTGAAGCCGAAGAAATTCGATTCCACTCGGTTGCCGGAACCCTGTCCATTCGCACCGTCAATGAGCACGGCAACTGCCTGGGTGTTCCCCAGCATAAAGCCTTTCAGCACATCGCCACGGCTCAGCTCAAAAATATTCTTTGACGGCGCTTTCTCGGCATCAATGACAATCTTAAGCGTATGCCGCCCGTACACTGGATCCAGCGCCGCTCCCGGCTGAGTTGTCGCATCCAGCACCGTATTCGGCGCCACTCTGCTGTAGTCTCTGTTGTTGTCGCTGGCTGCTTGCTGCATGCGCAACGTAAAGACACCGTCTTTATAAGAAGGATCGCCAGGCTGGCCGGTTCTTTTGCCATCCGGCAAACGGAACGAAACAATTTTTGTTCTTTCCGGATTTTTGTCCAGGCGAGCAAGCCGCAACACCCAAGGCAAAGATCCCGGAAGTTTAGCCGACATATCGGAGTTCACAACGACATACGGACTGAATCCGAAATCAACGTTTTCCTTGTGATCGTTCTTCTCCTGCGACTGAGGTTTCAAAATGTTCACGCGGCTGAGCGACTGGATTGCCGTCTCGCCGCTCGCAAGAAGCACGTTAATGCTGCCGCCTGCGCTGGCCATGGCACCGGCATCGCGCTGCATCGGCTTGCTGCCTCCAACTTCGTCATCGACGTGCACCGGCGACGAACCCTGGTAATCTACGCGGAACGTCTGGATAAGTCCCGTTGGGCTGCTTGTTCCGATATTCTGTGAAACGAGCAGCGAACTCACCACTCGCACGCCGTACTCGCCCTTGCTCAGCTTGTCAAACGCATACTCCCCGCTCGGATTCGTACGTGTGTTTTTTAGAAAAATATAATCATCCGCCTGCTTGCGGTACAACTCCACAACTGCATTTCCAATTCCCTGTGCATTGGCTTTGCTCAGCGGACGGCCTAGTCCGCCGGGATAAGTAATATCCTCGTATACCGTACCGGCTATGCGTCCGTCGTTTTTCTCGCTCGCTGCGCTGCAGTCTTTGGCTCTCACCACAAACAGCTGCCGCAGGCGTTCGGCAAAAAGCACAACCTGATCGTGGTCGGCGCTCTTCACCCATTCCACATCCACGGCAATCTTCACATCTTTGGGCGAAGAAATTCCGCTCCTTAGCTTGTACTTAAACTTGTATTCCCGCTGCAAGTCGCGTCCCTGCTTTTCGCTGAGCTTCTCGATTCCGTTATTTTCATCAAAATAGATATAATTCGGGTCCGAAAAATACACCTTGAACCGCGGCTCATAATCGGCGCTAGGCTGAAAAATCCTGAACTGAAAGCTTTGCTCTTCGTCGTTCGGTAAACCTTCTTCTTTTTTATAGCAAACTTCCTTGTCCGCAGAACCTACAGGCTCTACATCGAAAGCATATCCTGCCTGAAACAAACCGTAAGTCCGGCCGTTCTCACCTCTGCGCCCTGAAAAAAGCTCCACCCGGCCGTCTTTATCCACATCGGCCACCGTAATGGTCTGTTGCGGCTGCACCATGGCTTCACCGTCTCCTCCTATGCCTATATCCCAGTTCGATGAAGGGAACTTTGGATTGTTCCCTTTATTATTTCCGTAAAGCATGCGAGCGCGATCGTCGAATTCAGGATCCTTACAGCGCCCCGCAGTATTTTCAAAATATCCTATACCATTGTCTATATCGCCCCAAAGCAAATCCATGTCACCGTCGCCGTCCACATCTACCAGCTGTGTAGTTACGCCGTCTTTCAGCGATTCTTTGGCAAAACCCGGCGCCGGATCG
>JAKSBZ010000370.1 GCA_022360875.1 Cytophagales bacterium | reverse complement strand
TGGCGGCAAAGGAACAAGGTGCTGAGTTTGTGCTGTCCAACGCCCCGATGGCTATGCGCATGGGGAAAATCAATGACCTGGCCGAGCAGTGCGGCGCGCAGGTGATTCCTGCCGATGCCACATCGGTTGAAGACCTTGAAAAACTGTTTACTCAGGCAATGGAAATCTTGGGAGGCAAGATTGACTTTGTGCTGCATTCTATCGGCATGAGCCCGAATGTGCGCAAGAAGCGCTCGTACGGCGACCTGAACTATGACTGGTTCCAGAAATCTCTTGACGTGTCGGCGCTTTCTTTCCACAAAGTGATGCAGACGGCCGAGAAGCTGGATGCCATGAATGAGTGGGGATCGATTGTGGCATTGAGCTATGTGGCCGCGCAGCGCGTGTTTCCGTTTTATTCGGATATGGCCGAAGCCAAGTCAGTGCTGGAGTCGATTGCCAGAAGCTATGGCTACCGCTTCGCCAAGCTTAAGAATGTGCGCGTAAACACCATTTCGCAGTCGCCTACTGTAACTACAGCGGGCAGTGGCATTGCCGGTTTTGGCGATTTCTTCGGCTTTGCCGAAAAAATGTCGCCGCTGGGCAACGCATCGGCAGAGGACTGCGCGAACTACATCGTGACGATGTTCTCGGATTTGACGCGCATGGTGACTATGCAGAACCTTATGCACGACGGCGGATTCTCCAACACGGGAATTTCCGAAGACATGATGGAGATGATCGCTTCGGAGGAAAAGTAATTCAATATTGTGCTTAATGGCAAAACGAAAGACCTCAGGCTGTTTTTGCCTGAGGTTTTTTTATCGCAAAAACTGAAAGACGGCAAACTATGCTTACATTTCCCAATGCAAAAATTAACCTCGGGCTGTATGTCACCGAAAAGCGTCCGGATGGCTACCACAACATAGAAAGCGTGTTTTATCCCGTAGGCTGGGAGGAACCGCTGGAAATCACGAAGTCGGAAAAAACCTCCTTTGTTTCTTCAGGCATAGCCATTCCCGGCAGCCCGGAGTCCAACCTATGTCTGAAGGCTTACGAGCTGCTGAAAAAGGACTTCGATTTGCCTCCGGTTCGCATTCATCTTCACAAAACCATTCCCATCGGCGCAGGGCTGGGCGGCGGATCGGCCGATGCGTCTTTTACGCTGAAGCTGCTCAACGAAATGTTTTCGCTGGATTTGAGCGATGAAAAGCTTGAGGACTATGCTTCCGGGCTGGGCGCTGACTGCCCGTTTTTCATAAAGAACCGGCCGGTTTTGGCCAGAGGTACCGGCAACCTGTTCGAGCCTGTGGAGCTGGACCTGAGTGCTTACCGTTTGGTGCTGGTCAATCCGGGGATTCACGTCGGAACGGCGGAAGCCTATGCCGGAGTCCGGCCCAAGCCGGCGCCTTTTGATTTGACCGAGCTGCTTCGGTTGCCTGTGACGGAATGGAAGGGAAAGCTTCACAACGACTTCGAAGATTCGACTTTTCCCAACCATCCGGAAATCGCCCGCATAAAGGAAAACCTTTACGAAGCAGGCGCGCTTTACGCTTCCATGACAGGCTCGGGAGCGACGGTCTACGGAATTTTTGAAAAGCAGTTAAACCTGGTTTTTCCTAAAAGTTATGCGATTTGGGAGTCGGTGGAGAGTTGATGTGAGTTTGTTGTATTT
>JAKSBZ010000227.1 GCA_022360875.1 Cytophagales bacterium | reverse complement strand
TTTCTTGGGCTTTGAGTCGTGGTAATAACCTGTTTTTTTTTTTTTTTTTCCATAATAGACGTAATAGCCG
This sequence comes from Cytophagales bacterium, assembly GCA_022360875.1. Classification (GTDB taxonomy): domain Bacteria; phylum Bacteroidota; class Bacteroidia; order Cytophagales; family Cyclobacteriaceae; genus JAKSBZ01. The sequence goes on along the minus strand of JAKSBZ010000227.1, from coordinate 14,721 downwards.
TACCCGTAAGCCGCTCTTTTTATGTTTACACCATTAAACAGAATAGACGTATTCTTCATTTTCCGGTTTTCATAAAGCTCCTGAACAGATTTAAGCCCGTCTTTGAAGCTTACTCCCTGACGAACAACCAGCAGAGTAATATCAGCAAATTTAGACAATTCCAGCGCATCGGCCACCAAACCGATCGGCGGCGTGTCAATGATAATGCTGTCAAACGTTTCGGAAAATTGCTGCATCAGCGAATCGATCCTCTCGTTCACCAGCAGCTCAGAAGGATTGGGAGGAATCGTTCCGGACTGCAGCACAAACAAATTCGGCTCTTCGTGCGGACACAATACTTCATCCAGCTGCACAAAGCCCGCAAGATAATCGCTGAGTCCTTTGCCCGGCGGAATGCCCAAATACTCCGCGAGCTTGGGCCTGCGAAGATCCGCTCCAATCAACAAAGTCTTTTTCCCTGAAAGCGCATGAGCCAGCGCCGTGTTGATCGAACAGAATGATTTTCCCTCTCCGCTTATCCACGAGGTAAAAAGCACCGTCTGCGCCCGGTTCTCCGAACTGCCTCTGTAATATTGCAAACTGGTCCGCAAGCTCCTGAAATTCTCCGCCACAAAGGATTTTGGATGGTCAAGCAATACCAGCGAACTCTCATTGTTTTTCGACTGGCTAACCACTCCCAGCAGGGGAATCTCCGTCAGTCCTTCTATTTCTTCTTTGTACTTCACTTTGTTGTTCAGCAGCTCCAGCAGCGAGTAAAGGCCTACCGGGAATCCAAGCCCAATAAGCAGAGCCAGCATGTATATGCGTTTTGAATCCGGGCTAACAGGGGCTGAATCCGTCGCCGGGGCATTGACCACTTCATAGTCCGAAGTTGTGCTTGCCTTGGCCAAATTCAACTCAGTCTGCTTTTCCAAAAGCATATTGAATGTTTTGTCGGTTAAGGTCACCCTGCGCTCCAGATGAAGCAGCTCGCGGGCCGTCGACTGATAATCGCCCAGCGATTTCATCATAAAAGCCACCTTGCGCCTTATCATCTGCCTGCGGTCCTTTATGCTCTGCTCAAGATTTTTTACCTGCTCACGGATATTGTTCTCCAGCTTCTCTTTCTTGCTGAACTCGTAATAGGCCTGCATCGGATTGCCGTCAGGCACGCTGCCTGATTCCTCATCCTCTTCCAGGCGCAGCATCATGTAATTCTTCAGCAGCTCGTCCAGCACCGGAGACTCAGCCGGAAATACAATTGGCGAGAAAACGTCGGCGTCTTTATACTTGTCCAGATAGTCGGTCAGATATTCCAGATACTTTTCTTTCAAGGTCAGCTCAAACTTCTCTTTGTTCAGCTCGCCGAGTGACTGAAAAACCAGACTGGATCCCTCGATAAACTCAAAGTTGTCCATCTTAAACCGATCGATTTCCTTATCAAACACATTAATCGTATCCTGAAGCAGCAACACTTGTTCTTTGATAAACTTCAGCGTATTGTTTGCATATTCATTTTTACTTTCCAGGCCGCGCTCAATTACCACTTCCAAAAACCTGGAAAGAAATTTCCGATCCTTGCCGGGCACAGAACTGGCGAGGCTTACATCCAGCACAGCCGATTTCTCCCAGGCCCAGTCTATCAAAAGCCTGCTCCGGTATGCACTGGTAAGAGAGCGGAGCGACTGCAGCTGGAAGCAAGAACTGAATATATTCGACCGGTCCAGAAGTCTGGGTTTTGAAATCTGAAAGGTAAACCCCTTATGAGTATTGGTTTCTCCAAAACGAAAAGACTTTCCGTTAAAAAAATCTTTCCATTCCGCATCATCAGTACCTAAGCGATAACTGACGGTGTCAGAATATTTACAAAAAAAACGCACGCCGTATGGTATCACTTTCGACTTCCGGTCAAAGGCAACTGTAAACGGCTTGTCTTTGTACACTTCCGTTGTTCGTATCTTTCCCTCCAGGAAGTAACGAACTTCGAAATCCAGGGAACTAACGGTTCTGTACACATTTTCCCAGGACTTGATCAGGGCAATTTCCTGTCTTATGTCTGGAGTTTTTCTAAAAAAGGCATCCCCGCTGATGTCATTCAGCGGAGTCCGCGCATTGTTCCATTTCTTGGTTACTATCTGCGCGTTGATCATGTAAACAGGCGTGGAATAAAACACCAAAGCATAAGCCGCGCAGGCCGCCACAAGCATCGAAGCCAATATTACGTACCACCTCCGAACCAGGCGAAAGGCGACTTTTTTCAGGAATTCAATTTCACTGTCCTGTTTCTTCATTTCCCTTTTTTATTACTTGAATATCGACAAAAGAATAGCAGTAATCGAGGCCGCCGTTGAAACAATCTGAACTGTCGTTGAAATATCCTTGCTTCCGTAATTCCGGTAAGCCTTGGCTTTCAGCGGCTCTACGAATATCATGTCGTTCGGATGAACGTAGTAAAAAGGCGAACTCAAAAAATCCTCATTCAACAGATTCACATAGGTTGCCGTCACATAGCCCTCCTCCAGCCGCCGGACAATCTTCACCCGGCCGCGGTCGGCAAACTCAGTAAAACTCCCGGCCATTGCCAGCGCGTCCACCAAAGTGGTTTTAGGCTTATAGCTCGTGAATTTCCCGGGCCTTCCCACCTCGCCGTTGATCGTAAACTGAAAATTCAGCACCTGCACGCGCACAAAGGGCGCCTCAAACACATCTTTCAGCTTTTGCTCCAAAACATTTTCAGCTTCCCGAATTGTCAGTCCCGACAAAGGCACATTCCCGATTTCAGGCAACACGATCGTGCCGTCCCTGCGGATCTGAAAACCAACAGACTTGTCGTAGACCTGCGGCACCGGCAACGCTTCCTTTCCTTTGCCTGACTGCTGGCCGACCATATTCCTTGAGTTAGCTCCCGAGGCTTGGGAAGTATTGTTCATCCCTGTATAAGGACTTAAATACAAGTGTTCTCCCAGCTGCAGAGCATACCGGTTAATAAAATCAAACTTGCTGTTGGTCAGACTTCCCACGCGGATAGACACGATATCTCCGGGAGAAAAATGAAACTCATATTCAGGCAGCTGAAAAGTGTCTGACCGGTAGAGCTCCTGCTCGGATTGAAATAAAGCTACTTTCTTGCGTGTCACGCAGGACGCAGTCATCAGAGCGACGCACAAGAAAGCAAATACGAGACTTCGCATAGGGAAAAATCAATTAAATCAATTAAAAAAAAATCTGATTTTCTAAACTGAAAATCTCCTAATTTTTCAACTTGGCCAGCTCCTTCTTGGCCAGGGAAAACTTAGGCTCCTTAGCCAGAACCTCCTGAAAGAGCTTTTTTGCCTCATCTCTTTTTCCTTCAGCCGCGGCAACCATTCCCTTCAAATTTGTTAGAGCCAAAGCCATGTCGACTTTCACAGGTTTGCCTTCGGCAGTATCAAAAGTCAGCTTGATATCTTTGCTCTTCGGATTTTTAAGCAACAAGTCCACATTGGTAAGCACTTCCGCATAACGTTTTAAATCGAACTGAATGAACGCAAGCTGATAGAGAGAATTGACTGAACCCGTTTTCAGATAAAGCCCTTCATAGCTTTCCGCCGCTTTGTCCAACGCTCCGATTCTTCTGAGGCCGTCGGCTTTCATCGCCAATGCCTGGTCAAAGTTCGGATTAACCGCCAACACGTCATTCATCACCAGCACCGACTGAATGAACTGGCTGGAATTGTAATACAAGCTTCCCAGTTCAAAAAGTATAGAATCGGAAGGGTTCATCACAACCATCCTATACAGCGCATCTTTGGCTACTTCCATATCGCTGTACTTGCGGGCCTGCACGTAGGTCCGAAGATGCAGTTCGTACAGAGGGTTCACTTGCTTTTCCTTATCACTGGACGGAGCCTGAGCCTTCTTGTCCTGTGCCAACAGCGTACCTGCCACACTCATACAAATCAGTGCGAGCAAAATTCCTATTCGCTTCATGCCTTTATCTTTTTTTAAAAAATAATTAATTGCCAAATGAAAATAGGGCAAAAAAAGATAGTTAACAACATTTGCGGACTTAGTTCCTTAAGAAATGTTAATTAGAAGGTCCAAGTCCCAGCTCACGGCCCAGTTCTATCATCAGCTCAGTGGCCTCGGCTTTGTCGTTTCTGATTTTCCCCTCCAGAATCGCATCCTTAATTGCATTCTTGATTTCGCCCACCTGACGGCACGGCGGAATACTGAAAAAGGCCATAATTTCTTCGCCTGTTACCGGCGGCTGAAAATCACGGATACGGTCCCGATCTTCGACAGCCTGCAGCTTTTCCTCGACAATGTCAAAATTCTTCAGATAGCGCTGCACTTTCGCGCCGTTCTTTGAAGTAATGTCCGCACGGCACAGCATCATCAGCGCTTCCAGGTCTTCTCCGGCGTCGAAAAGCAAACGGCGCAAAGCCGAATCGGTAATAATATCCTGCACCAATGGAATAGGACGCAGGTGCAAACGCACCATCTTCTGAACAAATTTCATCTTTTCGTTCATCGGCAGCTTGAGCTTGCGGAAAATCTTTGGCACCATGCGCGCACCCAAGTCTTCATGGCCGTGAAAAGTCCAGCCCGCTTTCGGATGGAAGCGCTTGGTAGCCGGCTTTGCGATGTCGTGCAAAATCGCCGCCCAACGAAGCCACAAATCATCGGTTCTTTTGGAAATATTGTCCAGTACTTCCAGCGTGTGGTAAAAATTGTCTTTGTGCTTTTTGCCGTTTCTGACCTCCACTCCGTACAGCGCAACCATTTCCGGGAAAATCTTCTCCAGCATTCCCGTATTGAACAGCAGCTTGAATCCGTACGAAGGCGTCGGAGAAAGCACAATCTTGTTCAGTTCGTCGATGATTCGCTCCTGCGACACAATTTCCAAACGGTGCACATTCTCGGTAAGCGCCTGGTAAGTTTCCGGCTCGATATCGAAATTGAGCTGGGCAGCAAACCGAACAGCGCGCATCATGCGCAGCGGATCATCCGAGAAGGTAATCACCGGATCCAGCGGCGTGCGGATTATCATATCGCGCATGTCTTCCATTCCGTCAAAGGGATCAACGAGTTCCCCGAAACGGGCTTTGTTCAGCTGTATGGCCAGCGCATTAATGGTAAAATCCCTGCGGTTCTGATCATCCTCAAGCGTTCCGTCTTCCACAATCGGCTTGCGCGAGCCGCGGCTGTAAGACTCTCTTCGAGCTCCCACAAACTCCACTTCCCATTCTCCGGCCCTGACCATCGCAGTCCCGAAGTTCTTAAACACATTGACAGGCACGTCGCCGGCCAGTTCGGCCACCTTTTTTGCCAGCTCTATGCCGCTTCCCACACAAACAACATCAATGTCTTTCGACGGACGCTTCAGTATTATATCCCGCACAAAGCCTCCAATTACATAGGTCTCCACTTTCAGCTCATCAGCCGCACGGCTAATTGTGGAAAATATTTCATGCTTTCCTAAAAAGTCACTGTAATTCTTATTGCTCATTTCACTCATAAAATCTTCACTGTTCCATCCAACGCCAACTCCATACTCTTAGGCTTCTCCTGCCACTCCAGCGCTTCCGCCTGCATGCTTAACCATTCTTCCTCAATTTTTTCTTCAGAAAATTTTTTTCTGTCAAAGGAAAAACAAAAAACCGGATGCCCGTAATTGAACACGGCCCGGTGCAGGTCGCCTGTTTTTACCAGTCTTACGCCCAGCTTTCCTGAAGAAAAAAGCCCTTCGGGCACGTTTCTTCCCTTCTCCAGAAAAAGCAATGGAGGACATTCCTCCAATTCCAGAATATCCCAGGTAAGGTCAGAAACCTCCTGAAAATACTGATTCAGCCAGCCTTCCTGCGCAATAAGAATTTCTTTTCGGCAACCGCTGTCTTTCATTTGCCCGTAGATTTTTTCAAAAAGCGCGGAATCTCTCAGCCCGCCCAGCAAACTAACTGTTTGCCGGCCTTCTATCCGAATGCCCTTTCCGGCTCTCAAAGCCTTTAATAGCTCTTTGTTCATTGATTTCGATTAAAGTATGAGCAGCGCTCACCCTGCTGTACATTCATGCAGCCGCAAATATAAGCATTCGCCGCCTTTTCACCAGCTATTCTTTCAACTGCCCCTGCATAATTCTGATTTCTTGCTCTACATCGACCGTACTCTCCAGCCCCCGCAGCTGCTCAATCGTTTTTCGGACAAACTTCTGATGGGACAAAGTCTCCGGATGAAACGGCCGGTGCTCAACGGCTCTCTTCAGCTTTGTCCACTTTTTTATAAAGTCATGCACTTCATCGCTTAGATAAGCCTTTGCGAACTTTTCCCACACGTATTCTTCCCCTTCCATGCTCGGGTGAACCAAGTCGTCAGAAAAAAATCGGTAATCGCGAAGATCATCGAGCAGCAGCTCATAGCTTGGAAAATAACGAACATGCCCAAACTGCTGCTTAAGCTCTTCGCATGCCAGCCTCAGAATGGATTTACTCACCTGATTGTTCTCAATGCCTTCTTTTGTATGCCTCACAGGAGAAACTGTCAGAATTATCTTCAGCTTCGGATTTGCTGACTTCAGCTTTTCGAACACGCCAGCGGCCCGTTCCACAATTTCTCCGACTTTCAAAAACCTCTTCTCAAACTCCGCCGCAGGCTGTTTATGGCAATTGGCCACCAGCAACCCGGACTTGCGGGTTGTATAAACTATAGAGGTTCCAAAAGTCAAAAACAAACAATCGGCATTTTCAAGCATTTCCGAAAAATCGTTCATGCTCTTGTTAAGCCTTAATTTGAGAAGGTCCAGATCTGATTCAGAAAAATCTGAATGCGCCAAGTAACTGCAATGCAGTTCCCCGCGCTTCAAATAAGTGTGTTCAGGCACCGTTTCCCCCTTCATGGCCAGCTCCATAAGAGTCAGAATCGAAATCGGATTAAAAATCACCCCAAATGGATTAACGGCAGCACACAGCTTGTTCCCCTGCAAACGCCTTCCCACCACTTCCGAAAAACAAGAGCCCAGCAAAAGCACCCGGCTGTCCATTTTCAGCCGATCTTGCTGCACCGGCACAATTAGCTCCGTTCTAAACTTCATAAGCAACTAAGTACTTCGTATTATTATTTTTTTCAGTTACACCTCACAGCCAACGATTTATCTAAAAACAGCATAAGTCATATTACTGGCAGCACATATTAGATACAATCAGGAATTTCAGTCTTTTTTACGACCTGACCTGAACATGAAATCACAAATAAAAATCTCTTAAGTACTTCGTACTTTGTTGTTTTCATTTACATTTCATAGCCAATGTTTCAGCACCAATAACATATATAAATTACTGGCAGCACTTATTTTGATTTACCGACCAAACCACGCTCAAATTCACTCTCCATAGGAGCCTTATATGATTCAATCTCAGCATCTAACAATCTTGCTTTTTCAAAAACCTGCTCTCTAGACAACACTTCAGCATCCAATGCAGAAGGAGGCGAATATTGGCGGGCAATCTCGTCCAGTCTTCCCCTAGCGGAGACAGAAAGCATAAAATACCGTTTAAGAACAAATCCTATCTGGTCAAGCACCTCCATTATCTGCGCAAGCGACTCATCATAATCTTTCTCCATTTCCATCATGTGCTCATCGGCCTGTCTGGGATTTTCAATCTGACATGCAATAAGCTTTTCCGGTGTTTCTATTTTTTCCAGTGCCTTTTTCCTCCTCGCCAGCTTCACTCTGTTCAGCAAATATAAACTGTAAATCTGGAAATACCTGTTGTTTGCTTCAGAACTCAGCTGGGAAAAAAAACGGAGAAAGGCAACCAGCCGAGCATACACAGCATTCACTTTCATGCACAAAGTCACTGACGTGCACATGCGCAAGGCAATCGCCATACCCACAACCAGCAGCTGGCGATCTTCTTTGGACTGAAACACCTTCTCCCTCAGACCCGGAGGCAACAAATCGACTACCCGGTATTGATTCGCCAGAGAAAGCCCATCCTTCAGCACTTTTTCCGTCATTACTTCAACCTGCGCCACGTCATTCCTCGACCGCCCCAGCCTCACCAACACGTTCCAATGCGACAGTTCTCTTTCAATGTTTTTTAATTTCTTGTCTCTGCTTTCAATCAACCGCCTCCATATGTCGCGTGTATAATACTCAACAACCGCAATTTCATAATCGTGCATTTTACGAAGCTGAGGCGCAGAAAGCTCCCAAAGAAACCGCACACCCAACTGGCTCGGAAAATCATAAAATTTCAACTGCTCCTCCAGCTGTTCCTCTTCAAGCATCTCTACCACTGCAGCCTTCTTTTTTTTGCCTTTTTTCTTTTTTTTAGGCAAAGGTTCCATAGCAGCTGCACCCGTCTGTTCAACAGCCTCTTCCTCCTCAGCCAAAGTCATCTTCGCCATTGCCTCAGCAGGTTCCTCCTCCCTAGCCTCCGAACACACGCCCAGCTCTATCGGAAAACCCGCTTTTCTTAACCAAGCATTTCCTTCCCTAACTATTGAAGAAACGTCTTCCGGATCTTCGCACAAAAACTTTCCTGACCCGGCCTCTTCTTCAAAAATATACCGCCTGGCCTTAGGCGATTTGGAATAATGCAGCCTGGAAACCGTCAGCTCCACAATCCCCTTCCGGTAATCACGTCTCAAAAAATCCACATCAATCGTCAAATGAGGGTAGGATCCGCTTGCAGGCACCATAAACGCATTACGAATGCTTGTGCGCAGAAAACGTTGTTTTTTCCCAACCCGTCCCCAGTTCCCGTACCATTCTTCTTCAGGAATTTTGAGCTGCATTCGCTGCACAGGAAAAGGATTCGCAACAGATTTCGAAATCCCTCCACGGAACTTATCTGTCCGTCTTTTAAAAATTGAATTGACTCTTTTGTACAAATACTCTTCTTGTAAAGGAAACATCATTCAAAATACCCCCTGCCTCTTCTGCCAGTTATTACACATCATTTCAATTTCCCGGTCGACTCGCGCATCAATTCCATCTCCATTGGCTTTTTATACGCTTCTATCTCGGCATTAACTGCATTTGCCATTGCCAGACTTTCCTCCTTCGTCAATGTAGAGTCATCGCCATATTCAGGCGCCGGCTGACTATGAGCCCAATCTTCCAGCCGCTGTTTGGCATCGCCCGACAATAAAAAAAAACTTTTCACTGCTGTTTCCACATGATCAAAGGACTCTGCCATCTGCGCAAGAGATTCGTCGTGCTCCTTTTCCATATGCACCAAATTTTCGTCTGCCTTCCTCGGATTTGATATTTGCATTCTAAGCAATTTCTGCGGAGACTCACCTTCACTGTCAAGCCAAACAACTTTCAATCTTTTAAATAAAAGTATACAAAATTGCTGGAAATACATGCTTTGCTTTTCAGATGCCAATTCAGAAAAAAAACGAATATATGCCGACAGTTTTTCATAAATTGCGCCCGCCTGCAAACGCAGCATAAGCGACACACACATGCGGCACCCAAACGCAAGCCCCACAATTATGTACTTGCTTTCCTCTTTAGGACTGAGCGCATCTCCCTTCAAACTCGGCGGCAGTAAATCCGCTACATGATACCCGCTCATCAAAGGAGCCCTTTCCTTCAGCACCTTCTCCCTGACTCCTTCAACCTTAGCCAAGTTGTTTATCGACCGCCCCATTTTCAATAAAGCCCTCCATCTCCCCAGCTCAGCCATAAGCTCTTTAAGCTCCCGATCCTTGTTTTTTGTAACTCGTTCCCATTGATTTTCAGAAAAATGCTTGATCACGGTTGATAAATATCCAAGCAGCTTATTCATCCGATCTCCAGGCAGCTCCCATAAATTTTGCACCCCCAGCCGTCCCGACAAATCCAAAAGTTTTACCTTCTCTTCCAGCTGCTCTTCCTCCAGCAGCTCAGACACGGCCATTTTCTTTGCTTTCTTTTTTTTCTTTTTCTTTGGCTTAACTTCTGCCTCTTCCCGGCCTGTTCCCTTTAGCTCTTCCTCGGCCACAGTCAAAGCCGCTGCGGCTTCAGCTATTTCTTCCTCTTTATAATCAGGATGCGGCGTCAGCACTATCGGAAAACCCGCTTTGCTAAGCCAAACATTGCCTTCCCGAACAATAGATGACACGTCTTCCAAGTCTTCGCACATAAACATTCCAGACCTGGCCTCTTCTTTAAAAATATACCGCCTGGCCTTCGGCGATTTTGAATAATGCAATCTGGAAACTGTCAGTTCCACAATTCCCTTCCGGTAATCACGCCTTAAAAAATCCACGTCTATTGTAAGGTGCGGATAAACTCCGCTAGCCGGCACCATAAACGCACTGCGGATATTTGTACGCAGAAACCGCTGTTTCTTTCCGGTTCGCTCCCAGTTCCCGTACCATTCCGCTTCGGGAATTTCGAGCCGCATGCACTGTACCGGAAATGTGGGCTCAACGGATTTTAAAGTTCCGTTGCGAGACTTTTCCGCCCGACGCTTACTCATTGGATTGATTCGCTTATACAAGTCTCCAGCTTTATCGAAAAACAAAATTCATTTAAGTACTTCGTACTTTTTATTATTTCCAATTATGCCTCTTAGCCAACAAGCTAGCTGTACAATAACATAAGTTAAATTGCTAGCAGCACTTATTATAAATATCGTCAATATCTATTTTTCAAATACCAATCCGCTTGCTGAATTTTTCAAAACAAAGAAAACTGACAACTGCATCGACTTCATGATCTCGAAGCCCGTAAAAAAGCGAAACAAAAAAGATCTGCATTACTCTTCCTCCCAAAACCAAGCGTTTACCTCAACTTCCCAACCGACTCGCGGGCAAACTCCTTTTCCATAGGAAGCTTAAACGCTTCAATTTCATCGTTAATCTCACTAGCCATAACCATAATCTGCTCTTTCGTCTTCCCTTCAATGTCTGCCAGCTCCCGGTCCGGCTGATCGAAAGCCCACTCATCCAGCTTTCCTTTCGCATGATCAGAAAGCATAAAAAACCTCTTTAACACAAACTCGGTTTGGTCCAAGGTTTCCATCACCTGGGCAATCGTCTCATCATAAACTTTTTCCTGCTCAACCATGCTTCGCTCCGCTCTTTCCTGGTCAAGTATCTGCAAGCGCTGCAGTTCCCTCAACGATTCCCTCTCATTCTCCACCCATACCGTTTTCAGTTTGTTTAGCAACAGCAGGGAATATGTCCGGAAATACAAATTGTCTTGCTCTTTGCTCATTTCCACAAAAAAACGAATAAAAGCCACCAGCCTGGCATGAATGGTATACGCTTTCATACGCAGCACCAAATACAAGCAAATACGAGAGCCAAGAGCCATTCCCACTTGCAAAAGCTGACTGTCTTCCTTTGACTTAAAAGTTTCTTCTCTCAAATCAGGCGACAGCAAGTCCGCTACTCTGTATTCACTTATCAGAGGAATATTCTCCATCATTACCTTAGCCCTTGCCGCTTCAACCTGTGCCAAATCATTTCTTGAGCGCCCCATCTTCACCAGCACCCTCCAATGCGCCAGCTCTTTCTCAAATTCTTTAAGCTTCTGGTCTCTGTTTTCAAGTATTCTCATCCACTTCACATCGGTAAAATAATTTATCATTGCCCCCTCGTACTTGAGCAGCTTTGCTACCTGGTCAGGAGAAAGCTCCCACAGATTACTGACACCCAACTGATTTGGCAAGTCTATAAATTTTATCTGCTCCTCCAGCTGCTCTTCTTCCAGCAGCTCGGAAACCGCTACTTTCTTGGACTTCTTTTTTTTCTTTTTCTTAGTCTTTGGTGCTTCTGTTGCTTCCGCCTGTCCCTCTGCCGCCATTTTTTGCTCTTCTCCGGCTAATTCTTTTTCGGCTATAGCCAAAACTGAAACAGCCTCGGCCGCTTGCTCAACTTTATATTCCGGGTGCAGATCCAATATGATCGGAAGCCCCGCTTTGCCTAACCAGATATTCCCTTCCCGCACAATATTCGACACGTCCTCTTTGTCTTCACACAAAAACCTGTCGCTCTTCAGGTCATGCCTAAACACAAAACGCCTGGCTTTCGGCGATCTGGAATAGTGCAACCTGGTTATGGTGAGCTCGACGATTCCCTTTCGGTAATCGCGTTTCACAAAATCCACATCAATAGTCAAATGCGGATAGGTTCCTTTGGCCGGCACGACAAACGCATTGCGGATGCTTGTACGGAGAAAACGCTGCTTTTTGTCAGTCCTCCTCCAGTTCCCGTACCATTCTTCTTCGGGAATTTCCAGCTTCATGCACTGAATAGGAAGCGAACTCACTGCATCTTTAGCAGTTCCTCCCCGGATTTTCTTTTCCCGGAGCCTAAATGCCAAACCAGACTCTTTGAACAAACCCCTTGTTTTAATGAAAAAACAACTTAAAAATTTAAAAAATCACTTCTATTTAATTTTCAAATACCAATCCGCTTATTAACTTCTCGAAAAAATCAAGCAGATGCCTGAATCCCAACACAGCAACCCGCTCATTCACGAATCCAGTCCCTACCTTCTGCAGCACGCCCGAAATCCCGTGAACTGGCAGCCATGGAACTCGAGTGCACTCAAATCCGCCCTAGAGAAAGACAAAGCCATCCTGCTGAGCATCGGCTATTCCTCCTGCCACTGGTGCCACGTAATGGAAAAGGAAAGCTTTGAAAACAAATCGGTCGCCCGGCTGATGAATGAAAACTTTGTGTGCATAAAAATTGACAGAGAAGAACGTCCCGACCTGGATGCCCTGTACATGGACGCAGTTCAGAAAATGGGATTTCCGGGCGGCTGGCCGCTGCATGTTTTCCTCACGCCCGAGCAAAAGCCCTTTTACGGCGGCACGTATTTCAGCACAGAACACTGGAAGCAGGTGCTGACCCAGATTGCCTTGCTCTTCGCCTCAGACAGACCGCGCGTGGAACGCACGGCAAGCGAAATCACTGACGCGTTGAATATCAGTCTTTCTGACCGATTCAAACTGAAAGACCGGCCTTTGCCGAAAGGAAAAGATATGCACCCGATTGTTAGCAAAAACCTGCTGAAGCATGTGGATTTTGAGCGGGGCGGCCTAAAGCGAGTGCCAAAATTCCCGATGCCTTCCGTATGGGAGCTTCTGCTTGACATCCATCAGCAAACCGGCGGCGAAAAAACGCTGAAAGCCGTTGTGACTACGCTGAAAGCCATGGCCTGCGGCGGTATTTACGACCAAATCGGCGGAGGCTTTTGCCGGTACTCCACCGACGGCGAATGGTTTGCACCGCATTTCGAAAAAATGCTCTACGACAACGGACAGCTGGTCAGTCTTTTTGCCAAAGCTTTTTCTGCAACAAGGCTCCCCTTGTTCAAAAAAACGGTATTCCAAACGATTGATTTTGTGCGGAGAGAAATGACAGGCTCCGGAGGAGGATTCTATTCGGCGCTGGACGCCGACAGCGAAGGCGACGAAGGAAGATTCTACACCTGGCACTGGCAAGAGCTGCAAAAAATCCTTTCCGAAGAAGAACTCTCCTTTGCCGAAAAGCACTTCGGTATTTCTGCCGAAGGCAACTGGGAAAACGGGAAGAATATCCTGCATGTTTGCCCATCAAGCGGCTGGCCTGAGGGAAAAAAAGCCTGTCTGAGAGAATCAATAGAAAAAAAACTCCTTGAACAACGCGAATTGCGCGTAAGGCCCGGCCTTGACAACAAATCCCTCGCATGCTGGAACGCCCTGATGCTGCAGGGACTGCTCGACGCCTATTCGGCCTTTGAAGAAAAGGCATTTCTTGAAGCCGCCGCCTCCAATGCCAAATTCATTGAAACTTCGCTTATTGACAACGGCACGCTGTTCCGCACTTGCACAGACGGACAGCCGAAGCTGAACGGATACCTGGATGACTACGCAGCAACGGCCATCGCTTTCTCGTCAATGAGCATGCTGACCTGCGAAAGCAAATGGCTGATGCTGGCCGAAAGTCTATGCGAGGCCATGCTCTCCCGATTCTATGATTCCAAACAGAGTCTTTTCTTCTACACCGACAAGCTTTCGGAAAAACTCATCACCCGAAAACAGGAAATTTTCGACAATGTGATTCCCTCTTCCAATGCACTGGCCTGCCGCGCCTTTTACATAGTCGGCCAGCTAAGCCAGCGTGAAGATTTTACAGCCGTTTCCATAAAAATGCTGCGAAAAATATGTCCGATGGTGCTTGAAGAAGCGCAATACCTAAGCTGCTGGGCAAAAACGCTCATAAGTCTGAATCCGCCCAACTACACAATTATCGCTGTTGGAGAAAAAGCGCCGGAATTCGTACGAAAAATCTACGCGAAGTTTCTTCCAAATGTCATGGCAGCGGGTTCAATAAAGCCGGAAAAAAGTGGCTTGCTTGCCGGGAAAAATCCCGCTGACGGAAAAACAACGCTGTATGTCTGCAACGAAAACGCTTGCCTTCCGCCGGTATTCTCTGTCGAAGAAGCCCTCGAACTTGTCAGACAGACCCGCAGGGAAAAATAGACTTCCATGTACCAGGAAAGCCGAACCTTATGGCATCAGATAGCTGTTCGTCCGCGCACGGATAATGTCGAAATTCTCTTCGCTGACTAGCTTGCCGTTCTCAAAAACCAACTGGAGCGCGTCCTCATAGCCTCTGAAAACCGGTTCGGACAAGCCCTCGGACGAGATTGTGCGGAAACCTTCGTGCAGCGGATGCAGCTTCAGCCTTCCTTTCTTCGACTTCTTTCCCGGCGCGTGCAGCGGATGCTTATAGACAGAAATGCCCTGCCCGTCGACTTCAACGTAGCTG
>JAKSBZ010000325.1 GCA_022360875.1 Cytophagales bacterium | reverse complement strand
TAATTTTTTATAGATATTAAATAATTGATGAATAAGATAGTTGAGGAGCCGAAGGAAATGGATGCTCGCCACTTAATTGAGGAAGACGAGATTGATTTGGTGGAGGTGATGAAAAACATTTGGAAAAACCGAAAGACGATTGTCCAAACGACAGTGGGGTGCCTGATTTTGGGGCTATTCATTGCGTTTACCACGCCGAAGGAATTTGAAGTGGAGGTGACTATGCTCCCCGAATCGCAGGACGGTGGACTGAAGCTCGGAGGGTTGGGCGGATTGGCTAGCCTTGCGGGAGTAAATCTTGGCGGAATGGGCACGGCTGAAGGCGGTAGCATTCCGCCGGAGTTGTATCCTAAAGTTTTGGAGAGTATCCCATTGCAGGTAAAGTTACTGGAAACGCCGGTCTATTATTCGGAGGTTGGTGATAAAGTTGACGGTTTTACTTATTTTGAAGAGTATGCTCCAATGTCTGCAATAGGACATTTGTTTGGTTACACGGTTGGGCTTCCTGGGAAAGTATTAAATGCAACTAGAAAAGACGATGTTGAAGATGGTACTGAAAATAAGGATGGTTTGATTCGTTTGAGCAGGGAGCAAATAAATGTGATAAAAGGTTTTAAAAATCGGCTGAGTGCCAGTGTGGACCAGAAATCAGGCGTGATCTCGTTGACAGCTAAAATGCCGGAAGCAGAAGCCTCTGCAATAATGGCGCAGATGGCGCTGGATTATCTGACGGATTATGTGAAGGCTTATAAAACGCAAAAAGCAAAACAGAATCTGGAATTTATTCAGGGACGTTATGATGATCAAAAAGCAAATTTTGAAAAAGCCCAGAATGCTCTGGCGGAATACCGTGACCGCAATCAGAATATTGTTACAAGCCTCGCCCGAACGGAAGGCGAGCGTTTGCAGAATGAGTACGATATAGCCTTTGAAGTGTATAAGGGATTGGCAACTCAGCTGGAACAGGCAAAAATCAAGTTGAAGGAAGAGACGCCGGTGTTTAAGATTATTGAGCCGGTAAGAGTGCCAATAGATAAGGCATCGCCAAAGAAAGGACTGATCTTGATCGTTTCGGTTTTTCTCGGCGGAATATTGGGAGTGGGAATTATTTTCATAAAAAATGTATTAAAGAATATCAAAGAGCAATGGTAATGTGCTCAGACGTTTTTTTATTCATTTAAAACGCTTTTCCTATGAAAGGAATTATCCTCGCCGGAGGATCCGGAACACGGCTTCATCCTCTAACCTTGGCGGTAAGCAAGCAGTTAATGCCGGTTTATGACAAGCCGATGATTTACTATCCGCTGTCTAACTTGATGATGGCGGGAATCCGTGAAATTCTCATTATTTCCACCCCCAGGGATTTGCCGCTGTTCCGGCAGCTTTTAGGGGACGGAAAGCAATTGGGCTGTGAGTTTTCATATGCCGTTCAGGAAAAACCTGAGGGTTTGGCCCAGGCGTTTCTTGTTGGAGAGAAGTTTATCGGTGAGGATAAGGTGGCGTTGATTTTAGGGGATAACATTTTTTACGGAGCTGGCTTGTCCTCTTTGTTGAAGTCTTGCAGTGAACCGGACGGAGCTGTGGTGTTTGCTTGTCATGTGAATGATCCGGAGCGCTACGGTGTGGTAAATTTCGACAAAGACATGAAAGCGCTTGCAATTGAGGAAAAGCCTAAGGTTCCTAAATCTAATTATGCAGTTCCCGGAATTTATTTTTATGACAACCGAGTAGTTGAGTTTGCTAAAGCGATAAAACCAAGTCCGCGCGGCGAGCTGGAAATTACTGATGTGAATAACATGTATCTGAAAAAAGGACTGTTGAAAGTGGGGCTTTTGAATAGGGGCACTGCCTGGCTGGATACCGGAACTTTTGCATCTTTGGCCCAGGCCAGTCAGTTTGTTCAGGTGATTGAAGAACGGCAGGGTTTGAAAATCGGCTGTATAGAAGAGGTGGCCTACCGTTCGGGTTTTATTGGCGAAGAACAGCTGGAGCGTATAGCCGAACCTTTGTTGAAAAGCGGTTACGGGCAGTATTTATTGAAGATTTTGGATCTGCAAAAGATACATAATTAACATTTATATGCGAACAGTTTTAGTTACGGGTGGAGCGGGTTTTATCGGCTCGAATTTTATTCCGTTTTTCTTAAATGAACATGAGGACTGCCAGCTTGTGAACCTGGATTTGTTGACGTATGCTGGGGATTTAAAAAACCTGGAAGAGGTGGAGGGAAATCCCCGTTACCATTTTGTGAAAGGTGATATTTGTGACCGAGCACTGGTCGAGGAGTTGTTTGAAACCTACGGTTTCGATGCGGTTTTTCATTTTGCCGCCGAGTCGCATGTGGACAATTCGATAGCCGGGCCGGAAGCCTTTATTCAGACGAATGTGAACGGAACATTCGTTTTGCTGGATGTGGCTAGAAATTGTTGGATGGAAGCGCCTTTCCAGGTGAAGAAAGAGTATGTACATGCACGTTTTCACCATGTTTCCACAGACGAAGTATATGGCTCTTTGGGGAAAACGGGTTTGTTTACGGAAGAAACTCCTTATGCGCCTAACAGCCCTTACAGTGCTTCAAAAGCTTCA
Source organism: Cytophagales bacterium (assembly GCA_022360875.1). Taxonomy (GTDB): domain Bacteria; phylum Bacteroidota; class Bacteroidia; order Cytophagales; family Cyclobacteriaceae; genus JAKSBZ01. Next base: position 6,197 of record JAKSBZ010000325.1, on the reverse strand, counting down.
AGTGACATGATTGTGCGGTCGTATTTTCATACTTACGGAATGAATGTTGTTACGACGAATTGTTCGAACAACTACGGACCTAAGCAACACAATGAGAAGCTGATACCTACAATAATACGTAAAGCGTTGGCCGGAGAGCAGATTCCTGTGTACGGAGACGGCAAGAATGTGCGCGATTGGCTTTACGTGTTGGATCATTGTAAAGGCATTGAACGGGTATTTCGTGACGGAAGAGCCGGAGAGACTTACAATATCGGCGGGGAAAGCGAGCGGGAGAATATCTGCATTGTTGAATTGATATGCGATATGCTGCAGGAGCGGAGTCCAAGGGCGGACGGTAAGTCGTATCGGTCGCTTATCAGTTTTGTGAAAGACCGTCCGGGGCATGACAGGCGCTATGCAATTGATATTTCGAAAATAAATCGGGAGCTTGGCTGGAGCCCTGAAGAGAGTTTTGAAACCGGTTTGGCAAAGACCGTGCGTTGGTATATGGATAAAATACTTGTAAAAAAATAGGATCATTTTTTCGCATAAAGGAATAAAGGGAAGGAGATCTTTTTTTTATATTTTTGGTCAGTATGCTTTTTTAAAAAGATATTGTATTTTTTGAAAAAAGCCTTTCGGCTGATTTTTAAAAAATTGTTTAAAATCTTCGCGCCTGATGTCCTGGCGTTTCAAATTTTTGCTATTGCCGGTTTAAAAAAAAAAAAAAAAAAATAAAGGACGAAGTTTTTTTAGAGCTCAAATCAAAAAGTTATGGCTATTCCGAATAAAGTGAATTCTATATGCTGTATTGGCGCTGGATATGTGGGAGGACCGACAATGGCGGTTATTGCTCAGAAGTGTCCGCATATTCGGGTGACTGTAGTGGATATAAATGCCGACCGGATTGCCGCCTGGAATGACGGAGATCTGGAGAACCTTCCTGTTTATGAGCCGGGTCTGGCTGAAGTGGTTGGTGAAGCCAGAGGAAGAAATCTGTTTTTTACCACCCAGGTTGAAAAGGCAATTCAGGAAGCGGAAATGATTTTCATTTCTGTAAATACGCCTACAAAAATGTACGGCATAGGGAAAGGAAAAGCCGCTGATCTGAAGTATGTGGAGCTTTGCGCTCGGCAGATTGCCAAATGTGCCAACGGGGATAAGATTGTGGTGGAAAAATCTACTCTGCCGGTGCGTACGGCAGAATCTGTAAAGCGGATTCTTGAAGCCGAAGAGTCAAATCATTCTTTTGCGATTTTATCGAACCCGGAGTTCCTTGCCGAAGGAACTGCTGTGAAAGATCTGCATCGTCCCGATCGAATGCTGATCGGCGGTGAGCAGACAGAGGAAGGAAGGCGTGCCATAAACGCACTAGTGGAAGTATACGCTAACTGGATTCCTCGCGAGCGTTTGCTGACAACCAAAGTGTGGTCTTCCGAGCTTTCCAAGCTTACTGCCAATGCTTTTTTGGCTCAGCGGGTTTCGTCGATTAACGCAATTTCGGCACTTTGTGAAAAAACAGGCGCCGATGTGGATGAAGTGGCTAATGCCATCGGAACCGATTCGCGCATCGGATCGAAGTTTCTTAAATCTTCTGTAGGTTTTGGCGGTTCGTGCTTCCAGAAAGATATCTTGAATTTGGTGTATCTGTGCCATCACTTTGGGTTGCCGGAAGTGGCCGAATACTGGGAACAGGTCGTGAAGATGAATGATTATCAAAAGCATCGTTTTGCCAAGCAGGTTATCGACACGCTTTTTAATACGGTTTCAGGTAAGAAAATTACTTTTCTGGGCTGGGCGTTCAAGAAGGATACCAATGACACCCGCGAGTCAGCCGCGATCTATGTGGCGCACGAACTATTGCAGGACCAGGCGGAAATTCACGTATATGATCCTAAGGTAAAGGAAGAGCAAATTATTTCAGATATTGAATACTTATTGAAAAATCCTTCGGGTTATGCTTCTTCGGCCCTGCCGGAAAACTGGCGCGAATTGGTTGTAGTGTACCGGGAGCCTGTCATGGCGCTCAAGCGTGCTCATGCTATAGCCGTTCTCACCGAGTGGGATGAGTTTGCTGAATATGACTGGCAGTCAGTGTATAAGGAAATGTACAAACCTGCTTTTGTTTTTGACGGGCGGAATATTCTGGACGGGGAACAGATGCGTCAAATCGGTTTTGAATACAAGGGCATCGGGAAGGGAGAGTAGTAGCTTAAGAGTCCAAGATGTAATAAACTAAGGGTAGAGAAAATTATTGATATTAATTCATTATGAATTGGTATATTTGTAACTAGATCGGGAGGGAATATGCTTCTCCTGTTCTAGTTTTTTTATTTTTAGGAAAATATGAAGGTACTTGTAACAGGGGCGGCAGGTTTTATTGGATTTCATCTGGTGCGGACGTTGTTGGAAGAAGCACATGGAGTGATTGGAATAGACAATCTGAATGATTATTACGACGTGAATCTAAAGTACGATCGTCTGAAGGAACTGGGAATACAAAAAAAGGATGTTTGCGAAGGCCGGGAAGTTTTTAGTAAAAAAAACACGCGGTTTCGGTTTCTGAAAATGGATATAATCGATTTGCCGGCGTTGGAAGAGCTTTATGAGCACAATGCTTTCGAGCAGGTGGTGCATTTGGCGGGACAGGCGGGCGTTCGGTATTCGCTGAAAAATCCTCATGTTTATGTGCAGTCCAATCTCGTAGGTTATGTGAATGTATTGGAGTGTTGCAGGAAATATACTGTCAAACATTTGATTTATGCTTCCAGTTCGTCGGTTTACGGAATGAATAAAAAGGTGCCTTATTCCGAAGAGGACAGAGTGGATTGTCCGGTGAGTTTGTATGCCGCGACCAAGAAAAGCAATGAGCTTTTGGCGCATACGTACAGCCACTTATATAAGCTGCCGACAACGGGCCTTCGTTTTTTTACGGCATATGGTCCGTGGGGGCGCCCGGATATGGCGCCGATGATTTTTGCCGATGCGATATTCGGAGAACAGCCAATTAAAGTGTTTAATCAGGGCGACATGGAGCGGGACTTTACCTACATTGATGATATTATCGGTGGTATTGTTCGCTTGATGACAGATGTGCCTACGCTGCATGAACCTCAGCCTTTCTACCGTTTGTTCAATATTGGCAATTCTCAGCCTGTCCGGCTGATGGATTTTATCCGTGAATTGGAGGGGGCGATGTCGAAAAAAGCGGTTCTGGATATGTACCCGATGCAGGCTGGAGATGTGAAGCGAACGTATGCTGATACTCGCAAGCCGCGTGAACAGGTGAATTACGAGCCAAACACGTCAGTGAATGTGGGTGTAAGGAAATTTGTGTCGTGGTTTTTGTCATACAAAGCTCAGCAGTAATTTGTTTATGAAGAAAAAGTTTTCATCCGGGGATGTTGGCATTTTTGCCTTGGAGGTTTAACGGTAATCGGTTTTTAATATGTTTAGTCTTAATAATAAATCTGTTCTCATCACGGGAGGAACAGGCTCGTTTGGGAAAAAATTTACTGAAATGATCCTTCGGGAATACCCGGATGTGAGACGAATCGTCATTTATTCCCGTGACGAGCTTAAACAGTTTGAGCTTAAACAGCGATGGTCTCCGAAAGAGTTTCGGCAAATGCGATACTTTATAGGAGATGTCCGTGACCGTGAGCGCTTAACCCGTGCCTGTGAAGACATTGACGTGATTATTCATGCAGCGGCGATCAAGCAGGTTGATACTGCAGAGTACAACCCGACGGAATGCATTCGCACCAATGTCGACGGAGCCGAGAATGTTATACATGCTGCGCTGGCTTGCGGAGTGAAGCGAATTGTTGCGCTGAGCACAGACAAAGCTTGTGCTCCGATTAATTTGTACGGCGCAACAAAGTTGACTTCCGACAAATTGTTTACAGCGGCAAATAACATCAAAGGATCGCGTGACATAAAGTTCTCTGTGGTTAGGTACGGAAATGTAATGGGGTCCCGGGGATCCGGTATTCCATTTTTTATAAAGAAAAGAAAAGAAGGCGTAATTCCGGTTACGCACCGTGAGATGACGCGCTTTAATATTTCTTTGGAAGACGGTGTTCGCATGGTGTTTTTTGCAATTGAGAATGCGCTGGGCGGAGAGATATTCGTTCCCAAGATTCCTTCTTACCGTATTTTGGACGTGGCGAAAGCTGTGGGGCCGGACTGCCAGGTTAAAGAAATAGGCGTGCGTCCCGGTGAAAAGCTTCATGAGGAAATGATTACCGAAACGGATGCGCTCAACACCATTGAGTTGGGAAATTATTACGCGATTCTGCCTTCGGTTTCATTCACGTATACCGAAGAGGAATACTTGAACCATCATCAGGCGAGTAAAGTTCCTTATGGGTTCTTCTACAATTCGGGCACCAATACGGACTGGGAAACTGTGGAGAGTCTTCGGGAAAAGATTGTGAAATATGTGGATTCTGAGTTTGCGGTATGATAAAAGAACGAAAAACAATTCCGTACGGGCGTCAGGAGATTACAGAAGAGGATGTCCGGGCAGTTGTTGAAACTTTGCAGTCGGATTTTTTAACTCAGGGGCCCAAAATCGCAGAGTTTGAAAAAAGGTTTGCCGGATATACCGGAGCAAAATACGCTGTGGCGGTTTCGAACGGAACTGCCGCGCTGCATTTGGCGGGGCTGGCTTTGAATGTTCAACCTGGTGACAAGGTGATTACCAGCCCTAATACGTTTGCGGCTTCTGCCAATGGCTTCAGGTATTGCGGAGCGGATATACAGTTTGTGGATATTGATCCGGATACCTATAATTTGGATTTTCAGAAAGTGAAGCTTCTGTTGGAAGCTCACCCGAAAGGTACTTTCCGAGGAATTGTAGCTGTGGATTTTGCAGGATATCCTGTAGATTTGGAAAAGTTTAAGTCCTTGGCAGATGAATATGGGTTGTTTTTGGTAGAAGATGCTTGTCATGCTCCGGGAGGGTATTTTATCAATTCAAAGAAACAGCAGGTTAGTTGCGGAAGCGGCGAGTATGCCGATCTTTCAGTTTTTTCGTTTCATCCGGTAAAGCACATTGCGGCAGGTGAAGGCGGTATGCTGACAACAAACAGCTTGTCGCTTTATGAGAAATTGATGCGTATGCGAACGCATGGAATCACGAAGTCGCTGGAGATATTGCGGGAAAACCACGGAGGCTGGTACTATGAAATGCAGGAACTGGGTTATAATTACCGCATAACGGATATTCAGGCGACATTGGGAATGAGCCAATTGGAGCGGGCTGAGGTCGGATTGTCCAAAAGAAAAGAAATAGCTAAGCGCTATGATGAGGCTTTTTCTGTTGGAAAGATAAAAACACCTTGTGTTGCGGGTGAGGTATCGCATGCGTATCATTTGTATGTGATTCAAACGAAAGACCGCAAAGGGCTTTACGATTATTTACGGACTCACCAAATTTTTGCCCAAGTTCATTACATCCCCGTGCATTTAATGCCGTATTACAGAAATTTGGGATGGAAGAAGGGGGATTGTCCGGTGGCGGAGGAGTATTACGAGTACTGTCTGAGTTTGCCGATGTATCCGACGCTCACAACTGAGGAGCAGGATTTTGTGATTGAAAAAGTTTTGGAATTTTTAAGCGCATGAACCGAATAGCGATAATACCGGCGCGAGGAGGAAGCAAGCGCATTCCCCGAAAGAACATAAAGTTATTTTGCGGGAAGCCTGTTATTGCCTACTCCATCGAAGCGGCTTTCGAATCCGGAGTGTTTGATGAGGTGATGGTTTCAACTGACGACGAGGAAATCGCTGAAATGGCGAAAGAGCTGGGCGCCTCTGTTCCTTTTTTTCGCTCTCCTGAGACTTCAGATGATTATGCGGTAATTGCGGATGTAATCGGCGAAGTATTGTCATGCTACAGAAGTGAAGGGAAAGAATTTGACGAATTTTGTTGTCTGCTTCCTGCGGCGCCTTTCATAACAGCTGCGAGAATAAAGGAAGCTTTCGATAAGATTTCAGCAGGTTTTGAGTCCGTTTTTCCAGTCTTGAAATTTTCTTATCCAATAAAAAGAGCCCTTCAGCTGGACGGGCGAACAGGGAAAGTTTCAATGATCTGGCCGGAGCATTTAAAAACAAGGTCACAGGATTTGCCTCCTGCCTATCATGACAGCGGGCAGTTTTACTGCATGCGGGTAGAAGCTTTTTTAAAAGAGAAAAAGATATTTACGGAG
>JAKSBZ010000408.1 GCA_022360875.1 Cytophagales bacterium | reverse complement strand
TTTGCCCTGACAACAACAATCCAAATGCTGTTTTCGGCTCGGGCATAATCTAGCAAAAAAGCTATTTCACGAATAAATTGAGGATTCATCGCATTCATTTTTTCGGGCCGATTGAGCGTGATGTGGAGCTCATGATTCTGTATCCGGTATTCTACATATCTGAATATTTCGTTTGTAAAATTCTTGAGCTGCTGCAGAGAATAATGAGGCATAATATACTCGTTTTGTGATATTCAATTTTTGAATATAAAAAATCCGCTCACGAAAACCGCGAGCGGATATATATTATCATTTGAAAATTCTAAAACTCAAAGCACCAAGCCTTCTGGTTTATTTCCCTTTCTCAGCGATGCGGCCAATCTTTATCAGGTTCGACTTCAACGAATCGTCCGGATTCAGTGTTCCGATGCTAATAAACAAGTCATCTTTTTCCAGCAAGCCTTCTTTCAGCAGTATTTTCTCGATTGTTGCCAGCGATTTATGAATCGACTCGTACTTCGGAAGGAAAAACGCCCGAACTCCCCATATCAGGTTGAGCGAATTCAACAGCTCCCTGTTTTTAGTAAAAATAAAAATTTTGGCACTCGGACGGTGCTTTGCCAGCTGGAAAGCGTTAAAGCCCGACTCTGTCAGACCAATAATGGCTTTGGCCTTGGTGCCTTTGGCCAATATTGTAGCATTCTGGATCACCTCTTTGCTGACCGCATCGTCTGAACCCATTTCCAGATCAAACTGCTTGTTGTATTCCATGACCGTGCTAATCTCGATAGACCGGATAATCTCAGCCATGCACTTCACTGCATGAAGCGGATACATTCCCGCCGCAGATTCTTCGCTCAGCATTACTCCGTCAGCACCGCTCATCACCGCAGAAGCCACGTCATTGGTTTCCGCCCGAGTTGGCAACGGATTCTTCACCATGCTTTCGAGCATCTGAGTAGCCACAATCACCGGCTTGGCTTGCTTCTGACATTTCATCACGATTTCCTTCTGCACAATCGGCACTTCCGAAAACGAAGTTTCGATTCCCAAATCGCCTCGGGCAACCATTACCGCGTCGGTAGCTTCGATAATCTCGTTGATGTTCTTCAAAGCTTCAGGCCGCTCAATCTTCGCGATGATCTTGGAATTGCTTCCATGCTCGTGAATCAGGTTGCGAAGGTAGCCAATGTCCTGCGGCGTGCGGACAAAAGATATGGCAACCCAGTCGACTCCGTGTTTCAATCCAAAGCTAAGATCCATAAGATCCTTCTCCGTCAGCGAAGAGGCTGAAATGCGGGTATCCGGCAAGTTCATTCCTTTGCGTGACTTCAGAATGCCGCCGTATATCACCTTGGTATGCACGTTGTTTCCGTCGATCTTTTCGACACGCAAACGAATGCGCCCGTCATCAACCAGAACCGTCTCACCCACCTTCACATCTTTGGAAAAAGGCTCGTAGCTCGTATGCACACGCTCAGAAGTTCCGGTGAACTCTTTGCCGGTAGAAATTACCAGCTCGGCGCCAACCTTCAGCTCAACTCCGTTGTTTTCCACCAATCCTACGCGGATCTTTGGTCCCTGAAGGTCTTGCAGAATCGCCAAGTTATAGTCAAATTCCTTATTGATTTCCCGAATCAGCTTAATAACCTGCAAGTGGTCTTCATGAGTACCATGAGAAAAATTCAGTCTAAAAGTGTTTACGCCAGCAATAGCAAATTGCAGCAGCATTTCTTTATTGTTGCTAGCAGGCCCTACGGTCGCTATGATCTTGGTTCTTTTCAGAGAGGCATCCATTTTATCTTCTTTTCTTTAGCTGGAAGCAAAATAACTGTTATTTATTAACAAATAAACTAATATTGATCCGTATTTCCCTGACCAACATCATGTTTTTTCAAAATTCAGCTGACAACCGAAAATAGGTCCGTAAGAAATATGGGCGCTGAAGTTATCTGATATACACCTGAATATCTGATTAGCCACATAAAACAAAATAATATAAGCCGCTTTTTGATTAAACACTATACAATATAATTATACAAACCGGAAAGCCGCATAAAGGTCTTGTCCCTCATCTCACAATTGAATTTTTCCACTGCCGCACGTGAATTTTTCCTATTAGCATGGGACTGATAATTAAGTGAAAAATCTCTCCTGGACCAGCGTTTTCCTTGCAAGCTCCGCAGAAACCACCCGAACCCAACAAACTCCAAATGCATTTTTCAAAAAACAATAAAAAACAAATAGTTACAGAAACTTGAACTGCGATTAACTGCCCGGCCTGCCTTTGGCGCAAACAGCCGTAGACCGGCTTACGCCGCTTCGGCTGTTTGTTTTCTGTATATGCCAAGCCTACAGGTTTTATTTTTCCTCTTCTCAATCCGCTCATTGCTCGCTCTCGGCAAAATGCTTATTTTTGAGCTTGAAACGACAAAAGACCTATGAAGCTAATCGAAGTAAAAAGCGAGCGGGACAGAAAAGAGTTCCTGCGATTGCCCCTCCGAATATATAAAAACTATCCCAACTGGATACGCCCTTTGGACAAGGACATAGAGGCGGTATTCGATACCGAAAAAAACAAATTTTTCAGGCACGGGGACTGCGTCCGGTGGATTCTACAAAATGAACAGGGAAAAACCATCGGCCGAATCGCCGCCTTTTACTCATCGAAAAACGCCAACAAAGACAACAAGCAGCCAACTGGCGGCATAGGTTTTTACGAGTCCATAGACGACCAGCATGCAGCCGATGCGCTGTTTGACCGCGCCAAAGAATGGCTGCAAAGCAAAGGCATGGAAGCCATGGACGGCCCAATAAACTTCGGCGAGCGCGACCGCTTCTGGGGACTGCTCATCGAAGGCTTCGACATAGACCCCAATTACCTTTGCAACTATACTCCGCCCTACTACCAAGCGTTGTTCGAAAACTACGGATTCAAGCTTTATTTCAACCAGATTACCTTCGGTCGTCCAATCAGAAAAAAACTGAGCAATAAAATCCTGGACAAAGCCGAGCGTATCAAGCAAGAACCCAAATATCATTTTGAGCACATCAAAAAAAGCCGGATCGAAAAATACACACAGGACTTCCTGACCATTTACAATCAGGCGTGGGGAAGCCACAAAGGCGTAGCCAAACTGTCAATCCGCCAGGCTAATGCCATCATGAAGTCGATCAAGCCTGTTATGGACGAGAAACTTATCTGGTTTGGCTACTACAACAATGAGCCTATCGCCTTCTTTCTGATGCTTCCGGAGGTAAATCAGATTTTCAAATACGTCAACGGAAAACTGGACATCGTCGGAAAGCTGAAATTCCTTTACCACAAAATGCTCAATACGAACAAGAAAGTGACTGGAACAGCATTCGGCATTGTACCTGCGCACCAGGGGAAAGGACTAGAAGGAGCCTTGATAATGGCCGCAGGCGAATTGGTGCAGGGAAAATATGGGCGGCACTACGATGACATCGAGATGAACTGGATCGGGGATTTCAACCCAAGGATGATTCATGTCTGCGAACAGATAGACGCCGTACCCGTAAAAACACACCGCACGTACCGGTACCTTTTTGATACCAGCCTGCCGGTGGAACGCCATCCAATAATAGGAGAAAAAAAGAAAAAAAAGGATAAAATCGACAAAGACGCCTGACGGCGTTTTTTTATATAAAAAAATTCGATGAAACATTCAGGAAAATCGACCTTGATCGAAATGGATGTTCCAAAGTACTGAGAATAACATTGATAACGGATGAAAAAAATATGCTTTGCCACTAATAATCCCAACAAGCTCAAGGAAATCAAAGAGCTGCTGGGAAACCAGTTCGAAATTGTCAGCCTGAAGGACATCGGGTGCGAAGAGGAACTCCCGGAAACACAGGATACAATGGAAGGAAACTCCCTCCAGAAAGCGCGTTACGTTTTCGACCACTACAACATTGACTGCTTTGCCGACGACTCCGGACTGGAAGTGGAGGCGCTAAACGGCGCCCCGGGAGTTTACTCAGCCAGATATGCGGGACTCCAGCGAAATAATGAAGACAATATGGCGTTGTTACTCCAAAATCTGCAGCATGAAACCAACCGAAGCGCACAGTTCCGGACGGTTGTCACGCTGACCGAAAACGGAAAACCAGTTCAGTTCGAGGGAATTATAAAAGGCTTAATCCTGAGAGAGAAAAAAGGCAACAAGGGCTTCGGCTACGATCCGCTGTTTGTGCCCGAAGGACACAAGCGCAGCTTTGCCGAAATGAGCGCTGAAGAAAAGAACAAATGCAGCCACCGAGCAAGGGCCATCGAAAAACTGACAAAATATTTGCTAAAAAATTAAGTTGCCAGCGGGCAAACACTTAATTTTGCGGATATTTTGGAAAAACCAGGCAACTGGCTTCTTTCCATAACATAATGTAACACTAAAACTAAAAAAGTCGCAGAATACTTCAATTGCAGCCAAATGAAAAAGCCATTTATAGTCGGAATTACAGGGGGGAGCGCTTCAGGAAAAACAAGATTTCTGAAGTCTTTGGTTAAATCTTTTGGAGAAGACGAAATTTGCCTGATTTCTCAGGACAACTACTACAAGCCTCGTCACATGCAGCCAGTGGACCAGAACGGTGTCCACAATTTTGACAAGCCTGTTTCCATTGACCTGGAAACCTACCGAAACGACATCGAAAATCTGAAGAACAACATACCGGTAGAGAGAGAAGAGTATCTTTTCAACAATCCAAGTGCAACACCAAAGATGCTGCATTTTCATCCAGCTCCTATTATCATTGTTGAGGGTATCTTTGTTATCTATGATGAAATAGTATCCAACATGCTGGATCTGAAAGTATTTATCGACGCCAAAGAGCACATCAAGCTGAAAAGACGGATCATCCGTGACAGCGAAGAAAGAGGCTACGACCTGGACGACGTGCTGTACCGCTACGAACGGCACGTAATTCCTACATACGAACAGTACATCAAACCTTGCAAAGACTGCGCGGATCTCGTCATTCCAAACAACACCGATTTCATTGGAGGTCTGGACGTGCTTACGGGCTTTTTAAAACAAAAACTTTAAACTTTGAATAACTTTGCTGTAATCGGACTCGGACAATTCGGCATCGCCATTGCCAAAACCCTGGCAAGCCGCGGAGCCGAAGTGCTCGCCATCGACAAGAATTACGACGTAGTCGAAGAGATAAAAGATGAGGTTGCACACGCCATCCAGCTGGACACCACCGACTACAAAGGTCTGCTGGCCCAGAACATCACCGAGATGGACGCCGTGGTGGTAGCCATCGGCGATGATTTCGAATCGCTGTTGCTAACCATTGTTGTGTTGCAGGATCTGGGAGTGAAACGCATCATGGGGCGAGCGGCCAACGAACAACAAAAAGTGATTCTGCAAAAAATAGGCGTCACCGAAATCATTTCGCCCGAAGCAACCATAGGACAAAGCGTTGCCGAGCAGCTCTTACAACCGAATATCCATTCCTACCTGCCGCTTCCCGACGACTACGAAATTGTCGAAATCTCCACCCCGCACAAAGTGGCCAACCAGGGACTCAAAGAAGTCGGCCTTCGGGATAAATACGATCTGAATCTCATCACGATCAAGCGCAGCCAGCAGAAAATAAAAGAAGGGCATTCGGTACTTGAAGAGCACATTATCGGCGTTCCAAAAGCAAATACAATTTTGTATGCCACTGACGTACTGATACTGATGGGCAAAAAAGACGATGTTAACCGATTTATAGACCTGAACAGTTAACAAAAAAATCGACTAATAAAAAAAGAGCTTGCCGCAACGACAAGCTCTTTTTTTGTATCTGTATGATCGATATTCTTAGTTCAACTTAAACACGATCGGCATTACCATTCTTACTTTTACCGGACGTCCGCGCTGCTTGCCCGGCTTCCATTTCGGAGACAGCTTCATTACACGAATCGCTTCTTCATCACATCCCGCTCCAATACCTTTCAGCACGTTGATGTCAGAAATAGATCCTTGCTCATCCACTACAAACTGAAGAATAACACGACCTTGGATCCCCATACGGCGCGCCTGAGCCGGGTACTTTAGCTTTTTCTTTACAAACTTGTAAAATCCGGCAATACCCCTCTTACCAAACGACGGCTGCTCTTCTACAATAGTAAAAATTTCTTCTGCTTCTTCTTCCGGTTCTTCTTCCTCGAAAACAGCCTCTTCAACCTCAGTTTCCTCGGTTACTTCCATATCCAAGTTCACTTCGATTTCTTCTTCAATTTCTTCTTCATCCGGCACCTCGACAATCTGAGGCTGCTGAATTACTTTTGGCGGCGGCGGCGGCGGCTGTGATGTGTTCACCACATCTTCAATATCATCAAACTGCTCAACATCAACTGCCAGCTGGCTCAGGTCACGCTCCCCGCGGAGACCGAAGCTGAAAGCCCCGATCATCAATGACAAACTGAGAACCAAGCCTAAGTTCAAGAAAAGAGGACGTTTAGCAGTAAGATCCACATTGGGATTTTTCTTGCTTTCCATAATGATCAGTGTTAAACTAAAGCTTAAGATTATACTGTAAGGTCAAATCTAACGATATTTAACGAATTATGAAAGACGTCGTTAGGAATAAAGTGCTTTGACAACTAAAAAAATCGTTAATCTTTGGCGCTTCTTTGCTATTTACACCTTTGTTTTCCTTATAGCCGATAAATCAGCAAAAAAACCGCATATCCAGACATACAGCCGATAAAATTTGCGGCAAGGTCGCTGAATTCGAACGAACGGCTAGGCAAAACTCCCTGCACAAGCTCGATAAACAAACTGATGCCGAAGGCAATGAGAATGGCAAAAAACTCCCCCTGGTGCTTCAGCCGCTTGAACTGGTGCTGTTTCCTGAAGCCGATAATCATTTGCAGACAAAGAATAAAGTAAAAAAACATGTGAGCGACCTTATCAAAGCTCAGCAGATTCCAGTATACAGTGCGGGGAAGCTCACGTGAAGGCGCCAATGCGAGCACAAATATAAGCCCGCACCACAATATGGTGAAAATGTTGTATCGTAAAAACATGCGTTATATAAACACTGCGTGCTAAATATTATTTTTCTTGGTGATTACTTGTTAGCGTATTAGCCTGGGCAAATGCTTGATTAATTTTGCATAGTTAACAGTTACTTTAGAAAAAAAGAAAAGCCATGACTGATTGTTCATGACTTCCTTTTATTAGCCTATTCTTTTCTTCCCGGCTTATGCCCCGACAAGCGCGCCGTAAGCTTCTGCGGTCAGCAAATCATTAACTTGGTCCGGATTGCTCATTCTAATCTTAATCATCCACCCTTCTCCGTAAGGATCTGTATTTACCACCTCAGGAGCATCTTCCAATTCTTCATTAATATCCATAACATTTCCAGTCACGGGCATAAAAAGATCCGAAACAGTCTTTACGGCTTCAACCGTTCCAAAAACCTCTCCTTCTTCAAGGTCGTCTCCTTCGGTTTCCACCTCCACATACACGATGTCGCCCAACTCCTTCTGTGCAAAGTCAGTGATTCCTACAACCGCAATGTCACCTTCCACCCGCACCCATTCGTGGTCCTTGGTGTACTTCAGGTTCTCTGGTAAGTTCATTTCTACAAAAATTTAGTATTCAAAAAGATTATGTTGCGTTTCTCCCTTTCAATCGAAAACCGGTTAAAAGGTCTGCTAAATATCCGATAAATTTTGATTTATCCTGAAATTTTAAAGCATTTTTTTGACAACACCGTCCATCTGCCTCAGCCTGTTACTGCGTCAGGCTATACCTGACCTGAATGCCAAAAGAGGTTGTTTTCCGCTTGTAAGAAGTTGATATTTTCGGGGTGTTCACGTCGCTTTTAAAATAAGCCGTAATGTTCAGGCTGTCGTTGAGCTTGTAGGCGATAGTCGGACTTATCTGATAGCTGGTGTATCCGTTGGTGATCTGATCCAGCTCGCCGATGCGCCGCTGCACGGTCTGCGTGTCCTTTACCCTAAAATTCACTCGAAAAGTCAAATCGTTCTTCAAAACCACTGTCCGTCCGTTAATTCGGAACGGAAGTTTCAGTCCGGCTTTGGTGTAACCGATGTCAAAACTTACATCCTGATCATTTTGCTCGTTAACCTGGCCATTGGTTATAGCCAAGCCCACCGTTCGCGAACGGTTGTAGGCCAGTTTGGCCGTTATTTTACTCTTTGTCCGAATATTAAGACCGATCAGCGGCTGAAAGCGCTCGGCAATCGTGACTTGATTGATCACATATCTCGGAATAAACTCGCTGCTTTCATCCACTCTGTCCGGAAAAGGATAGTCCTCAACCGGATTGGTCAAATCCACGCCTTCAGTGTACTGCAGCGAATTTGTATAACTGTCCATGCGATAAATACTTGAGTACGCATGAGAAATAGTAAAGGAACTGAAAAGCTTTTTCAGCGCAGGAATGCGTTTAAGTCCGGTGTAATTAACCGACCAGTTCGGCCTGGGAATCTCCGGATAAGGGCTCAGGTCCACATCTGTACCGCTCTGCCCGGTGTACGCGGCGATAAATGCCGGAATCATCACATCCTGCGACTTGATATTATATTCACCGTTGTTAGGATTAGCTCCATCCAGCCGGCGCTTCAACACAACCAGATTTTCTTCGAACTCCTTAAACACATCGGAACTGATTCCATCATTTCCGAACGCCGTTTTAATCGGCAAATAAGAAATGGAATATCCCCCGGTGCGAGTGGGCGTAAGCCCGGCAAACTCTTCCGTGTCTCCGTTGTAGCGGAAAAGCTCCTGAAATCCGGCTGTTTTGGTTTTCTTGAAATCAACCTTTATCCGCAAGTCCTTCACAGGCTCGATCTGTGCATTTATCTTCAGATCTATAGCCCGCGACTGCTGAAAAGTAGTAGAAAGCTGCCCGTTCTGCACCAGCCACTCATTAGTTGCTGCTTTGCTTTTAATATCCGGACTCTGGCTTCCGAACAAAAACGGCCAGCCCGGCGCTCCGAAACCGTCATTAAGTCCAAAATACGAAGCCTCTTCGTCATAGCCAGGCAAGAGAGTTCCCTCGCTGATTGAATAATTTACGCGCACCGAGCGCAGCGACATCAAAAGCCTCGCCAGTCCTTTTACACCCTTTTTCTCAAAAAGCTTCTGTTTCTCTTTTTCTTCCTTCTCCGCTTTTGCATCTTTCACATCCTTAGAACTTCTGCGCCGCGTGCTTTTTCTCTTTTTCCTC
>JAKSBZ010000357.1 GCA_022360875.1 Cytophagales bacterium | reverse complement strand
GTCACTGTTCCCGTTGCAGAGCACGTCATCCCCGTATTTCTTGATCATCAGATCGAAGCCCATCCCAAAGGCGAACTCTCCATAAAAAATGAGAAACCTCTTCTTTTTAGAGTCAAACTCAGCACGAACACCAAAGGCAAACCCCTTTCCTTCAGCCAACCTTTTGTCATCCCTCTGATGAACCTCCTGCTCCTCCTGTAATATTTCCATCAACTTCCTTGGCGGCGCCGGCGGCTCGGGTATTTCATCCCCCACCATGAAATAGCTTTCAGAAGTGAACATCCCAAGAACTTCCAGCTTTACCGGCGCATCCGGCTTGCCTACATACACAAACCACTTGTCCGGCGCAAAATACAAGCGGGCTTCGCCGTTGCCCTTGATTGCCGAAGCATTGATCGACACATTAAAAGTCGCATCAAAAATCCGCTCGTTGGCGTCATATTTCATCATGAAAGAAGCGAAGATCGGCGCACTGTGATCGGTGGCTATTCCCTCGGACTTTTTATCATCCATCCGCTCGCCCTCGGCCATTTTCGCCATACTTTTATTAAAGGCCTTTTCATTCAAATCATTTATGGACTTGGCCATAATGTTTGCCTTCCCGTAAAAGCTAACCTGCCTTAATCCACCGCTTCTGTTGAAGCTCATTTCAAAAGTCGCATCGCCGGTAAACGCTTCCCGGTTCTTTGCCAAACTAATCACCACCGTAGCCTTAAAGCCCAGCCCAGCTTTCCGGTCAGGGACGTAAACCATGCCCGTCTGCGATCTCCCTTTTGTTCCCAGCTTGCTCTGAGGGGCAAAGCTGCTCTGCTTCAGTCCGTAATACGCTCCACCGCCGAAACCTACAAACTCCAGCCCTGAGGAACCAATCGGAATTCCCTGATTCATAATTGCCAGCACATCCACAAACCAATAAGAACGGCCTTTGTGCTTACCGAAAAGCGCCATAGCCTGCAACTCCAGAGAACCAATAAACTTGGCTTTTATTGTACCCTGAAATCCATCACCATACGTAGGATCGTTTTCAAAAAACTCAATACGACCGAAAAACTCAAACGTTCCGCTTTTCCTGAAGTCCACCTCGAAGGCATGAAACTGCAGGCGGGAGTACTTATAGGAAATGACATCTTCAGGTTTCTCACGTCCCCACACAGTCAGCTCACCTTCGGCTCCAAAACCTCCCTTGGATGCCTTCATAAGCTCCACTGACAAAGTAATGTGCATGCCTATTTCCTCTTTATCTTCGGAATTGGCCACCAATTCAATATCCGAAACCTGCACCGGAAAGCCCCGCATCATATTTTTAAGCTTCTCAGAACCAACGCCAAAACGTTCCGCCCTTACGTAGGGCTTCTCCTGTGTTTGTATTTTCAGTTCCTGAAATTCAATATTTGCCAAGCTAACTTTTCCGGGGTTAATGTCCATTTCTCCGGAAAGCGTCGCCGCAGGATAAAAATCATCTTTGATAATCATCACTTCCACCGATGAATTCGGCTCCAGTTTTACCTTTCCTGCTCCCCAAAGCGGAAAACTCAGATCCTTGCGGTTGCTGACGGAAAACTGGTACACATCCTCGGCGTTCAGATAAGCATGGTAACCAAACAACTGGTCTTCCTTGGTCAGCGGAATCTGCAGCTCCCCGTTGATACAGAACTCCGTGAACTGGCTGCATTCCAGATTAACAGCAATATCTTCGATTGAATAGCGCCACTTTCCCAGTTTTCCTTTGTCCAAATCCATCACATCCCGAGCAAAGAACTCCCCTGAAACTCCTTTTTCATCCAAAATGAAATTATTTGCCCCCAGTTCTATCGGTTTGCCGCTCTTTTTGAAAGCCCTGGGGAGCGTCACGAGAATCTCCTTTATGTATACTCCCTTCCACAGTTCTTCTCCCATATCACCGTAATAAGTGGAAAGATATCCTACAGGCAGTTTAACTCCCGCAGCTGACTTGGTGTCGCTCATGTCAAGTACAGCCTGTCTAAGGGCAAAACGCATATCCGGAGACTTTGCCAGACGAAAAGCCGGAAGGTTCACAGAAAGCACAAAATCATCCCAGCTTTCTATTTTAGTTTTCAGATTGGCCGTCAGCTGCCTGCTGCGGTCAGGATTGCCGTTTGCATCTTCAGGAATAACCAGCGACCGGGAGAACACCAGATCGAGATCCAGACTCATCTCCTTGAATCCATTGCAGTCCCAGGTTAGATAGGTTTCCCCGCGGCTTCCCTTGAACACGAACTTCTGATTGTTGCCAACCGCTACCTCTTGGTCAGTCAGCAGCGCCAGCTTGGCCGTTCCGGCGATCCCTCCCGAATTAGAAAAAGGTATGTCTGTACCCCGAAAATAAAGCTTCCGCCCCGAAAATTCGATAACGGCCGAAGCTGTTATCACCGCCGAATTGGGAAGTATTTTCATCTCTTCTATAAGAATGATGAAGCTCACGCCCCCCACCTTTCGCTCTATCCCAACCGGAAGATCAAAAGCCATTTCGGGCTGCAGAAATTTCACCAGCCGGCCATCATTCTTCACCTTATTAAAAAATCCGTTTATTTTCTTTACCGTCTTAATGTGTTTTTTCGGGATTTTCAAATCCTTATCGACCCAAGCCTCCGCATAAAAACTGTCTTCCAGGAAAGCTTCCTCATGTATTACAGGTTCTTCCCAGTTATCAAATTCAAAGTTTCTCGTCGCCGACAAACCCGCAACCGCTTCGGCTGTGCTCAGCTTTTTCACCTCCGCCAAGGAGAGCAAAGACTGGAAATACAGAAAAGCAAAAAACAAAGGCGCAATCCTCTTCATTGAAAAAATTATTTAGAAGAAAAAGTATAATTATACACACAAGAAAAGTTCAGCTCCTGAATATCCCTCACCTTCCCACTGCCCGAATCCCTTTTCATATAAGCCGCGCGAAGGTTCACGCTGTGGCTCTTCAACTTATATCCTCCCGTCGCACTAACAGTAAAAATCGAGCTTTTCTTCCCCACATTCGGACAAACCATATTGCCGTTTATACCCACCGAGCTGCTGAGCTTTTTATTCCAAAACATTTTGCCAATCCGAGTTCCCGCACCATAGGTGCTGTTGTATATCCCCGGACTATGCTGATAGTTGAAATTGCCGTTTACGGCAACGTTCAGCTGCAGCTCTTTCCAGCTTATCGAATGAGACACCGTCCCGTTGAACACCCCGGACAGCTGGTTGCCCTGATAACTGTCATCCGAAGTCCTGTTGTAAGCAGCCGTCCAGTTCAAGCTTTGAGCCCTGGTCTTCGTTGAACTCAAAGCCCAAAAACCTCCCAGGTTCATGTTGTTAACCGTCTGCACATAATTCAGCGTGTCGGGATTTTCATAAGGACCTATTTCTTCCAGCTCTTTAAGGTATGGCTTCACATTCGTCACCGTTGAAAAATTGGAATAAGCAGCATTCAGCCCCCAGGTCTTCTGGCCATACGATAAACTCAGCGAGCCCACTTTCCTGTCCATATTACTGGCTTTCTGCTTGGCCAGATCATCCCGCTCTACGCCTGCACTGACGGCTATCTGTATGTTCCAAAGGCTTGTAGCTCCCGTCAGATACATTCTCTCCAAATCATTATTGGAATAATAGCTCCCATGTGTGTGATATCCCGGATCAATGCGCTCATACTCCAGACCCGCTGAAAAACGTTCGCCAGAATACTGCGTACCCACTTTGAACGCCTTAAAAAACTCTGTGGACTGAGCAGCCGGAAACATCCAGTTAAAAAATGAATAGCCGCCCCGGGATTTTTCGCGTGGCTGCCGGTAATCTCGTGTCAGTGCACTGGCCCCGATTTCACCGGTCAGGCTTATTTTATCGAAAAACCGCTGGGAAGCTTCCAAATGCAAAGCCAAATTTTCCTCGGGGTACACGCCCAAGCTGTCCGGCACGGCAGACAATGACTTTCGCCGGTCCTTCGATCTGAAAAAGCTGAAACCCGCATATCCTTTTTTATGCGTATATTTTGCTTTCGCACCCCCTCCCAACCGCTGATAAACAGGGGTTCTTCCTTCCTTGGTATATTCAACCGCCTTTCTCAGTTCACCGAACATCGCCGCCGCCTCCCATTGGCTGCTTGGCCTCGCCTCAACTCCCAGCCCGAAGAACGAATGTCCTCCAAGCGTGTAAGGAGAAAAAGTCATCGAACTGTGACCGATGTGCGCCGTCAGCCATTTGTAGGCAGGCGACAGACTCAGCCGATTGAAAGGCTG
>JAKSBZ010000098.1 GCA_022360875.1 Cytophagales bacterium | reverse complement strand
ATTGTCTCTTTTTACAAAATCATTTCTTTTACTACAAGCAATGAGTAAAAAAGTAAATGTGAAAATAATTAAAAAAAATATCCTTATATTTAACATGTCTTATTTTATGAAAAAACAATTAATAAAATAAATACCACTTTACGTATTGTTATTATTCCATAAACTGGATTTAGTTTATTTATTCATTTTATGAAGTACAATCTCACCTTATAGAACCCTCGAGTTACTAGACCATAAACTCTCGTTCTTAAGTTGAAATTGACCTACCAACAAATATTCTAAAAGTCTATTGTCGTTATCAGGCTATCAAAGAAAGGCCATCCGCTCAAATACATGCCGGCCGCCAGCCTGCACATAGAAAATCGGCTTGCCCGTCCATGTAGTGCGACTTGAAGCGATCAAAACCCCACCCTACCCAAGGTGCGCGGAACTGGCTCGCCGGCAAAACCGAAGCTATGCCAATCATTGCAACAAACGGCTCATATTTACAAACAAGCACTAAATCCAGGGAAGTCCGCCTGAGTTTTTGTCTTCTGTCTCTCTAACAATAACTGCAATGTCCAAAGGCCCGCGCTACCTGCCAAAGCATACAAAATGACAACCGTCTTTCCCGTCTGGGTGGGATGAACCAGATCGGGCATGCTGACGCTTGGTCAAAACGCCAAGAGGAAAAAGAACATCCCCACCAATTTGTGTTCCACAAACTTCATTTTCACACTATTACTCCTTGATTAAATACCCTAATTAATCCTTGATACAATAATAGTATTTTTTTACATATGAATAATCGGATTAATATTATAAAATTCATTTCCCTCTTTTATTTGTTCAAGAAAACGTTACCGGAAGCCTTACCCAATTTAATTTAACTCAAGAAAAAATCACATTTTCTAATACATTATGACGTATTTGCCTTTGTCCTAAATAATATTCATAAATAATTACACTTTATAGACCTAATACTTTTATTTTTTTTAGAATATGATGTACCTAGGGAACCGCGAAACAATATTTATAAAACTGTGTTTTTCAGAATTTTTTAAATTAGACATAAACTCCAATTGGCATAACATAAATTTAACCTATCCGAATAGAGCAATTAAATTTTTTACTTATGTTAAGACTATCAAGTTTGTTGCTGATCCTGCTGCTTCCACTGGCAGTGTCGGCGCAGGAAAACAGAGACGCTGTCGAGGCGGCTAAGGAAATCATTACGAAATCAACCAAAATCCATCCTTTGCTGGATGTGAAAGGCCCCTACGAGCCTACATGGGAATCTTTGTCGAAGCACAAGGCTCCTCAGTGGTTCATGGACTGCAAAATTGGCTTCTCCATGCACTGGGGACCGTATGCGGTTCCTGCCTGGGCGGGCAAAGGAGCCAGCATTGGCGCTTCCAGCTATTCCGAATGGTATTGGCAGCAGATGAACAAGCCAAAGTCGGCTACGGCAAAGCATCACGCCAAGGAATGGAGCGGTTATGTTTACGATGATTTTATTCCTATGTTTAAGGCGGAAAATTTTGACGCGGATGAATGGATGAAGGGGCTGAAGGAAAACGGCGTGAAATATTTCTACATCACTTCGAAACACCATGACGGTTTTTGTCTGTGGGACACCAAGTATTCAGACAGAAATTCGGCTAAGATGGGGCCCAAAAGGGACATCCTGCAGGAGCTTGTAACTGCAGCCCGAAAGCAAGACATCAAAATCGGATTCTATTACTCGCTGTTTGAGTGGTACAACCCAAGCTACGTGAAAGAGCTGGAAAAAGACACTTGGCTGGGCTCGCCGCAAAAGCAAAAAGAATATGTAAAAACCCTCGCATACACAGGCCATAAACCGGCAAAATCCTATGTTGATGATTATATGATTCCGCAGATTGTAGAGCTGATTGACCGCTTTCACCCGGACTATTTCTGCTTTGACGGCGAATGGGACCACCCTGAGGGCTACTGGAAAATGAAGCAAGTGGCCGCCTACTTTTACAACCAGGCCGCCAAAAGAGGACAGGAAGTGCTAATGAATGACCGCTTCGGCATCGGCACCCGCGGCAAGAGAGGCGATTTTTTTCATGTTGAATACCACGCCAAAGTCGACAAAACAAAACCCTGGGCTATGTGGAGAGGCTTCGGCAAAAGCTTTGGGCACAACAAAAACGAAGACCGCAGTGCATTCTTGACGCCCAAGCAGGTTATCGAAATGGTGGTGAACTGCGTTTCGGAAAACGGAAACATCGAGTTCAATGTCGGCCCCACTGCCGACGGACGCATCGACCAGCCCGAATGGTCGCTTATACAGTCTATGGGCAACTGGCTGAAGCTGAACGGCGAAGCCATTTACGACGCAAAGGGCGCGCCGAAAGAAAAAACGGACCATTACCGAGTAACCAAAAAACCGAAAAAGAAAAAGACCTACTACCATATCTTTCAGTGGCCGAAAGACGGCAAACTGCTGATAAAGGATTTTCCTAATGAAGTCAAGAACGTGTACTTGTTGTCTTCTAAAAAGCCGATAGAACAGCAGCAAACCAGCGAAGGGGTTCTTCTTACTCTGCCCAAGCACCAACTGGATATCTACGTTCCTGTAGTAACAATAGAGTACAAGAATAAAAAATTCCTGTAAAAGCAAAGGCTGACTGTCCAGGCCTTCCAGCTTCAACAGAGCCGGAAGGCCTGGGCAACTACGACTTTGTCTTTATTTTAAGCAGTATGGGATTGTCGGTGTCTTTTAGGCTCCTCAGCTTTTCCAGGTCTTTCTCCTTTAAAATGCCGGCTGCGCTTTCGGCATTTCCTTCGAATTCCATGACTTTATAAGGATAAGCTATTCCGATTAACTCATTGGAGCGGTAATCCAACCCAATAATACTAAAAGGCAATACGCCATCTAAAACCAACTGCTCATTGGTAAATGACTTACCCGTTGCTTTATCGATAAAAGCCCACGCTAATCCCTTCTTAGTTTCCCGAGTGCTATACTGAAAACAAATTTTGTCTTTATTCTCGGAGAAGTAAAAATGAAATTGCAACCAGTCATTATTTTTAAGAACTTTTGTATTTCTTTCACTTACTTTTTGGGAAAAACCTATTTCCAGCTTTTCAAGATCAACATTATCAGGGCCAAAATCTATGGTGTATTTTTTCTCGATTTTGTTTTCGCTGATTTCATAGGCGCTTTGATCCATAGTTGTTGGCCTTAGCAAATAAGAGCTGTCGGATATCCGGTAAAAACAATGGCTTGCAAAACCGGGAAAATTCATTGAGTAAGATGATTCTTCTACTTTTCCGCTTTTCACATGATGAAGCACTTGTAGCGGATGGGATCCCATGTTTGCAGACAAAGACGGAGCCCACAGGAAATAATTTTTTTCATTAAAAAAGCAAAATCTATCGGGATAGAGATTCGAAATATCTCCCCTATCCCACTTATAACTACCGATGTAGTTTCCTAAAGTGTCAAATTCTAAAATTTTTTCACCGTCCAGTAAATGGATTTTATCATTCATTAAATGAAAATCCTTGAGATTAGTATATTCTTCCGGACCTCTGCCTTTATTCGATATTCGCCTTAAAAATTTTCCGTTTTCTGAAAACTGCAGCAACATTCTTTGAAAAAGGGTTTGAATATAAATCTTTCCCTTATCAAAAACTACATGGTCAATAGTTCCCAAAGCTGATTCCGCGCTGGTTTCAAGACAAATCAACTCAACCTCTTTTATATGGTCCGCTAGTTTCAGCTTGTCCGATTCTCCGGGCCCAACTTTATAAACCTTTGCCGAACCACCTTTACGCACTTGCTTGCCGGCTTTTCGCGTCTCACTTGCTTTCCCGAAAAAAGCACTCAGCACCGTAAAAAAATCAATGAAATAATTCTCATACAACTATTCTTTTTGTGTATTATTAAAAATTTCTAGCATTAAAAACCAAAGCAGCTTTCTGTAAAACCGATATCCTCAGAACCAAATTCTCCGCCCCAAACGTCTGCTCACTTGCCATCAGCAAAGCCGCTGCAAAATATTTTTCTATTCAAAATCACATATCAAACTCCAGCATATCATGCGTCTCATTTTCATATGAAAACCCGTATATTTTTTGATTCATCGTGTCTATAGCCAAATCTATAACCGCTGTATTTTTAATCAGGTACTGCAATTTTGCGTTTCCTTCCCAATCGAAAACATTCACTATCCCCTTGGCCTCTTTTTCTCTGCCTTTGAGGTAATTACCATAATATGGAATATATAGGGTCTACTGAAAAAGTCAGAAATCCCCTTTCTCATAGGCAAGAAAGAGGATTTTTT
>JAKSBZ010000407.1 GCA_022360875.1 Cytophagales bacterium | reverse complement strand
TACGGATGTTTCCAAGGTTCTGAAGCTTATAATCGAAAGTCTCTAAAGAAGACCACTTTTCAAGGTTATACAGCGTAGTGTCCAGCCAGTGGACAGTATTGAAATTTTGCTTGATTTCATCTTCAAGATTGAAATACAATGTCCGCTCATTATAGAGAAGCTGGGTGGAATCGTCCAGTATACTTGTCTTTCCTCCCTTTCCGAGCTGTTCGGTCGAAAAAGAATCATCCCTTTCCTCCTGCGCCCAGGCGAGATTCCCTTCTCCAATCCCTATTCCGACAAAAAATAAAACAAGGACCGCCTTCCACTTCTTCATTGTCATTTCTTTTGGATCTTTTGATTGATCATTTCTAAAAAAGCCTGCTCGCCGCTCAAAAACTGAAACTCTATCGGCAAACTAAACAAAGGTAATTCTTTCATAAGTTTATTGTAAGGCTTTTGCAAAAATTTCACTAGGTCTTTCTCAGTAGTAAGCACCGCCGTCTGCCCTGCTCCCGCTTGTTCCCAGACCTCACGAATGCGGCAGCAATCCTTCTCGCTGTACGCATGATGGTCTTTATATTCCAGATGGCTGTGAAGCACAAACTTTTCGCTCACATACTCCTTCAGCTTTCGGGCCGAGGCAAGACCGCTGACCAACACAACCTGAGAGAAATCCGAAATATGCAGCGACGGATCGAAAGCGGCTCTTGGCACCGCATAGCGTATCGTTCCAAATCCCACCGGAACCACCGGCGCAACATAGCGACGGACAGCGGTTTCTATCTGTGCCTGTTCCTGCTCAGACAGCTCAGGCGGACATTTTGTTACCACCACAGCATCCGCACGCCGCGCGCCAAAGCGCAATTCGCGCAAACGCCCGGCAGGAAGCACATAATCTTTGGTAAACAAGCGCCCATAATCCGTCAAAAGAATATTTGCATCAGGCCGCACGTAGCGGTGCTGGTAGGCGTCATCGAGAATAACCAGTTCGGTTTCGGGTCTTCGGGCAAGAAGCTTGGGTATAGCTTCGGCGCGCCTTTCGCCGACAGCCACCGACGCTTCCGCTGAAAACTTGTGATAAAACTGATACGGCTCGTCTCCGATAGTTTCTGCCGAGGCGTGCTCATCGGCAAGAATAAATCCTTTTGTTTTTCTGCCGTATCCGCGGCTAAGCGCGGCCAGCCTATATCTGTCTTTTAAATGCCGGATCAAGTATTCAACCATCGGCGTTTTTCCAGTCCCCCCCACAGAAAGGTTTCCGACATTGATTGTGCTGATTTCTTCAAAACAACGGGACTTTTTGAATCCTCTGTCAAAAAGACAGTTGCGTAACCACATCGCCATCCCGTACAAACCGCCCAGCGGCATCAGCAAAAAAGAAATAATGCGCATAATTTATAAATTCCAACCTCTCCGGAGCCTAAAGCCTTTGGAAGATTACTTTCAATTCATATTTTTAATATTATTGCAAAAAAGAAAGACGCAGTCTTCAGTGACCGTTCAACTTCTGTGCGTCGCTTTTTTTCCATTCTGTAAAAGTCTTACAATTATGATAAAAATAAAAGAGCTAATCCGGCAAATCGAACAATGGGCCCCTCCGGCGCTGCAGGAATCCTACGACAACGCCGGCCTGATCGTTGGCGATCCCAACCGGAAAATAACAGGTGTTTTGATCTGTCTTGACTCCACTGAAGAAGTCATTGACGAAGCCATCGCCAAAGGCTGCAACTTTGTGCTGGCGCACCATCCGATTGTCTTCGGCGGCCTCAAACGCCTGACCGGGAAAAATTATGTTGAGCGCACGGTGCTGAAAGCCATCAAAAACGACATCGCTCTCTACGCCGCACACACCAACCTCGACAATGTAAAACACGGAGTCAACGCCAAAATCGCCGAGAAGATCGGGCTTGTCCGCACAAAAATCCTTGCACCAAAAAACCAGCGGCTGATGAAGCTCACAACCTTCATTCCGGCCGAGCAAGCTGAGGCAGTCACTCTGGCACTCAATGAAGCGGGAGCCGGACAGATCGGCGAATATAAAAACTGCAGCTTTCACGGAAACGGCACAGGCTACTTTCAACCCAGCGAAAATGCCAATCCAGCTATCGGAGAAGCGAACCGGCTAGAAAAGGTTCAGGAAAGCCGCGTTGAGGTCATTTTTCCGGATTACCTTCAGGGAAGTGTGCTAAGCGCACTGCGCAAACATCACCCTTACGAAGAAGTCGCATACTACCTTCACCGCCTGGAGAACACAAACCAGGAAATCGGCTCCGGCATGGTCGGCGAGCTCGAGCAGCCGATGTCTGCCCGGGAATTCCTGCTCTCGCTCAAAGAACGAATGAACCTGCAGGTGATCAAGCACACCCATTTGTGTAAAAAGGAAATCCGAAAAGTCGCGCTTTGCGGCGGTTCGGGAAGCTTTCTTCTCGGCAAAGCCAAAGCACATCAGGCAGACATCTATATCACGGGCGACTTCAAGTACCACGAGTTCTTCGACGCCGAGAATAGTATCATTATTGCGGACATAGGACATTATGAAAGCGAAGCGTTCACAAAAGAGCTGTTTTACGAGTATTTATCGAAAAAAATACCTAATATTGCACTCTATTTATCCAGTATTAACACGAATCCGATTCAATATATCTAATAGACCTTATGGAAAGTACTGTTTCTCAAAAACTTGATGCGCTGCAAAAGTTACAGTCCATCGACACGCAGTTGGACGAAATCAAAGCGATTCGAGGCGCGCTGCCCGAAGAAGTCAAGGATTTGGAAGATGAAATCGAAGGATATCAAACCCGAATTAACAAAATCCAGGGGAAGATCGAAGAGCTGGAATCGAACATCGTCGCCAACAAAAACGGCATCAAAGACGCTGAAAAGCTGATTCAAAAATACACCGACCAGCAGATGAACGTTCGAAACAACCGCGAATACGACGCGATCACAAAAGAAATCGAACTGCAGAATCTGGAAATTCAAATTTTTGAAAAGAGAACCAAGGAAACACTGGTTCAAATCGAAGAGGACAAAAAGAAAATCGAAGACACCGAATCCATACTTACTGACAGAAACAAGGATTTGGATTCAAAAAAACAGGATCTGGAAACTATCCTGACCGAAAGCGAAGACGACGAAGCAAAATTGCTGCGCAGCCGGGAAAGAGCCTATAAACAAGTGGAAAGCCGCCTTCAGGCTGCTTACAGCCGTTTGCGCGACAATGCCCGCAACGGCCTGGCCGTTGTACAGGTTGAGCGCAACGCCTGCGGCGGATGTTTCAACGTTGTCCCTCCTCAGCGCCAGGCGGATGTTCGCGAGCGCAAGAAAATCATCGTTTGCGAACACTGCGGAAGAATTCTTTCAAACGTAGTGGAAGTAATTGAAGAAGAACCGGTTAAAAAGCCAAGGAGAACAACCCGCAAGAAAAAAGCGGAATAACAAGACGACAAAGTCGTAATAAGGATGGAAAGAAAGCGAGAGGATAAAAATCGGATTTTTTCGAATTTTTACCTCAACCTTTCTTTTAATTGCGCGACTTGAAAATAAACTGCAAAACCGCGAGAAATCGCGGTTTTTTTATGCCGCCCCTTCCCGCTACTGCCATTCAATCTTCTGTACAAAGAACACGGTGTACACTCTGGACGCCTTTACCTGCTGCACGCCATATACAAGACTCTTTCCTTTGCCCCAATTGCGCACACCTGCGGCCCTGCGGTTCTGAGCTTTAAGTTCAACACCCTCGTATGGCGGTTTCAGTTCCTGCTTCCATTCATCCTCCAACTGAAAAGCCTGGAACGTCCTGCCGTTCAGCTTTCCTTTCAAGTAATTCATCATAGAAAAACTGCCGTCATGAAAGCTTCCGTTTGTGCTTACCATGGGCACCCCCAGATACTCCCGTTCAGCTTTAAAAGGCAATGAAACATCACCGATAAGCAGTTTCAAATTAAAATCCCAACACAAACTCAGGGCATGCGAAAATTGATAAGTAGTCTTCGGGTCAATACGCGGATACGGCGGCAGATTAAGCAGCAGCGGATCAGTCAGCCGGCTGTACCGCTCTCTTTTTTTCAGCCTCGATTCATAAAAGCTATAAGTCAACACAATCTGCTTGTTGCTCTTACTGAATGACTCCATATTTATCATTTTCCCATAGTTCAGCTTGGCATTTTGTTTCTCCAGCTTGCGCTCCACTTTCGCCTCCATTCTTGCTCTTTGTCTTGGCGACAGGTAATCGAAATAACTTTTAAGCATTCCAAAAGGATAAAGCTGCAGCTGACTGTCTCCCATTGTTTTCTCATAATTTACAAAAATGCCATGTCGTTTTCTCGCGCGTCCGTGTGTATAGCTACCAAACCAATACAGCTCTTCATCATGGAAAACCACCAGCGGTTTAAAAAACTCAAAACCACTTGGAGGAGATAGAATAGACTTTGCCGTCAACGTTCCCTTTTCGCTGAATTCATGAAAAAGCAGCCTGCCGTTCCTTTTCAGCTCTTTGGAAACCAGCATCAACCGGTTCCTCTCTTGGTCAAAACGAACGTTCACCAAGCGTGTTTTTTTGTCGTAGACACCCTGCAAAGCACGCTGCCTGTTGTCTTCCAACCCAATTAAAAACGCTCCTGATATCCGGTGCTTGGTTTTGCCCGCCACAAAAAGCTGTGCCCCGACAAACTCAACAAACTCAAACTGAAGACGAACAGGCATTCTAATTTCATATTTCATCACCACCTCAAGGCTAGAAGACACCCGGTAAACAATGACATCTTTACCGTACTGCCTCCCTCGAAACACCAAATACAAATCCCCGTTATGAACTCCATACCCTTCTAATTCTTCAGAAACGGACTCTTGCGTATCAAACGAACCTAATTGCTGCAAATGCTCACCAAGCAGCTCAACCGCCCAGTTCGTACGGGCAAAAATATTCCCTTCCTTTTTTTTGTAAACTACAAAAACCATCGAATCGGCGGGAACCACCAGCGGATCATCATAAAAATGATCGCTCAAAAGCTCAAATCGATAAGTTTGCTTAAAAATATTCTCCAAAGAATCTTTAACTTGGGCCTTCAACCAAGCGGAAGCTGAAATAAAAAATAGCAGAAGGGTGCACAATGCTTTTTTCATAGGGTATTATAGATTAGCCTTCCATAATTTATTTAAAATTCATCATTTTGTTTAATAAAAATAAGAATATTCATCCACCCTCATTTCATGGAGACGATATCAAATAAATTCCTAATCAAACAGCTAAAACTGACCGTTCAGCTGCTGGAACTGCACAATCACAACCCCTTCAAAATACGGGGCTATCAAAACGCGGTTTTTCAGCTGGAAAATGCCATTGCTCCCATCGCCGGTCTTGATGCTGAAAACATCCAGTCTACGCTGAACATCAGCAAAACCATGGCCGAAAAACTGCACGGCGTACTGGAGTCCGGAACGCTTGACCTGCTGGAAGAACTGCTGGCGGAAACTCCCGAAGGCGTACTGGAAATGCTGCAGATAAAAGGAATAGGACCGAAAAAAATCCGGCTTATCTGGCAGGAGCTGGGCATCGACAACACCAAAGCCCTGAGCGAAGCCTGCCGCAGCGGACGCATCGCATCGCTAAAGGGCTTCGGACAAAAGACCGAACAAAAAATCCTGGATGCCCTGGCATTTATCAGCCGGAACAAAGGCCGGCTTTTCTATGCCGAAGCGGAGCCCATCGTCCAGTCGTTTCTGGATGCGTTCCGCAGCCGCTTTCCAAAAATCCGAATTGAAATCGCCGGTGAATTCCGAAGGAAAATGGAAACAGTCGGACACCTCGTTTTCTTAGCAGCCACTAAACCGAATGATCAAATCACAGAATTTCTGGGAAATCTCGACACATTAAGCCACGAGCTTGAACACTCAAACCCTTTCATCTGGCGGGGAGCGATAAACGGTTCAGGACTTAACTTTGAATGCCGCTTCTGCCCTCCCGAACGATTTGTACCGGAATGGTTCATCCAATCTTCCAGCGACGCTCACCTCTTCCATAAACACAGGGATTCAACGCTCTACGCTGTTGCCAAATCAGGAAATTTTCAAAGCGAAGCAGAGATTTACGAAAAAAACGAGCTCCCGTTCATCGAACCGGAATTACGGGAAGGCACTTTCGAATTCAGCGAAGAACTTCCCGAACTGATACGCTTCGAAGACCTTAAGGGGAGCCTGCACAACCACTCTACCTACAGCGACGGCGCCAACACGCTGGAAGAAATGGCGCTTTATTGCCGTGACGAACTTGGGCTGGAATATCTGGGCATTTGCGACCACAGCCAAAGCGCTTTCTACGCCAGCGGACTCAAACCCGAAACCGTACTCCGGCAGCACGAAGAGATCGACCGGCTCAATAATAAACTGGCTCCGTTCAAAATTCTTAAAGGAATCGAATCAGACATACTCACCGACGGCTCGCTCGACTACGAAGAAGATATCCTGAAGCGATTTGACTTCGTTGTCGCATCAGTGCATTCCGGTCTGCAAATGGATGAAAAAAAAGCCACTGATCGGCTGCTAAGGGCAATCACCAATCCTTACACGACCATCCTCGGCCACATGACCGGCCGCATTCTTCTGCGCCGGGAAGGTTACCCGGTGAACCACAAACAAATCATTGATGCTTGTGTAAAGCATAATGTGGTTATCGAAATCAACGCCAACCCGCACCGGCTTGACATCGACTGGCGGTGGGTACACTATGCGCTAAAGAAAGGCGCCATGCTTAGCATCAACCCAGACGCCCACGAAACCCAGGGACTTCGGGACATGAAATACGGCGTATACACAGGCCGAAAAGGCGGACTAACCAAAAACCGCAATCTGAACAGCTTATCGCTTCAGGAAATTGAATCTTTCTTTCAATCAAAAAAATCGTAAGAGGGGCAGGATAATGCAAAATACCCAAAAGCTTAAGGTGCTGGTTCTCCGGTTCTCCTCCATTGGAGACATCGTGCTGACCACACCGGTAATAAGAAACTTAAAAACCCAGCTCAACAATGCGGAGGTGCACTACTGCACCAAAAAAGCGTTTGCCGGATTGCTGGAAGAAAATCCGTACATCGACAAACTCCACTGCTTGGAAGACAGCCTTTCCCCACTTATTAAAAAACTGAAAAAAGAGCGATTCGACTATATCATCGACCTGCACCACAATCTGCGAACAGCCCGGGTCAAGCTGGCACTGGGAGTAAAATCATACTCGTTTGACAAACTGAACTGGGAAAAATTCCTGCTGGTCTCGTTCAAAAAAAATATTATGCCCAACGTGCACATTGTCGACCGCTACATGGACTGCGTCAAGCCTTTGGGCGTGAAAGTGGATGCGCTGGGACTTGATTTCTTTATCCCGGAAAAAGACGAAATTCCTATTGACTGGCTCCCGGAAACGCACCGAAAGGGATACGTGGGCGTGGTAATCGGCGCATCGCGCGCGACCAAACAGCTTCCCGCCGATAAACTGATCCAACTGTGCGACCAGATTGCAAAGCCGGTCGTGCTGCTTGGAGGAAAGGAAGATCTGGAACTTGCCGAAGAGGTGGAATTCTTCTTCAATCCGAAAAAAGAAAATCCGGAAACCGACTGCAAGCTTAAAGAACTGGGCAAAAAAACAGTGATTTTCAATGCCTGCGGCAAATTTAACCTGAACCAATCCGCTTCGCTGGTCAAACAGGCGCAGTGCATTTTCTCAATGGACACCGGACTTATGCATGTTGCGGCGGCCTTCAAGAAAGAAGTCTTTTCAATTTGGGGAAACACCGTACCTGAACTGGGCATGTATCCCTACCGCACCAAGTTCACGATATTCGAAGTCAATGGACTGCCTTGCCGCCCGTGCTCAAAAATCGGCTACAACAAATGTCCGAAAGGCCATTTTCGTTGTATGCAAGACCAGAAATTCGACTTTTACCTTCCCGAATAAACCGAAAAACCCGTCGGAAAAAATTCCCGGCGGGTTTTAAATGCAAATCCAAATCTTTCCAAGGCTCTTTCTGCATTTCTTTCATCTTCATGGATTATCCCTTACATTTGAAACGCTTTCTCTCATGAAAAAGCATTTTCCAGTTTTACTGATTTTTTGAATACCGCATTATGAAATTTCGATGCTAACCAATTTTATGCAAGCAACCTTACGGTTATTATTGAAATTGCATCCCGCGAATAAAAAACTCTGACACAAATGAAACACGCTTTTCTACTCCTTTTGCTCGCTTTATTGAGCTCGTGCTCGCCCCAAAGCAATAAAAAAGAGACTTCCGTCCCCAACGCCAATACGAATCGGACTACAAAAAACAACTTCCGGGTTAAACAGCCCAAACACAACTCAGTACTGCTTGTAAATGACTCACTGACAGTCAAAATAACCCCAAAAAGCAAAAGCGCAGCCATCGACTCAGTCGCCCTGTATGTAAACAACCGCATATTAGGCATTTATCCATCCAACGAAATCAAGACACCGCTCAAAACTCAAAAACTAGGTGAAAACATCCTGCGCATCAAAGCCTTTTTCTCAGACGGCTCTTCACGTTCCCGCAGCCGAAAGCTTAAAGTGTTCTCGGATATCTCTCCAAAAAAGCTGAAGTACCGAATTGTCAGCAAATATCCGCACCCAACAAAACGCTTCACCCAAGGACTGGTTTACGAAGAGCCTTACCTTTACGAAGGAACTGGACAGCGAGGCGAATCCAGCCTCTACAAAACCGACTTCAAAAGCGGCAAAGTGCTGAATGAAGTTGCGCTGCCCAACAACCGGTTCGGAGAGGGTATTGCAGTTTTCGGAAACAAAATCGTGGAACTAACCTGGGAAAGCCAGGAAGGCTATGTGTACGACAAGGAAAACCTGGATTACCAGAGCACTTTCCGGTATCCGTTTTCTGAGAAAGGATGGGGCATCACTTTCGATGGCAAAGACCTGATCATGAGCAACGGTTCGGCAAGTCTGCTGTACATGGACACCTCTTCTTTCGAAAACATCCGCTCGGTAATCGTCGCTGACCAAACAGAACTGCTGGACAGCCTCAACGAGCTGGAGTACATCAAAGGAGCCGTCTTCTCCAATATCTGGATGCGGAACACCATTGCCAAAATCGACCCTGAAACAGGAAAAGTGCTTGCCTACCTTGATTTAAGCGACCTGGCGTCCACCGAGCCGGAATACGATCCTTACAAAAGAGGCTACGAGTATGAAAATGTTCTCAATGGCATCGCTTATATCCCGGAAAAAAATCATCTGCTGATTACCGGAAAACGCTGGTCTGCGATTTATGAAATTGAAATCTGGGAATAATTGAAACAGTACAATCCGTTCTCTACATAATCGGGAGAACGGATTATTTCAATCGCTCTTCCCTAAGCACTGTTCGGCCGTCACCGGCACGAAGCTGCATCGTCACCGTACAGCCGGCAAATGACGCCCGGGCAAGCGGACATAAACTCAAAAAATACCATTCATCTTTCATAGCCTTCCAGGCGCGCTTCTCTTTTGGGGCTTCTGTCGCCTCCACATAGTCAGGCAGGGCATTGTAGACATATAAATTATCGCCGTCCCTCTGGCAAGTCAAAAGATTAAGCGTGCTTGCCTGCCCGTTTTCCATATCCTCCAAGAATGCAGCCAGCTCGTCTTCTTCAAAAAACTCAAGATAACCCTTATCAAGTTTTCTTTTTTCCATAAAAGCCCGTACAACACCCACAATGATAAACAATGCGATAAAAAGATGCAGCTTATCCAGCTCCTCGCCCTGTCCAAGTTTGATCAAATACACATAGCCCAGCACCATCGGAAAAACAACGTAAATCAACAAAAACTTAACAACCAGACCCAAGCGTTTCTCCTTCAGTCTTTTCCGAAACAAAGCATAAGCCTCCTGACGTTCATACAGTTTACTCATCTCTCATTTTTTTTGAATTCAGACCTTTCGGCCTGCATTTTTTATAAAAAATGTACTCTCTTTTAAAAATACTAAAACGCAACGTCAAAATAAACGGAAAACCGAAAACTGTTCGTTTCCTTACAATCTATTTCAACCCTATACAAGGACAAAAAAAAGAGCAGAACCGATCGGCCTGCCCCCATTAATTACTGAGTTACTTTACAAACTGAAACTTCAGGTATTTAATTTTCTCTCCCTTTTCGGTAAAGATCCCTTCGTAGCGAGTCTTAATACCGCAATGTTCCGGAACCAGATCTTCTCGTTCGTACAGATCAAATGTAAAGGTTAGATTCTTTATATCCGGGCGCTTATTGAGCTCTTCCAGCGTATACTGAAAAAGCTCTGTGTTATCCGTCTTGAATTTCAGCCAGCCTTCAGGCTTAAGCATGTGTTTGTACATCTCCATAAAGCGCTTGTAGGTCAGCCGCCGCTTTTCGTCGCGGCTGCGCGGACGCGGATCAGGGAAAGTAATCCACAGCTCATCCACTTCATCCTCATCAAAAAAACGGTCCACCATCAGTATCTGCGTACGCAGGAAAGCCACATTGTGCAGATTTTCTTCAATCGCCTGCGAGCTACCGACCCACATGCGAGATCCTTTTATGTCCACCCCCACAAAATTCTTGTCGGGATTCACCCGCGCCAAGCCGACACTGTATTCTCCGTATCCGCAGGCCAGTTCCACCACCAGCGGATTGTCATTTTTGAAATGTTCCTTATTCCAGTTTCCTTTGGCCGTCTCAAAATTCTCCTTGCCCTGCTGGACGATATTGTAACGCTCCTCGTTTTCTTTAAATCGCCTTAATTTATTTCTCATTTCCTCGTTCTTTTCTCAACAAGCCACAAAAATAACAATATCGTTTTAGTATTCCATAAAAAAGCTAAATGTTGGAATTTATTACATGCTAAAGTCCCGGAATTTCAGCTACCACAAAGGTGCTGCCTCCTACAAAAATGAGATCCCCGGCGCTCGCAGCTTTCTTTGCCTTCGCTATAGCCTGAGAAACTGAACCTTCGAATTCTCCGTTCAAAGACGCCTGGCGTGCCTGCCGAACCAGCTCATCCCCGCTCATTGCACGGGGAATATCCGCCTCGCAAAAATAATAATGCGCATGCTTCGGAAGCAGCTCCAGCACTTTTCCCGCATCTTTGTCGTTCACCATGCCCCAGACAATATGCAGCTTTTCAAACGGCTGCCGGCTAAGCTGACTTACCACCAGCATCACTCCTTCGGCATTGTGCCCTGTGTCGCATATCATCGTTGGCGACGTCCCGAGAACCTGCCAGCGACCTTTCAAACCCGAATTCTGAACAATATTTTCCAGGCCCCGAATCAGCTGCTCTTCGCTCCACGCAATCCCCTTTTCACGCAGAAGATCAAGACACTTCAACACTCCATTCAGATTAAATGTCTGATAATCTCCCTTCAGACCTGCAGGACAGCTTTTTTCAACGCAAGATTCTTTGTATTTCACTAGCCACGATTTATGATCTTCCGAAAAAGACGACTGATAACAGTCCTCAGCAAAGAAAATCGGCGCGTGCTTTTCTCCGGCAACTTTTTTAAAAACAGCTTCCGTTTCGGCCTGGCGCTGGCTAACGACAACCGGCACGGCTTCTTTAATAATCCCGGCCTTTTCTTCAGCAATCTGTTCAAGGCTTTCTCCCAAAAACTGCTGATGGTCCTCTCCGATGTTGGTAATAAGACATACTTCCGGAGTAATCACGTTAGTTGAATCCAAGCGTCCGCCCAAGCCCACCTCGATTACAGCAATATCGACCTTCTCTTCAGCAAAATACTGAAACGCCATACCAACTGTTATCTCAAAAAAGGAAGGCGCAATCTCCAAGACAGTCTTCTGATGCTGGGTAATAAACGAAGCAACCCATTCCTCGGGCACAGGACTGCCGTTGATCCGAATACGTTCGGTAAAGGACTTCAGATGCGGCGAAGTGTATAGCCCAACCTTCCAGCCGGCTTCCTGCAAAACCGATGCAAGCATATGCGAAGAGCTTCCTTTGCCGTTGGTTCCGGCTACATGCACAGACCGGAACTTGCGATGAGGATCATTCAACTTCCTGCAAAGCGCAAGTGTGTTGCCCAAGTCCTTTTTGTAGGCAGCCTTGCCTTGCCGCTGATACATCGGCAAATTACTCATAATAAATTCGCACGCCTGTTTATAATTCATCCTTCTTAATGTTTTCTCCCTGCTAATCAAAATACGAAGATAAAAAAGCCCGAAGGAAATTCATCCTCCGGGCTTCTGAAATGTATTTCGCCGGCGCTTAATTCGACTTGATCACAAAGGTAATCCGTCCTTTTGTCAGCGCTTTCGGATTGTTGTTGTCATTGCTCGGGCTAAAAGTCAGATTTTCCACTGCCTT
This sequence comes from Cytophagales bacterium, assembly GCA_022360875.1. Taxonomy (GTDB): domain Bacteria; phylum Bacteroidota; class Bacteroidia; order Cytophagales; family Cyclobacteriaceae; genus JAKSBZ01. Next base: position 6,725 of record JAKSBZ010000407.1, on the reverse strand, counting down.
GCGGTAGACCTGCTCCAGCTTACTGGAAATAGACTTTTCTAACGTACGCACCGAAATAACATATCCCTGGTCGTCTATAGAAATCTCAAAAACAATCCTGCCGCTCTCTTCGGTCTGATCATCAGGCCTTGGCGTTTCGTCCCACTGCCAGCCTGTCAGATCCAGGGCCGCACTGGCGCCGTTTCCGGTGCCTTTTGTTTTTTTATCTAATATTATCGGCTTTTCCTTGTTTTTCTTGGCGTCTTTTACACCTTTATCCTTGTCTGTATCTCCGGAATCGCCATGTCCTTTGTCTTTGTTCGGCTGATCCTCTGCTTCCTCAGCCCCTTCCGCCTTCGGCTTGGGAGGAGGCGGCACAGCTTTTTTTTCCGCAACCGGTTTTTTAACCTCCGGCTTAGGCTTTTCCTTTTTTTCTTTCGGGACTTCCACAGGCGTTTCCGTATCCTGTGTCACCACTTTTGTCTTACTTTCAGCCTTCTGTTTTATTGCCTGCTCCTTCGCTTGCACGTCCGCTTCTTCCTGAGCTTTCTGCACTGGCTCTACAGGTGCCGGTTTTTGAGCAGTCTCGTTTTTTACAACCGGTTTCGTCTTTCTAACCACAGGCCGGGGCTGCCTTCTGCCCTTTCCTGTTTTTGAAGTGCCAAAATTCATTTCCAAACCATAAACCGGAATTGGCGGATCCGGCGCCTGCCATACATTCAGAAACCACATGAACACAAACATGACCAGGGAAATCATCAACGTCAGCCCCGCGCTTCTCTTGTCAATTGAACTCTTCTCCATACGCTTCACTTTTGGGGCTTGGCGGCAATGGCGATTTTCGCATCCAAAGAATTTACAATCCCCGCCACATGCATTAAATGCTCAACAGGAACCTTCTCGTCAACATGCAATGTTACGGTACTGCCTTTGGTCCCTTTCAGCGCCTTGGACAAAGCGCGCTCAAGCTGTCTCCTTTTCACACGCTTGTCGTTTACGGCATAGCGCAGGTTTTTGGTGATGCTGACCGTTACGTGCTGCATAACCACCTTTGGCTGCTTGCTCTTGGGCAAGTTGACCTGCAGCCCCGAAGGAGTAATGAATGATGAGGTAAGCATGAAAAACACCAACAGCAAGAAAATAATATCTGTCATGGACGACATACTGAAGCTGGCATCCACTTTATGTTTTGATTTTAAATCCATATTCCAAAAATGAAGATTGAATGAAACCGCAAAAACAACTTTTTTTTAAAAAAATGTTTCGCTTGCCGTAAAAAGAAGTTTCGAAAAAAGCCATTCCCCGCACAACACATCAAAAGAAAACGCTTACTGCAAATACAAAAGCGTTTTAATGAATTGTCGGGAAATCGAGCCGCTGCAAGTGTCAGATCTTCGTCGGCTCCTGCAAAAGATCAATAAATTCCACAGAAGTATACTCCATGCGGTGAACTAGCTTGGACACCTTCGAAACCAGATAATTATAACTCAAATAGGCGACAATTCCCACAAACAGGCCAACAGCCGTAGTAATCATCGCTTCATAAATCCCGGCGGACAGCAGTTTCGGACTAACAGAACCCTCTTCCTGCGATATGGAAATAAAGGCTTGAATCATTCCGGTCACGGTGCCTAAAAAACCAATCATAGGCGCCGCACCGGCAATGGTTGCCAAATAGTTGAGATTTTTTTCCAAATTGTAGACTTCCACCTTTCCGACATTCTCGATAGATGCTTCAATGTTTTTGAGCGGGTGGCCGATTCGGGAAATTCCTTTGCTTACCATCTTGGCCATCGGCGATTCCAACATTCCGCAATACGCCTTGGCCTCGGCAATATTGCCTTCCGCCACCAGCATTTTCACTTTGTCATTAAAATCCTGAGGCAGCTTGTCTGCCTTTTTCAAAACCCTGACGCGTTCCAGCAAAATGTACAGCGCCACAATAAATAATAGCGCCAGCGGGACAATCCAATACCCCCCTTTCATTAACAAATCAATCACCGAAATACTCTGCTCCGACACTACTGTCTCAGCAGCTTCTGCTCCACTAGTTGAAATCTGCAATAATCCCATATTAATACTTCAAGACCCACAGGTCATTTCCTAATTTTTCTTTTAAGTCTGACGTTAATTTACTGTTAGCTTCCGAAAAAGAGCCCGATTGTTCGATGCCAAGCCGGTAATATTTTTTCTTTCCGTATGGAGCCATAACAAAGGTATCAAAACCTTCGCCGTTCAATTTTGCCGCAAAATCCTTTGCCAGATCCTGATCCACAAAACTGCTCACAACAATATAATACTTACCTGTCCGCTGTTCCAAAAATCGGTTCTGACCTTCAGAACTGTTGCTGTCCAAGACAACTGGACCAGCCTCCTCGGCATCATTCTGAACCTCGTCCTGAACCTCGTTCTGAACCTCGTCCTGAACTTCCGCGACGGTTTCCTGCGGCTCAGAGGGCGTCTCTTCAACAACCTCTGTTCCCTCGGTCATTACAGGTTCTTCCGCCGCCTGATCATCCTCAGCAACCATCTCGGTTTGCTGAACAACCTCCTCAGCCACCTGTTCCGTGTCTGCTCTGAAGAAAAAATAATAAACGCCAAAACCGGTAAGCAACAATGCCGCGGCAACCACAAAGGATATCACAAGGTAGCGCCGTGAGTTTGTTCCCTTGTCTTCATCTCCATAAGTTTCCTCTTTCCCTGCCGAGAAATCTTCCTGAGAATATCCGCCGGAAAAACTGGAATAATCTGCCGAAGCATCATAAGAAGAGTCTTCTTTGGAGTCTCCAAAACCACTGTCCTGCGAAGTCGATGAATCATCTTCCTCAAAGGCAGCCGGTCCCTCCTCTTCTTCGTTAAAGAAACTCTGAGCAGACGGAACTTCCGGCAATCCGAAGTTGTCATCAAATTCATTATTCCCTGACTGCTCTTCTTTTCCCTTTTCTTCAGGTGTATCGTCGAATGGATAAAAGTCGTTTGTAGACATAACTATAAATTGTAACGGTGATCATTATACAAAACTATACCCTTAAAACAGGCATTTTAAAAAATGAACAAAAAAAAACGCTTTTTGAAAGAAAAAACATAACAAATGAATTCTAAAAACCTAAACTCATCACTACACCATTCGCGCATTAAATAAATGAAAAAAAAATAAGCATCCAAACTTTACCTTTTCATTCTTCAGATCAAAAAAGTCAATTCTCAAGTATATGTTACCTTCTTTCCTCGCAAAAATACTGATGTTAACAGGCTTCCTGCTTCTGTTTGCCGGCTTATTGCTCTGGGCATTTCCTCAGCTGTTGCAGTCTTTAGACAAACTGCCTCTGAATCTCTATATCAAAGGAAAAAATATTCATTTTTTCCTTCCATTAGGCGCTTGTATTTTGTTAAGCGCTATTTTGAGTTTACTTTTATGGCTCATTCAAAAAATAATGGGCTAAATCATGCACACAAAAATAGACCTTGCTTTTGACAAAGAACACATATGGCATCCGTACACTTCAATGATCAACCCCCTGCCGGTATATCCGGTACAGAAAGCTGAGGGTGTCTATATTCACCTGGAAACCGGCGAACGGCTAATTGACGGCATGTCCTCGTGGTGGAGCACCATTCACGGCTACAACCACCCTGTTCTCAACCAAGCAGTAAACGACCAGCTGTCGAAAATGTCGCACATTATGTTCGGCGGGCTGACACACCAACCCGCTGTAGAACTTGCCAAAAAACTGAAAAGCATCCTTCCCGAATCTCTTAACCGCTTCTTTTATTCGGATTCCGGATCAGTGGCTGTAGAAGTTTCCATGAAAATGGCCATGCAGTACTTTCAGGCTCAGGGGAAAAAAGAAAAAACCAAATTTATTACGGTTCGCTCGGGCTACCACGGCGACACCTTTCACGCCATGTCGGTATGCGACCCGGTTACGGGAATGCACCAAATCTTCAACGGCGCTCTTCCTGTCCATTACTTTGCCGAAGCCCCTTCAATAAGCCACAATGAGCCCTGGGACGACAATGCAATGGATTCCATTCGCCAGCTAATAGAAACTCACCACCACGAACTGTGCGCCTTTATTCTGGAGCCAATTGTTCAGGGAGCCGGAGCCATGCGCTTCCACCACCCGGAATACCTGCGGCAAATCCGGGAGTTATGCGACCGCTACGACCTACTGCTGATATTCGACGAAATCGCCACAGGTTTCGGAAGAACAGGCAAACTGTTCGCCTGGGAACACGCGCAGGCTGTTCCGGACATCATGTGCATTGGCAAAGCCATCACTGGCGGCTATATGAGCTTCGCAGCAACTATTGCCTCCGAAAAGGTGGCCATGACCATATCAGAAGGCGAGCCAAGCGTTTTTATGCACGGACCAACGTTTATGGGCAATCCGCTTGCCTGTGCTGTTGCTTGTGCCAGCATTGACCTTTTGCTTTCCTCAGAATGGGAAAATAAAGTAAAAGCTATTGAGCGGCAGCTTACCGCCGAACTCCAACCGCTTTCCGAACTAGCAAGCGTAAAAGACGTCCGGATACTGGGAGCCATCGGCGTAATAGAGCTCAGCGAAGCGGCAGACATGGCAAAAATACAGAAACGGCTAGTGGAAATGGGAGTCTGGCTTCGTCCGTTCGGCAGGCTATTCTACACCATGCCTCCATTTATTATTAAAGAAGGAGAACTACGCCAAATTACGCAGACAATGAAAACCATCTGCCAAGAACTTGAAAAGGATTATATTGCTCCGTAAAAAAACTGGAGCTGTTCAGCTTCGCTCCAAACCTTGAAGACTGACAGCTTTTCAATTAAAAAATACACAAAAAACATATTCACCGGGCGAGAAATTTATCTCGCCTTCATTTTACCCGAACATTTATTCACTGCTGAAAAGTGAGATACTACAGCAGCTCGAATTTACTCTCCTCCAAAATCAAATTCTTTTCCTTCTTGACATTGGAATACCCGCCCAAAACAATCTTAAACCGGTGTATGCCCCGGGCTTTCAGCAGCGATGCCGCTATCATAGAACGATAACCCACTGCACACATAATCAAAAATTTACCTTCCGGAACCTCATCAGTGTGCTCTTCCAGTTCGGCAAGTGTAATAAATTCCGAACCCTGAACATGCCCAACATCAGTTTCGCTTTTTCTCCGAACATCCAGCAGCGAATAACTCTTATTCATATGCAAAGCCACTTCTTCCGGTTCCACGAATTCCACCCAGTCAATTTCCTTTCCCGCATTTTTCCAAGATTCATATCCCCCTGACAAATATCCCTTCACATTGGCAAAGCCCACTCTCGCAAGCCGCACCAAACTCTCGTTCTCTTTGCCTTCATCCGTCACCAGCACTATTGATTGATTTAAGGGAATCAGTGTCCCCGCCCAGATTGCATACTGCCCGTTAAGCCCGATATTCAGCGATCCTTCCACATGGCCTTTTCCGAAAACTTCAGGCTGCCGGGAATCAAGCACCAAAGCTCCGGCACTTACCGATTCTTCAACTTCCTCAACCGACAGCGCCACATATTCCCTTTCCAGTTCCTCTTCCAGCGGCTTATATCCATGCTTATTTATTTCAGCATTCGCTTTAAAATACTTTGGAACCTTTGTCAAACCCTGAACCACTGCTTTCACAAAATCCTTCTTTTCCATTGGCTGCAAAGCATAGTTAATGGACCGTTGCTCTCCAATCGTTGAAATGGTTTCCTCTCGCAGACCCTTGCCGTGCTGAGACACCACTCCATGCCCCGGATAAAGCACAACATCTCCGTCCAGGGTAAGAATCTTATTCCGAAGAGATTCATAAAGCATCCCGACAAGATCTTCCTTCGACACCTCCTGATTCACCGCCAAATCCGGCCTTCCCACATCTCCGACAAGCAACGTATCTCCTGTAAAGATCGCCCGGTCTTTGCCCATATCATCAACCAGCAAATAACAGCTGGACTCCAGCGTATGCCCCGGTGTGTGCAGTACTTTTATTTTTACGCGTCCCAGTGTGAAAAAATCTGAATTGGAAGCCACGACAGCTTCATAGGAAGGCCTTGCCTGCGGCCCAAACACCACAGATGCACCAGTTTTCCGCATCAAATCCAAATGGCCAGAAACAAAGTCCGCATGAAAATGCGTTTCAAAGATATACTTGATCTTTGCACCCCGCTCGCTTGCAATCCGAACATATTCGTCTACTTCCCTAATTGGGTCCACCACAGCGGCTTCCCCGTCGGACTCAACATAGTACGAAGCTTCTGAAAGACATTCTGTGTAGATTTGCTTGACATAATACATACATGTTTTGATTTATTTTTAATACTAAGAGTTCGCTAAAACACCTCCTTGAAAATAATCAAAAAGCCATGACCTGCACAAATAACCCAAACACCCTCTACAACTTGTCACCTTCGATCCGTCTTGAAAAAAGTCCCTGCAACCATACCTAATATAGCCATTAGCGTAAAAAATAACAAGTATCAGCCTTCATTTATACAAGCTAAATCCCTTTCAAATCCAATCAGAAAATCAACAGAAATAACATACAACGAAGTTCTTACCGCTTTCTTTACAGCAATCTATCCGCCGCCTCAAGCGCAGGGACAAAAAAGACAGCATCAAGCTGCCTTGCCCGCAAATCTCAAAAAAGCCACACGCCTTTTGCATTCACTCAAAATTTACTATAAAAATTTGCCGACAGACCTGCAAGACCCAGGCTTCTTTAAGTCCGATATCAGTAACAGCACTCTCCT
>JAKSBZ010000405.1 GCA_022360875.1 Cytophagales bacterium | reverse complement strand
TTCCATTCAAATCATTGATAATATACAGCGAGGCATTGACTGCCAGACCGCTGAGCAGCAGCAGCGAGGCGTAGCCGCCAGGACTGAAAGGCACGCTCAGTCCGTAAAATACAAGAAAAACTCCGATAAAAGAAATCGGAATCATTGCCAGCACCCACAGCGGCTGTCGAAGCGATTCGAATACGATGGCGCAAATTCCGTAGATGATGGCTAAAATCAGCAGCAGGATATACAGGCGGTTGTCCTTCTTGCCGTCTTTCTGCCAGGATCCCCACTGAAAAGATTCCTGTTCCAGCCGGTAGCCGATAGGCAGCTCATTTGCCATTTTCTTGATAATCGGTTCCATGAGCACATGCCGCTGCCCGTCAGAGCCAATGAAATCAAACTCCACGACCATCGTATATTCCATGTTTTCCTTGTTGATTTGCCGGCTTACCCGGTTTCGGGTCATCCGTCCCATACCTTCCAGCCTTGCCATGCGCATGTCTCCCATGGACAGGGCGCCTTGTTGCAATTCCCACTGGTCCGGAATTTTCCGGTTCACACGGCGCAGATTCACCTCTTCGGTGTACTCTCCGTTTTGCAGACTCATTACCTGAGCTTTGTTTTCCGAAAGCTTGCGCAGCTCAGACAGCAGCCGTCCCGTTCCGACGTCGGACTGCTTCATGCGTTCACGATTCAGCCGCAGCACATACTCGCGCTGAATCTTATTTGACCGATTGGCCATCCCGTCAAGGTGAATTGTCTTCTGGTCCACCCGCTGCACTTTCTTAATGCGCTCGATGAACTCCTTGGCGTATTCCCTGGTCTGCTCCCAGTTGTAGCTGTAGAAAGTCACCCGGGAATTCACTTTTCCCTCGTAAAGCGAATTGTCGAAACCCCGGCCCACTCCAGAAATTTTCCAGTCTCCCACACCCATATCCACCGCCAGCGACTGCACCTTCGCCTTGAGCGTATGCGGAAAGCTGCCCAGTTCGTACTCTGGCTTGAACAGCACAGTGACATTCGCTTCCGAGGCGCTTGGGATGCTGGTTTCAAACTGTTCAATCTCAGGAAATGCTGCAAGAAAGCGTTCGATCCGCCGGAATATTTCGTTGGTCTTCTCCAGGGTCACTCCCTCGTACATATCTCCTGTAACGCTGAGCTCCGTGCGCTTTCGCGCGCTGCTCAGGTTCTTGTGCTTTGTCTCCTTCAGAAACAGCCGAAGCGCACCGCCCAAAGCCTTGTCCACATAAGGACGAAGCGTCTCGCTGTAAAGATCGCTTCCGAACACGGCGTTGTAAGCCTCATGATACCAATAGGTCTTGGTACTCCAGCCTTCCCTGGCCTCCCAGTGCTTGGGCATCTCGAACACCGGCAAACCGAAAGCCAGCACCAGCAGCACAATAATCCATTTTCTGCGAAGCCGCATCCAGTAGAGAAAGCCTTTGTACCGCTCATAGCCGCGCACCAAACGCCGCTGTCCTCTCACTGAACGGCGCTGCGAAGGACGGGGCAGCGGCAGGCGGTCAAGCATCGCGGGAATCAGCAGCAGCGAAACCAGCAGCGAAACGCCAAGGTTCACCAAAATCACATAGCAGAAGTCAGCAAGCATTAGCCGCTGCGACTCATCAAGAAAAAAAACGGTCGTCAGGG
>JAKSBZ010000404.1 GCA_022360875.1 Cytophagales bacterium | reverse complement strand
CCGGCCTGCCCACCTCCGCCGACGAGATCAGTGCGGGCCACCGCGTCGTCGTGACCTGGGAAGGGGATCGCGACAAGGTCGCCGCCGCCCTGGCGCGCGTGACCGGGGTGGACGACGTCAAGGTCACCGACGAGGGCGCCGAGGTGAGCATCGCCGGCAACCCGGTGGAGATCCGGCCCGCGCTCGTGGACTCGGTCCTGGCCGCAGGCGGCCGCCTGCAGAACCTCAGCGACCGCGGCCCGACCCTGGAGGACCTCTTCCTCCGCCTGACCGGCGCCGACGATCCGCCCGCCGATCCCCGCGAGGAGGACGCCGAGTGAGGCAGCTGCGGGCCATCGTCGGCCGCGAGGTCGGCAGCTTCTTCCACGGCGCCATCGCCCCGGTGGTGCTGACGGCCTTCCTCGTGGCGGTGGGGCTGTTCTTCACCATCTTCGTGCTCTCCTACTCCGAGCTGTCCGAGACGGCCCTGCAGAGCGCGCGCAGCGGCAACTACCTGAACCTGGCCGAGGGCCTGTTCCGGCCCCTGGTCAGCAACATGACGCTCTTCCTGCTGCTGCTCATGCCCGCGGTGACCATGCGTCTGCTGGCGCCCGACGTCCGTTCGGGGCGCTGGCCCCTGGTGGCCAGCTGGCCCGTGCCCGACACGACCTGGGTCCTGGGCAAGTGGCTGGCCGCGGTGACGGTGGCGGTGCTGGTGATCCTGGCCTCGGGCGCCTACTTCGGCGTGGTGGCCGTGCTGGGAGAACCCGAGCCCGGCCCGGTGGTGGCGGCCTGGACGGGCCTGCTGCTGCTGTCCGCGGCCCTGGCGGCCTGGGGGCTGCTCTCGTCCGCCCTCTTCAGCCACCAGATCGTGGCCTACTTCCTGGCCTTCGCCTGGAGCATGTTCCTCTTCATGGTGGGCGCCCTGGCCCGCTTCCTGCCGGGACTCGGCGGCGACATCGCCCACGAGCTGAGCTTCCTGGGCCACTTCGAGCGCTTCAGCCGCGGCGTGCTGGACAGCCGCGACGCCGCCTTCTTCGTCCTCATGACGGTGGTGCCCCTGGTGGCCACGGGCACCGTG
>JAKSBZ010000403.1 GCA_022360875.1 Cytophagales bacterium | reverse complement strand
TCCCAGCGCTCCTTAATCCAAAGCCCCTCAAACAGCTCTTCGCTTCCCAGAAAGATTTCCTTTAATGTATTCACCAGCAGCGATTTGCCGAAACGGCGGGGCCGGGACAGGAAATAGTAGCCGCTTCCCTTAACCAACGGATACAGAGACTCGGTTTTATCAACATAGACAAAACCTCCTTCTCTTAACTTCCTAAACTCTTGTATTCCAATGGGCAGTTTCTTCATAAAGAATAATCGATGAACTCTTTACAAAGATAAAAAAAGGACTGACAGTGACAAACGCATTGTGCGCGATCAAACCGTATCCATGAAGCTCTTCTCAACCTTGTTAAAGATAACAATACCCAAAGCCAGAACAACAGCGGTAAAACCCGCCGCATAACCGATTCCTCCCCAGGTGAACTGTCCGCTTCCGAGAAATGCATACTTAAAAGCTTCAATCAGATGCGCCATCGGATTGAAGGACATATAGTAGCGCATCTTTTCGCCCAAAGCGGACATCGGATAAATAATCGGCGTCGCGTACATGAAGAGCTGAATCCCGAAAGTGATCAGAAACTTCAGGTCGCGGTACTTGGTGGTCATCGAACTGAAGATGATTCCGAAGCCCAGCCCCTGCCCGGCCATGAGCAGCACCAAAACAGGCAACAGCAATATGATTTCATTTGGATGAATATCTGTGCGGGTAAAATAAAAATAAAGATATACCGCCAAAAACAAAGCAAACTGAATGAAGTACTTGATCAGCCCGGAAATCACTTTCGAAATCGGCACGACCAGCCGCGGAAAATACACCTTGCCGAAAATGCTCGCGTTTTGGGTAAAGGTGTCCGAAGTCTGATTAAAGCATTCCGCAAAGTAGTTCCACATGATGATGCCCGCCAAATAAAACAATGGCTGCGGAATACCGTCGGTAGAGATTTTTGCAATGTTTCCAAACACGAGCACATATACCAGCATGGTCATAACCGGCTGGACAAAAAACCACACGGGCCCGAGAATCGTCTGCTTGTACACCGTCACAATGTCTCGCTTGACGAACATATAGATCAAGTCGCGGTAGCGCCAGATATCCCGAAAATTGATATCCAACAAATGCGACTGAGGGCGAATCACCAAATCCCACTGCTCTTGTTCCTTCTTAACCGTTTCTTTCTCTAGAACTGTTTCCATACCGGCATTCATTTAAAGCACAAACAACTCTTTAAAGCGATTTCAATAAAACATCAATCAAAAAAACGCCACTTTATCCCAAAATCCAGTCCCGGCTGGGCAATGATATAGTACGGGGTAATATAACTCGGACTGTCCTCGGACTGAAATCCGTTCGTATACTTGACAAACAAATAAAACGTTCCGAAGCGCAAATTCATAAAAACATCCGCCACCGGCTTTCCGGCCACCTCGAAAGCCCGCTGTCCGTCAGACTGTCGGAAAAAATGCTGCGTAATCGGGTCGTAGTCAAATCCGCGATAAGCCGAAAGGAAATACAGATCCGTCCCCAGTTGCAGATTGATTTTTTTTTGCAGAATCAAGCCCGATTCGAAATAAAACTTGGCCTTGCCATACCATTGAGGTATTTCAAACACGTCCTTCTCATCTCCTGTTCGCAAAGTGTAAATCACCTGCCCCTCCAGATGGAAACGCTTCCAGAACTGCCACTTCAGATTAAACTCAGGCGACCAAACCTGCGCTGTGCCTGCAGCCTGCCTGGGCTCCAGACTTATCTCGCGCAGCTCGTCTTTTCCCTGCACCTTCAGGTACTGGTCGCTTACATTCTGCAAATAAATATAATCCACATAATTTGTCAGCGTCAATGCCGGCTCAAGCTGCAGCCCGCGCCAGTTCCATTTCAGCTTACCCCTTATGCGGTCAGTTTGCTGCGATCTGAAATCTGTGTTGAAGTTATACTCCAGTCCTTCGAAACGGCGGTAAAACAGCGGGACGGCAGACTGCATTCGCGTATAGCTTCCTTCAAACCACGGCAGCACCAGCCTGCCTTCAAGCTTATGGTCGCCTGTCTGAAGAAACTCACCGGAAGCGCTGACGTAATTAAGCGAATCGAAATCCAAACGCATAAAACCTCCCAATCCGTGCTCGGCCCCGGAAGTTCTGCCCGTCTGCATCACGCGGACAGTATCCTTTATTTCTTTGCCCGAAGGATCAAAATAGTTCCTCCCCTTTTTTATAAAATATTCCTGTTCATAAGAATAATCTTTCCGTTTTGCGTAAACCTGATAAAACCACTTTCGCCAGTACCCCTTCAATCCCGCCTCATTAATCCATTCATTATAAGCCACAAACGACTTCGTCGTGTCCTGATTTGTAGGCAAAACAGCTTTGGAAAGCTCATTTTCTATTGAGGAATACTCGGCATGCTGTATCCGGTAGTCCGTCTGCCAGTATGCCTGAAACTGCTCGTTGAGAATGTACTGCTGCAGCGCATGAAACTGCAGGCGGAGCTCCTCGCTGCTCGCGTCATTCAGCAAAACCTCCGACTCGTTGTACTTAAAAGGATCGGAAGAATTCACAAGCACTCCTCCCTGCTGCGCTTCCTGATGCCCGAAACGGTTAATGGCAGCCGTCAGCTCATAACGTCCGCTCTGGGACTTGTACCAAGTATTGATCGTGAAATCATAAGTCTTCGTTTGTCTGTCATTTTTCCTAGCTCGTGCTGTATATTTATCAATATCACTGATAATCAGCTGAGAACTGATATTCCACAGAGGCGTTACATTTCTCGCAAAATCCACATCCAATATGCTTCGGGTATTGGAACCAAACGCTCCGGTAACAGCCGTGTAAGGCGACTGCGTATTAAAATACCGGATATCGCTGTTGGTTTTCACATAGGCGTCGTACGCATTGAAGCCCGACCCTATACCCGCTCGTTCGGGCAAGCCAAAAAACACCTTCCTGCTAGCCGTACGGATGTTTCCAAGGTT
>JAKSBZ010000016.1 GCA_022360875.1 Cytophagales bacterium | reverse complement strand
TATCCTCATCCTGAACCGATCGGTAAGCTTTCGGATTCCAAATTTCCAGCCGGTCTCCCAGCCCTACGATCACTCCCTCTTTTTCCAGCGATGCGTATTCCAACATTTTTCGCGGCACCAGCACACGACCAGCACTGTCCAAACTTACCTCCGACACCGAACCAAAAAAGCTTCGCTGCAGCTTGCGTTGTCTGGAATCAAACTCATTCAAAGCCGATACTTTGGAAGCCAGCTTCTGAAAACCAATCTGGGTATATACAACCAAACAGGGATCCGTCGAACGACGAAGCACTACTTCTTTCTGAAAAGGAACAGGCAAATTAGCCTTCACCTTTGCCGGAAGACTCAAACGCCCTTTAGCGTCTATCTTACAAAGATATTCACCTGAAAATAATACCATTTATGTTTTTGCCTCGAGAGTCCTTGTCACAAATATATTGAATGAATTTACAAATCCTACACTTTTTGACACAAATCCCCACTTTTCAACACGCAGTAATAATTAAAAAATTTCAATTGATTTTATGTGAATTTCCAAATATTTCAACGGTCCATTCCCCCTTGAACTACTCCCATAACATTTATATTAGATGCCCCGTATCAGCCTCAAACGAAAAAAGAAAATCCTGCTATGTCTTTGAATGACGCTAATAGAATTGCATCACAAGCGCGTAAATATTCTGAGGCCCTGCTAAACGAAACATGACTGCCCCATATTGAAAAACATATGAGCAAAAGCTTCTAACAAAGTTATAAATATATTAACCAGCCAAAACCAACAAGCTGTTCAGGTTAGCAAAGGTAAAAAAAACTCCCGAAAAGGGCTTCAGATGTCCGCACAAAGTCGATTATCGCTGATAAAATCCAGAAACTCCACAAAGATTCCTGAACAAAAAATTCATCCCGCTGAATTATGCAAATAGCGGCAGCACTTCCTTTTCAAGAGAACACCATAAAAACCAAACAACAAGCACAACAACAATAGGTAAACTGTTTTGTAGTTATGAGAAACAACCGAGCTTCGCCATAGCATGTTTCAAGAAGTAAAATCTAAACCCCAAAATAGATTTTCGAAGAAAGAAAGGTCTCGAAAAACAAACTCTCAATTCATGGAACATGATTTTTCGACGATCCCCCCAATTCAAGCCATGTTACGTCCTGCAAAATTAAAACAAACAACAGGAGGCCGTTCACTGAACAACAACACACTAATATTAAACCCCAAAATCAGATTACATGCCGGGCAGTTCATTGTTGTTGATGACGGCGCCCCCTTTACAAGAGATACCCACACTGAAGAAGAGTCAGGAGCAATGATCGAAAAGGAACATTGGTACCCGGCCTTTGCCCAAGGCATAAATGTGGATTTTTGGGTAAATGCCAGCTTGCTGGAAATGACAAGTCCAAGCCAGTCCTTCATCCAGCTGCTTGCGATGTTTGAAGAGTGCTGGAACGGAGCAATCAGAGAAAAGAAAAACTATAAAGAAGCACTCATCACCCTGCAAGAAAACCTGTACTCCCACTACACAAGCACCAAAGAACCCAAACCTCCCATAGATAAGGCAAACCAACTGACACTCGCCAAGGATCTCACAGGCTTGTTCGCTAGCCGGCCATCCGACAGAAGAATGCGGCTTTCGCGCATAGACCTCCCCGAACACTTACTCACTCACAGTCAATTAGCCAGCACTCGAAACTTCAGCAAATTCCCCGAATATTTCTTTCACATCTACGGACGACACAGAGCCGAGAAAGAAAGACTAAAAGATGCGCCGATATTGGAAGAACAATCAACACCATATTTATTTAGTATTTATTTAAATGTAAAAGGAGGAAATCTTTTTCAGGTTGTTCGAGACTTAATTCCTTTGGTCGACGACCCAAATATTTTGGGCAAGTTATATATTCACTCTCTTTCTGTTGCCCCGTTAATAAATCTTGCAACAAGAGTTGACACAATTATTCTGCGGGCTATTAACCCCGAAGGATTAGAAAAAACAAAAGAATTTTTAATGGGCTACGCAGAAAAAAACGAAGATGCATTTGTAGACGATTCTTTGGCACTAACCGAGCGGTTTGCAAAAGGCATGAGCTGGAGCCAAGATTCCATTTTCACAAATGTATGGGATGTGGACGACAAGACCATGGGAAAAATAAGCCACTTCCTTGACCAGACGCAGCTGGCTATTTCGGACCACAAGCGTAACAAGCCTTGGTGGGACAGAAAAGCTAAGCAGTGGGATGAGATGGAACTGCTCCATAAAAAGCTGCAGATACAATGGGCGTCCGGAAAACCTGTCGCTGAAAGGATTAATAAAAATGGATTGGAAAAATTAAATGCCTTAAGTAAATCTTTGACAGGGCAAGAAATGTCTGACCGAATAACGGAATGGATAGAACATTTTAAATATTATGAAAAAAGATTTAAGAAAAAGCGGTGCAGCTTTTTCGGTCTTCATTCCCACGCACTGGCAGATCTAATGCAAAAAGAATCCGAAAACCGAAATCAGGCTCTTAGAGATTTTATGCATATTTTTGAAAGTTATGGCTTAGACTTTTTTTACCCTTATCAGAATTGCCCTATACCTCCTTACCGCGACGATGATATGGTAGTAATCGGATTAGACAAAGATGAAGAGTTGGAAAAATTTGGATACACTGCTTCTGCAGCTGAAGCAATGTATGTACCCTTGCCTGAGGCACCCGAACACTCACAAACAGAAGCTTCAGCCATAGGGCTTCCTAGCCTGAAGAAGAAGGAACAGGAAATGACCACTATCAAAACTTATGGCAGCGAACCTGTAAGAGATTTTTCTGAACGAGTATATATCAGAGAAGTACAAGGAGCCGAAAGACAAATACTGAAGACAACCTCCGAAGAGCAAATAAAAAGAAATATCGGCACACTTATTAAAAAGCTGGAATCAAAGGAATTGGAACATGAATTTGATGAATTATGACACTTTCGCCGACACTTTCCCATCAAGTGTATAAATTAAAATTTTAGGGTAAAAATGAGCGCACACCTTTACCCTAAATTGGGAGTATATCATTTCACTCTTAGCTCCCTTTGATACACTTTTTTACCTATTCTAATTTCCAATAAATAATTCCCCCTTTCAAAGTCACTAAAGTCAATTGTTTGGTTCATCCATCCATCAAACTCAGGATCCACAAAATAATACGGAGTCATTTTATGCTTGTCTCGCACAATCAGCCGCATACACCCCTTTTCAGCATGAAATCTCAAATACAGCAGCGCCCCTTCCGGTTTCAGAAAAAATCCGTTAAACTCAAACTGTTTTCCCTTCTTTCCTCCAAAGGCTTTAAGCCTTCTTTTGTGCAATTCTCCAAGCACCTCAAGTTTTCTGCGTCCCAGCGCAGCCTCTGCTGTTCTCATTTCAGAACGCAGCTCATCTTCCACCTGCCGATCCGATGCATCTCCCATTCCGTCCAAAAGATCGCTTTTTCGCAACCGATCTCCTGTATTTAAATCCGACTGAGACTTGCTTGCGTTTTTTTGCTGCTGAAAATGCATTTTCACCAAAGCGGTCAATTCCTCTGCCTCCATCTTCTTTACTCGCTGATCACTCAAAAAATCTTGGTACGAAAAATATGTCAACTTTTGAATGCTTTTCCCCCCTCTTCCATCAACATTCACATAGTGCAATTCAAAAGGAACTCCCCTGTGCTCTTTCTGAGCCAGAACATACTGAGGAAACTGTAGGAGATAAAGAAAAATCCCGATAAAATAAATCTTCATACTGCTATTATTCATTATTAATTTGAGCCATAACGGCTATTTAAAAAAATACAAAAATTGCGTCATTCGCAACAATTCCTCACAAAATTCTCTTTGCATGAGTATTTATTAATATCAAACATTGAGATACTCTCAAGCCATCAAACCTAATGCAAAAAAAAGACACATCCTTCAGAACAATGGTTTCAAGCTTCTTCTATCTTATTTCACTAACGCTAAGAGCTTCGTACTCTTTATTATTTTCATTTATATTTCGTAACCAGTGTATTAGCAAATTAATAACATAAGTTAAATTACCGACAATACTTAAAGAACAAGACTTTACTCGATTATGTATTAGTGGCGAATTTAAAGATTAATCATATATGCATCAATTAAATTATGATTCTTTATTCATGTCAATAAATTCAAGCCCTTTTTATATAATTGTCAGATATCAAATTACTCACACACTCATCGCCTAGCCACTCCTCGATAGGTCACCGTTTTTAGGGTGGAAAGATCATTTCCAATGCGCATAATCCCCATCCTTCCATCCAAGGTTAAAATCAACACATCAAAATCACTGCTTCTGTCCCATCTCACCGAAGACTCTTGCCTGGCATCACGAACCAAGGGATAAGCCATGTACAAAAAATGCAGCAAATCCTGATTACTGGTCCAAAGCCCCGAACTCTTGGGAATCCTTATAAAAACAGTCCTGAAAGCATTAATCGAATTGTACTGATACCACGTTATGGTGCGATACTCCCTGTAGCTGAACTCTGACTGAAACTGACATGAGAAATCGTAAGTGTCTCCATAGTTTCGATATGAAGGATTCTGAGCAAAACGAACTGTTGCACCAAATGCAAACTGGTTCACAAAATACCCTCTGAGGGTCCCCGATACGGTATGAGAAACCAGTTGCATATCGCTAATTTCTGCCACCCTCACCTTCACCGACCGCTCATGCAATGCTTGGTCATCACTCATCATTCGAAAGCTCATCGTCACTTCCTCCCCCATCCGATCGGGCGAAAACACATGCGAAACATCCAAATACGACTGCCCTGCAAGCATTTCCAACGTATGAGTTACCGAATCACCCATTGCCACTTCCATATGAGTGGCCTGATGCCCGTTTTCTATAGGCACTCTATGAATAACCGGAACGCTTGGGTAAACCGTATCCGGAAGCTGCAATGAACTAATAGATGCACCTTCATCCCGCTCCGAATCGCACGCCCAAACAAAAACCATCACCACCGCACTCCACAGCAATATTCTTCTCAACATCTTCACAACAGGTTATTTTTCTCATCAAAACTAACACTGATAAAACCTGCTTATGAAAAATCTGTTTTAGGACACACAAACTTACAAGTATGATTCCCTCTCCCCTTTTTTCAATTACTTCTTCAAAGCCATCATTATTCCATCCCGAATAGGCATCAGGATATTCTCAACTCGGGGATCCGCCTGCACCTTGGCGTTAAAGTCCAAAAGCTCTTTTGTTTTACTGTCCAATTTTTTTCGTCCAGACGGAACAATCTTACCGCTCCAAAGCACATTATCGGCCATTATCACTCCCCCCGGCCTTATCTTGTCAAAAATCAGATCATAGTATTGCGAATAATTTTTTTTGTCAGCATCAATAAAAACAGCGTCAAACTTCACATCAAGCGTTGGTATAATGTCCAAAGCGTTTCCAAGCAAGTATTCCACTTTATCTTCAATGCCTGCCTCCGCAATATAGCGACGGACCATATCCTCAAGCTCTTCATTGACATCAAGGGTAAACAGTTTCCCTCCTTCTGCCAGACCTTCTGCCAGACACAAACCTGAGTATCCTGTAAAAGTCCCTATTTCAAGAACATTTTTCGGCTTCAGGCATTTCATGAAAAACGAAAGAAAACGGCCTTGAAAATGTCCCGAGATCATGCGAGGCATCATTACATTTGCATTGGTCTCACGGTCCAGTTTTTTCAACAGCGCAGTCTCAGGACTTGTATGCGCTTCAACGTATTCATTTATATCCTTTGGCAAAAAATCCATCTGTTATTCTTCTTTTGGCTCGTATACTAACTGACTCAACCGTTCTTCCGAAAAAACTTCCTGAGCCACCCTCTGCAACTCCTCAGCTGTCACGGAATTCACTTTTTCTATTACCTGATCCAGGCTGTCCACCTTGCCCAAATCCAAAATGCTTTTTGCCAGCACCAGCAAAATATTCAGATTGTTTTCCTCAGCCATCGCCAGCTGGCCAATAAGCTGGTCCTTAACACGCTTAAGCTGCATGCTTCCCAAAGGCTTTTCGCGAAGCTGGCGCAGTTCTCTGAGTACAATTTGAATTGCCTTTTGTTTATTGGAGGGCTCGGTTGCAAAAAAAAGAGCAAAAATACCTGTATCTGTAAAAGGGGTATAATTGGCTTCCACATGATACACCAGCCCGTATTTTTCCCTCAGGCTCAGGTTCAGTCTGGAATTCATGCCGGGTCCGCCAAGCAAGTTGGTAAGCATAAACAACTTAAGACGATCAGGGTGTTTAAGGCCATAGGCTCTCGTGCCAACAGCCACATGGGTCTGAGAAATATCCGGCTTTTTCACTACACGCTTCACCGCCTGATAACTCGGATCGAAACTGCGTTCCTTTGCAGCGCCCATTGGCAGCTGCCTGTCCAAATACTTCTTACCAAGACGAAACGCCTTTTCAGCAGGCATATCTCCCACACTTGCAAAAACCAAATGTCCCGTGCTCATATTCCTACGGATAAAGTCTTCGAAATCCGACCGCTGAAAACGCCTTACACTCTCGGACGAACCCAGAATGTTCCGCCCCAGCGAATGTTCGGGAAAAATCAGCTCGTCGAATTCATCCTGTATAGCATCCTCCGGCGTGTCACGATACAGTGCCATTTCTTCCAGAATCACTCCCCGCTCTTTCTCGATTTGTTTATCGGGAAAAACAGAGGAAAAAGTAATATCTGCCAGCACATCACAAGCTTTATCAAAATATTTATTCAATACAGAAGCATGAAAACAAATCTTTTCTTTGGTTGTGTAGGCGTTTAGTTCTCCTCCCACAGCATCCAAACTGCTCAAAATATGGTAGGCTTTTCGTTTTTCGGTGCCTTTAAAGGCCATATGCTCCCAAAAGTGGGCTATTCCCTGCTCGTTCGGTAATTCATCCCGGCTGCCGATGTCCAGCACAAAGCCACAGTGCACCACTTTGGTATGCCTTGCTTGCTTATGGATCAGCCGAATACCATTCGGCAGTTCAATCATCTCAAAATCTTTCATAAGGAAGCGCAAAGGTAAAAAAAATACTTTAAAGCGGCGTGGCTAAAAAGAAAGGCTCAGCGAAATATTTAAATAGGGAAGAATTAAAAAACGCGAATCTCCGCGCCGTCCAAAAGGCGATTGGTCTTTCAAATTGGGCACGTACTGGTAAGCCCCGTCCACGCCAAGCTGCATTTCAAGATTCAGCTGAAACTCCGCTTCCTTTATCATCCACTGGCATGCCGTCCCTTTTCTGTAACCAAGCATCCCTCCGTACTTGCACAATGACCGGCTGCTAGCCAAACCCGAAAACTCGGAGTCGCGGCCTGTGTATTTGTCTCTGAGCTGATCCAAGCCAAGCCTGTGACCAAATGACACCGTTCCCCACTTTTTCTCTGCCATAGAAAAATATTGAGACAAACACACCCCAACGCCTTGAGTGAAATATTTATTATTCCGAAAAAAGCTTATATCGCTGTCATAATATGAAAATGCCAACCTGTAACTTTTCTTTTGCTTTGAATTATTTTCAATAAAAAAACCCACGCCCCCACGATGTAAAGAACTAAAAGACAATCCAACTACGATCATCAAATTCTCATACTCTTCCTTCTCCAGCCCAAACCTCTCCGCATTTTCCCTTTCGCGTTCCAGCTTCCGCCGGACAAACGAGCTTCCATTGCCGCTGCTTCCCAGATGAATCTTCTTAGACAAACCATGATGATCCATATAACCCGCCACCTTGCCTGTCTGCACATCATAGGTAACCCATTTTCCAACCTTCACGTCATTGCGCAGCTGCCCGTCAATGCTCTTGTTCCCGTTCTCATAATATCCCTCATACTTTCCCAAACCGTCCTTCTTGTAGGTGATTTTTGCCTTCAGCTGCCCTGTTGGATAAAACCTTCGCCAAACTCCCGACCGGTTCGCCCCTTTCATAAAGCCTTTTTCTTTAACCGCACCATTTTCAAAACGAACCTCATACTCACCCTCTCCCTCCGCATACTCTACAGTCGCTTCCCGCGCTCCTTCCTCACTATAGAAAACCCATTTTCCTTCTTCCAGTCCTTCTTCGAATTCACCTTCGCGCTTCACATTACCCCTTGCCCCAAAAAACAGCCACTTACCTTCCCGAATTCCCTTTTCGAAGTTCCCCTTTGCCGCCAAAAGCCCCATGTCCGAAAAAAAGGACCAGTCGCCTTGTCTTGCTCCCGCCACCATCCGGCCCTTTGCTCGCACAGCTCCGTTCCTGTGCCAATAAGTCCAAGTGCTGTCCTTCTTCCCGTTAACGACCAGCCCGCGGCTTTGAACTTGCTTCGAAACATCGCGGTAATAATTCTCCACCATCACTCGGTTGCCGGCATAAGTTTCTTTTTTCGCTGCGAGATTATTTTCTCCGAAATAAAACCAGTCGCCAAATCTCTTTCCTGCTTTATAATACCCCGCCGCTTTTATTGTTCCGCTCTGATAAAACTCGCTCCATAAACCTTCCAGCATCCCTTCCCGATAACTCTTTTTACATCTGATTTCTCCGCTTTCGTAAAATACCACCGACAAGCCATTTATAACGCCTTCAGCCAATCGAGCCTCGCTTTTCACCTGACCGGATTCATAGAATTCACGCCAAACCAGAGCCGGTTTATTATTCTTATAATACCCTTTCGTTTTTATTTTACCATTTCGGTAGTAAGCAATATATTTGCCCTCCAAAATGCCCGAAGTAGTATCTCGCAACTGATAGATTTCCTGTACCTTTTCAGGTGAGTCTTTATAATATTTTATGAACTCAGGAACTTGCTGAGACTGAGAAATACTTGGAAAAAACAAGAATATAAAAACCACAAAAAAGCTAAAAAATGCAAATTTCATAGAAAGTAACCCAAAGCAAAAAAACAACAGAATAATACGATATAATCGAATCAAGTATTATTTCTTTTTATGAATTTAATGAATATTATTACAAAATCAATATTTAATCTATGGACACTCAACTGCTCAGTCAGATTGCCAAGCTTCCGGGAGCTCCCGGATTCGAAAAACCCGTACGCGATTTCTTAATTGAAAAAATTGCCCCTTACGCCGACTCCATTGAAACCGACAACATGGGCAACCTCATTGTTTTTAAAAAAGGGACCGCTTCCGACAAGAAAAAAGTCATGGCTGCCGCTCACATGGACGAAATCGGATTTATTGTAAAATATATCGACGACAACGGATTTCTCTATTTCCACACGCTGGGAGGCTTCGACCCGAAAACGCTTACGGCCCAGCGGGTAACGGTGCACGCCAAAACAAAAGACCTGACCGGTGTAATGGGAAGCAAGCCAATCCATGTTATGTCGCAGGAAGAACGCCAGAAAAATCCGAAAACCGACGACTACTTCATCGACCTGGGCATGAACAAAGAAGAGGTTGAAAAATACGTGCAGATAGGCGATCCGATTACAAGAGAACGAGACCTTATCGAGATGGGCGACTGTGTAAACAGCAAATCGCTCGACAACCGGGTTTCGGTTTACATCCTTGCCGAGGCACTGAAAGCTTTGCAGGATCAACCCATCCCTTACGACTTTTACGCTGTGTTTACTGTTCAGGAAGAAGTAGGACTGCGGGGCGCCAATGTCGCCGCACAACAGATCGACCCGGATTTCGGAATCGCTCTTGACACAACTATCGCCTACGACCTGCCGGGCGCCAGACCTCAGGAACAGGTAACGGCGCTGGGAAAAGGCACTGGCATCAAGATTATGGACGCCATGACAATCTGCGATCCGCGCATGGTAGAATTCATGAAAAAAACCGCCGACAAAAACCAAATCGACTGGCAGGCGGAACTGCTGACCGGCGGCGGAACAGACACCGCAGGCCTGCAGCGGATGGGACAGCGGGGATCCATCGCCGGAGCCATTTCTGTGCCTACCCGCCACTTGCACCAGGTTATCGAAATGTGCCACAAAAAAGACATTCAGGACTCAATTGATTTGCTTGTCGCCCTTGTCAAAACCATCGACAAAAACGACTGGTCACACTAATCAATCCGGTATAACCGCCCCGGGCCCTCAAACATATGTTTTGAGGGCCCTTCATTTTGAAAAAACAACATTCTGCAATATCGCTCAGCAGGCTTATTCCCATACCTTTCCAGCCTGCTATTTCGAGCTTTCTCAACCCCAGCTTTTGCTACCCCTCATTATTTTTCTATCTTTGTTGACTTTATATAAGCATAACAACCGAATAGAAGGAATAATAAAACGAAATATAAATCGTACCATGAAAAATTTTGTCGAAGAACTAAGATGGAGAGGGATGTTGCACGACATCATGCCCGGCACAGAAGAACAATTTATGAAAGAAATGTGCGCGGCGTATGTGGGCTTCGACCCGACCGCTGATTCTTTGCACATCGGGCACTTGGTAAGCGTTATGATGCTCAAGCACCTGCAGGACGCTGGCCACAAGCCGGTTGTTGTCATCGGCGGAGCCACAGGCATGATCGGCGACCCTTCCGGAAAATCAGAAGAAAGAAACCTTCTGACCGAAGAGGTGCTCAACCACAACGTCGCCGGCGTGCGCAAGCAGTTCGAAAAGCTGCTGAATTTCAATTCCTCAGCTGAAAACGCCGCCGAACTGGTAAACAATTACGACTGGACAAAAAACTACAGCTTCATTGACTTTGCCAGAGAAATCGGCAAGCACATCACCGTCAATTATATGATGGGAAAAGAGTCGGTGAAAAAGAGACTTGCTCCTGATTCAGGCGTTGGCATGTCGTTCACCGAATTCACTTACCAGCTGCTGCAAGGTTACGATTTCCTTTGGCTATACGAAAACAAAGGCTGCCGACTGCAAATGGGCGGTTCGGACCAGTGGGGCAACATTACTACCGGAACCGAACTGATCCGTAGAAAAACCCAGGGCGAAGCCTTCGCGCTGACTTGCCCGCTGATCACAAAATCCGACGGCAAGAAATTCGGAAAAACCGAAAGCGGCAACGTATGGCTTGACCCGGAAAAAACCACTCCGTACGCATTCTACCAATTCTGGCTGAATACTTCGGACGAGGACGCCGAGCGATACATCAAGATCTTTACCTACCTTGGCAAAGAAGAAATCGAAGCTTTAGTTACCGAGCACAATGAGGCTCCTCACCAGCGAGCGCTGCAACAGCGCCTTGCCAAGGAAGTGACCATCATGGTTCACAGCGAGCACGATTATGAGATGGCCGTAAAAGCATCCCAAATCCTGTTCGGAAAATCCACTACCGAAGACCTGGCGTCCTTGGACGAAGCAACGTTCTTGGCAGTGTTCGAAGGAGTCACCAAAGCAGAGCTAAGCAAAGAGGAATTCAACAGCGTAGCCAACGTAACTGACCTGGTCTCTGTGGCCACCGGCGGCGTTTTGTTCAAGTCCAAAGGCGAAGCCCGCAAGATGATCAAAGGCGGCGGGGTAAGCGTCAACAAAACCAAAGTAACCGACTCGGAGCAACAGGTAGAAGGCTTCAGCAAACTTATGGACAAGTACATTTTGCTGCAAAAAGGAAAGAAAAACTACTTTATTATCGAAGTAAAATAAGAATTTTCACTCAACTAAGGCACGCTGATCACGCGTGCCTTTTTTACATTCTATTATGAACGGAAAAAACAGAAAAGACATAAAACCGGGGCTGTACGTTGCCATTGTCCAGAAACAAGACCAGCGCACGGGCGAACTGACCGAAGGCGTTGTAAAACGGCTTCTTACCAAATCCGGCTTTCATCCCCGCGGCATCAAAGTGCAGCTGGAAACCGGTGAAGTTGGCCGCGTGCAAAAAATTCTGGAAGATGAGTTCTTAAGCTGAAATTTCAAATATTTAAAGAGAGCGCACATATTGCTCAGGCAACGCCTTACCAAAAATCCTCCACCCGGTTAATCCGCTGCAAATGCCAGCCTCTCTCAGGGAGCCCGTGTTCATTTCTTAATGCATTTTCAACTTTCTCAATAACATAATGCTCCTCATTATCCCCAAACACATGATACTGGGGCTGCGTCAAGTACCTTTTCTTCTCAATCATTGTCCGTTTTGTACCCATCTGGTTGTTAAGCACATGTCCCAGCTCATGAGCAAAAATAATAAAAATGGGGCTAAGGGTGGAAAAACCGCTCATCCCCCAAAACACCGGACACCCTACGTCCAGCTGCTCATCAAAATCTACGGCATTTTCAGGATAAAAAGGAGTTGACAACACTTTATCCTTTCCTTTTCGGATGCTGTACAAAGGCTGTACATAACTGATTTCCTGCCCCTCTTTGCTGGAAGAAGAAAAGGCCAAATCGTTTTGCGGATAGTCCAGACAAACCGCTCCTCCGTTTCGTACTGTGCTGGGCGTGAATGCAGGAAAGTCTTCCTTTGTACCCGTACTCAGTTCCACCGGTCTAGTCAAGCCTATCGTTTTAAAATGTGCTCCGGTTTTCAAAAACTGCTTGTTCCACCAAGGAAAGATATTCACTTTTGACTGATGGTCAATAAACAGTTTCTTCAAAAAACTCCGACCAAACGGCCTAGACATTATCCGCAGCAACTGACTTGCTATATAAACCGGAAAAGGATAACAGCTTTGCCCGGGAAACCGCTCCCTCCCGTCTTCCTGAGATATTAGCGGCGATTTTCTTTTACTCACAATATTTTCCCACAACAGCCCGACGAGTTTCTGTCCTTCTCCGCTCAACTTATCCAACTCAAAAACCCAAGCAGGAAGTTTACTCTGAAGCGCATGCAAAGTCAAAAACTGATGCTCCATACCCAGAGTATGCAAAAGCAGAAAAATGCTTTTGCCAAAGGGCGGCATATGCTCAATATAGGTAAAAGGCGCAGACCGGTGCCATTCGTATATTCTATGCTCCATTTCATCAAGTGCTTCAAATAAAAAATGTATTTTCTGCGTCTGATCAAACTTCCGGTCCTCCGAGCTCATGTTTTCAGGCAGATTCCTGAGCCTCCGCCCAGAAGTTCCTAAGGACTGAATAAAAACCTCCCGAAGCAGCGCATATTTTTCCAGGGCTTGTTCCAAAAAAATCAAAAGCGGTTCAATTTGGTGCCGGATGTCGTACTTCTCGGGGTGCTCTTCTTTCAGCCGCTCCTGAAATTCACCGCAAGTAAACGCTCTTGTGTGCACGCGCGTATTGAACAGCGCGCTTTCAGGCACTTCCAATTCCAAACCCTGCGTACTGGCCAAGCTTCTTCTCCGCGCAACAAAACTTCTAAACATAGACATTAATGTACCGCCGAAGCTGGCACTGGGGCGCCTGTCCACATCCAAACCTGAAACGTCCCGCTTCTCTGCCGGATCCAAGTAAGTGTATTCTCTGTACGACTCCCAAAGCATGGGCTCTTCTTCCCAAGGCGGAGGCACTTCGTTTCCGTATCGGAAATACCGAACGCGCTCAACAGGAAAATCAACGTCCATATCACTGCGCTCAGACTCATGTATGCGACCCGGAACGGTCTGCTGGTAAAGATAACGGAGCGTCTCCTTGCTGCTTCTTGTCAAAGGACCGTCCCTCGTCTCTCGGTATTTCTTCACCGCCGACCCGACATCAATATGATCCAGAAGAAAGAAAACCTCATCCACATTCTCAGGACGAAGCGTTTCTTTTTCGATCGATACAAGCAAACGATTTCCCCAGTCAAACGGAACCATACTCATATAGGAATGATAATCCACCAGGGCGCCCAAAAAAACAGTCCTGGGAGTCAGCTGCCGCAAAAAATCCTTGCCCACTGGCAGTTCGCTTACAATAACGGCCAATTCTTCATCCGTCAAATCCTCAAAAAAGCGAACGGGAATGGTGTAATCGGTGATTGCCTGCTTCAGCAGCCTCTCCAGAGCATTTCTTAGCTCCGGATCTTTTATCGCCTCTATTCTCTGCCGCATGGGCGGAGGGATCAGCTCCCAGCTGTAAATGCGGTACCGGTTGTTTTTCCCGTAATATACATACCGCTGCACAGGAGGATTCTTTGACGCTCCCTGATCTGCAAGACGCCTCTGAGATGCACTTTTCGATTTGCGGGAAAGCTGCTCAAACATTGCATTGTCTAACCAAACAACTTCTAACCTGTTTACTCAGCTTCATAATGCAAACATCCTTCCTTACCATTAAATCCCCTCTATTCCACAAAACCATATTTCATCCGGTCAGCCTTTTCATCAGCCATTCCAGCGGCCCGGTATTCCAATACTTTCTCCAAACAACCGCAAACCAGACACATAAAAGACAGAAAACCAGCGCATACAGCACCGAAAATTCAACTGGATAATTTCCCATTTTCGAAAAATCTACCGCCTCTGCCAGTCCCATTCCAATTACAACATGCATCACATAGAACGTAAGCGCCATCTGACCCGTCTTGTCCAGCGCGTCAATCACCTTGCTGTTTTTATAGCGCCTGGCGATTAATATACTGAAAGAAATAACAGCAAAAGAAACCGCTATTCCGTTAAGCATATACACAGGCAGCGGCGGCATCGGACTGGTTCCCAAGATTTCTCTAAGCACTGCGGCCGCTTCCTTATCTCCCCCTGACAGATACGAAATTGCACCGTACGAAAAGCACTGAATCGCAAAAAATGCGATTAGCGAAATCCAGCATGCTTTTTTTACAAATTTCTCATTATTAAGCTCCTGCTTGCCGAACCAATAGCCTGTCAGCATAAAGGCCGTCCACGGAACAACCGGATGAAAACCATTGAATAACAGGTTTCTAACAAATCCCTTTAAAGTCCAAAAATCCTGATATTCCAAAGAGATGAAATTCCAGCCCGCTTCATAATCCCAAAACACCATCAGCAAAGGATAAATAAAAATAAGCACCAAAGCGAAAACGAGAGCAACTTTCCCGCTGCGCCGCATCAGCAAAAGCACAGCAAGTATATAAACGCCATAATAATGCAGGATATCCGCCGGCCAAATGGCAATATATGATAACCCGGCAGCAAACAAAAACAGCGCACGGACTGCAATTTTTTTGCGGAGAATCTTCAGCTCCCCGATGTCTCCGTCTTTCAGCGCCTTGTTTGTCATCAGCGCCAGCCCCATGCCCGCCAGCACCACGAATGTCGCAGCGGCCTTTCCATCAAATACGCCCGCAAAAGACCTCACCCAGGCCCTGCCGCTTTCTCCGAAAACAAGCTTGAAGTTCACGATGATCATACCGAAAACCGCCAAAGCTCTGGCCACATTGATTCCGGTAATTTTTTTCTTCATGAATTTCGCTTTTTGTCGTTTATCCCACGGCTTGACACTCCGTTCTTGCTCTAATTTGTTTTTAAAATCATGAAAAGCAAACTTGGAGAAAAATTATTAGGCAAGAAAAAAAGCCCGTAAAAGGGCTTTTCTCAAAATAACTTTTCAAAACTGACTGACTATTCTACACGAAACCGGTGAATTTCAAACGCATGTTCTGTGTTCAATCGAACAAAGTACACGCCTCCTCCAAGCCCGGAAACATCTACAAAATCGTCGGTATTGTTCTTTTCGAAAATAAGACGACCCTGTAAATCGAATATCTCGATTTTCGTAATTCTTTCGCTGGAACGGAACTTCAGCCTGTCGCTGACAGGGTTTGGAAAAATGCTTATTTTCTCTTCTTTTCCGGCATGCAACAGACGGTTAACTGTCACTTGGAATGTGCAATTTGTACTTCCCCCTGCATTGCTCGCCGTCAGTTTTACGGTGTGCACTCCAATACCCAGCTGAGTCCCCGAAGCAGGAGCCTGACTCACCTGAGCATCATATGGACTTGAAGCCAGCACCAGCGCTGAAGTGTAGTCGCCAAGCACGTGCGCCTCTTCAGCTATGACAAACGTTTTGTTTTCCACACAGGCATTTACGACCGGAGGAGAAGGCAAAGCAACTGTCACCTTAAATGTACAGCTTGCACTGCCGGCCGCATTGTTCGCCGTAAGTTTCACTGTATGTGCGCCTAAATTCAACTTGGTACCCGCTGCAGGAACTTGACTCACTTGTACATCACAAGAGTTTGGCTCCAATTGAAGCAAAGAAGTGTAATCGTCCAGCACATGCGATTCTCCGACAATGACAAATGTTACATTTTCAATACAGGTATTAATTGCCGGAGGCTGAAGCAAAGATATTCTAACACTTTTTCTTTCCGATTTCCCGCATTTTGTGCTGCCGTCGGAACTGCTTACATAATAAGTGCTTCCGTGAGTCAGCGCGGTTTCCACAGGCAGCTCTTCTGCACTCGTTTCATCGGCAAACCAATGCAAAACGCCTCCTGACTCAACCGAAAGACTGATGTCCCGCAAAGTATATTCTCTGTTCTCGCAAAAATTCTGTTCCGCCTCAAGCTGCAAATCTGGAAATGCCTCTAAGAACGGATTTTCATACGCTCCCATATCGACGCGCTCATCCACCTTGCGCGCCCTGCCAGAAAGATCTTTACCATACCTTGCAGCCGCCGAATTGTCTCCCTTGTCTATCGCAGGAGAGCAAGCCGCAAGACGGTAGTCTCCCCTCTGGGAATTCACAAACACAGGATCCGAAGAAATATTCCCTCCCAAATCCTTTATTCCTTTCTGCTTCAAATCTCCTTCGAAAAGCGAATTTTTTATCTGCACCTTATTTTCGTCCGAAATATCAAATATTTCCCCCTTATCTTTCCGGAGATTCTGAAAAAGAATGCTGTTAGCCAAAGACAGCTGTATGTTACCTTCCAAGGAAAGTACGTTTCCATATTCCGCGAAATTTTTCACCAAAGTAGCATTAATCAGCTTTACCCGGCAACCGTCCCTCCCGTCACTGTAAAAAGCTCCACCGCCCTCTTCTGCGACATTACCTGCAAACAATGCATTGGCGACATTGATATTGGAATTGCTGGAATGATAAACGGCACCCCCGTATTCAGCATCATTGTTTTTAAACACAGCCTGGTCTACATCCAACCTACATCCTTCATATGTAAACACAGCGCCGCCATAGCCTTCTGTGGTATTCTTTTCAAACACCATTTTTGTCATCCTGTGAAAGCCGTTCTCTCCTTCATCATGAAATCCCCCGCCGTAATCACCGCCGAAATTTTCTATATAACGCACATCCTGCTGCACCGTGCGAACATTATCCTCACAGTATAGTCCTCCTCCATAATCATCGGCTTTGTTTTTCCGGAAAACAACATTTTTCAAAACAGCCTCAACATTTTTTTCAAAACAAGCCCCGCCGCCCGCATTGTCAGAAACATTCTCCTGCAACAGAACATTGTCCATAGTGATGGACGATTTTTTCACATACAATGCTCCGCCGTCGTCCGCAAAGTTGTTCGCAAAAGACATATTCGACATGCTCACGCGGGAATTGACAATACACATGCCGCCGCCTTTTGAAGATTCGTCCGAAAAGTCTGCATAGCCTCCTGTTACTTGCAGCCCATCAACAACAACCCAGTCTTTTTGGTCTTCAACAAGCAAAAGATGCACAGCATTGTCATTGTCTGTTGTCGTCGTTTTCAGGTAATCCGCTGACAAAACAGTCGGATGTCTCTCCCAATCTCTTTGTTCCAAACTGTTTTCTGTTCCGTTAAATCCACCGTAAATTTTCTGCCCCGAAAGCAAACGGAAAGCGCGGTTCCGCTCATCAGTTCCATCCGGCGTAAACATTTTTGAAGGATAGTAAGTCCCCTGAGCCATCCAGATCTCCGTTCCCTCACGGGCCGCGTCAAGGGCCTCCTGTAGGCTTTTGAATGCCTCGGCCCAAGAACTTCCGTTTCCGGAAGCATCTGCCGACGCGTTAACGTAAAGCTTCCCCGCAGACGAAAAAGGGCCGGTGAACTCCAGTTTTTGGGACCAAACGCTGAGATTATCCGCTTCGCCCCTTGTTCTAACCCTATACTCGTAATCTGCATTGGACTCAAAACCAGTAAAAATATACGCTTTTTCGTTTACCTTTTCCTGCACAATAAACGACTCGCTCCCTTTTTTTCGAATGCGGACATCCCACGCGACACCCTCCTGAGCTTCCCAGGACAAATGCACTTCTTTGCCTCCAGCAATCTCAGCCTTTAGATGATGCGGAGCGTAAACCTGCGCACAGCCAATCTGTGCTTCCCATCCGGCCATTTCATTTCGGTAATCGGAAACAAACTCGAATGTAAGCGCCCCGCTAGCATCCTGAGCACTTACAACCTGCCCCTGCTCCGGACGATAAACCAATACCTTGTCTGTGCCTGTGCCGTCATATACCGTCAGCCGGTCGTCCTCATGCAATTCAACAGACGAAAATTCCACATTTACAATACTGCCTTCCGTCTTCGGATAAACCGTAAAGATCTCCCTTGTATTTGGGCTGTAGTTCTTCTCTTTTCCGCCATTGTCATAAAACTTGTCCCCGCAATAAAGCTTTGTCCTGAAAGATACAGGCTTCAGCCAAGGCATTATCTGATCGCATTTTGTCCGCACATAAAGAAAATACTGCTTTCCAGGCACCAAATCATTTAAAATGAGCTGATTTGAGCTCACTGCAGTGCCTTCCTCAGGCAATTTTTTATCGTCTTCGGCAAGCGCATACTCCCATTGCCCTTGCTGTACACTCTCCCCGTTCCACCGAGCCTTTGCCTGGCTGTTAGAGATTTCATAAACTTCCAGTTCTTTTGGCGAAGCGCAACTAAAGCATTCAAAATTCCCTTTCCATATATATTTTGCCGTGCTAAGCTTGGGAGCAAGATACCTTATAGTAAGCGCACCATTCTCCGAAGTAGATGTAAAACTTGTTGCTTTGCTGACCTTTTCAGCTATGGGGTCAGACAGATCAGAACCATTATAGACCGACAAGAAATAATTGTCTGATTCGTAATTTGCAAAATCCGTCAAATTGAAGACCACCGTTCCGCCTTCAGTTTCAGGGTAAACCGTAAACTGCTTCGGTGAATCCACAATATATTGGCGTCTGTCGTATGTGTTTGACACCCACTTTTCCCCGCATCCCGGCAAAGTCATAGCCTGCACCGTAACCCATTTGCTTACACTTTCATCCGGATAAAGCGCCTGAATCCTAATTTCGTAATATGTGCCTGAGGGCAGCCGATCGTAAGTATAAGCCGAGCTCCCTGAGGCCACCCCTCTGATCGCCTTTCCATTCACAATAGGTCCATTTTGATCAAAAACCGGCTTCAGCTCCAAAACCCAAAATGCTCTTTCCTCTACATCCCCCCAGTCCAGAGCAATGCTGCTGCTCGTCTCACTAGTCACACGAAAATCCGAGGGAACAGCACCGGACTGACATTCAATCCCGAGTTCGACTTCCGCAGAAGACTGATTTCCATTTTTTTCAAACAACAGGGTTAGCACTCCGTCCGCGCTGGAAGAGTAAAACGACTGGCCGGCTTTGGCATTGTCTGTCAGCACCTTCTCCGTTCCATCCCCGTCATACACTTTGAGTTTGACTTTTCGTGCATTGTAAAAGCGACGTAAAGTAACACCCGCAAAACCTCCGCTTCTGCCCGGATAAATTCGAACTGTATCTTTCCTGTACTGATCAAACTGATTGTTGCTGTGGTAATCGTACTTAAAATTTATAGTTGAAGTCTGGCAGCTTAGTGCGGTCAGATTGTTTTGAACACGGTACCACTCGCCCACAGATTCGTCTCCGCAGACCGGACGAATATAAAAATCATACACCCCTTGGCTTAAGTTCTCAAAAGTATGAAATGACTTGCTCACAACAAGCCCGCTCTCCGGAGCTTTGCCTTTGCTCTCTGCCAACGCAATTTCCCATTTTGCATCATCTGCCCCTTCCCACGAAAAAGACAAGCTGCTCATGCTTCGGCCGGCAACAAGAACATCCCGGGGCAACGGACAAGAGCCGCAGCTCAGCAATGCCTTCCAACCCGATCTGGAATATCTATCGTCCGACTTGAAATAAACAGTCAGCGCCCCGCTGGGATGAGTAGAATAATACGTTTCATGGTTGTTGCCGCGCCCGCCGGAATCACCCAAAAATTCCAGTTCGTTTTTCACGTCACCGTTATACACCCTGAATTCAGACCTGAACATGTCAAATTCAGTGAACTTCAAACTTACAAACTGCCCTTCCCGGTCAGGCCGGAGCACATACAGCTGTTCCACGCCTCTGGGATAATAATCATCAGCGCCGCCCTGATCATAAAAATACTGCCCGCAAGAAGGTATGGTGACAAATCGTTCGGAAACACTCCAGTCGCTGACAGTTGCCGGACTGCAACGCGCCCTTACAAACACTTCGTAGGACGTTCCCGACTGCAAATCCGAAACCGTATGCGCATTTTCCTGCGCGGCAATCAACTGGCTTTCATCTATTTGACCCCCAAAAGGCACTACAGCAAGCTCGTAGGAAAGCGCACCCTCAACCGCTCCCCACTGCACACGAACGCTGGTTTTGCCAAAATCGGTAAACAACAGGCTTCCCGGTATTTGGCAACTTTCCGCCTGATAAACTTCCGCTGTTACATTTTGCAAAGCGCCCCAAAGAAACACCCAGCAAAACAAAAAAAATCGTACTCGTAAATTCATGTATTTGTCTGTTTTACACTGTAAAAAACACTAATGCATTTTTTTAATATTCACCGCTGATGATGCATAAAATAGATTTAACTCAAGAAATAAATCAAGAGCCCAAGACATATCCGTCTTCTGATTTTATGTTCATTTTTTCATATATAGTTATGCGTATTTCTTTTTTTAAAACCATCAACACAAAGATCAAACTCAACTTATAAAATTACCAAAATCAGGAAAACCAAAGGATTAACCTTCAAACACGCAATCACCCTGAACCTAAAAATAACAAGAGTTTAATCAAATGAAAACTCCGCAGTAAACATTCTTCTTCACACAACACTCAAAAAACAAAAACAAAACGCAACAAACACACACAAACCACACATACACAGCACATTACCCCAAAACACCCATCGAACACTCTCAAGAAACTTCACCTGGGCAGAATTTAATATAAAGCGGCAAAGCACTTCCCATTTAATTCCAACTCACCAAACCCAAAGAAAAGAAGAAGATCAAGTCACGCAGCAAATAGAATAATTCAATTTCAAGACAAACTTCAGCCCTATTTTATTTACTCTCTGAACCTTGTTCAGCTACAAGCACATCATTGTAAACTCCTCATCAGAACACTTCATTCCGGTGGCCTAATTGTTGAGCAATGACCGCAAACACAAACTGTAAACTGCAAAAAAATGATCCGATCAGTTCTTTTCCTGCTGCTTGCCGGCAGCTTGCTAACTTCCTGCACATCTCAAAAGAAAAGCAAACAAACAAACAATCGATCTGAAACTATTTCCCTGAGCTTCGCCTTTATCGGCTGCAACCGGATAGCCTACAGCGACCGCAGCAAGTCAAACAGCTCGAAAGCCAACGTCCCTGCTCTCCGCCGGATTTTCCGCGAGCTTTCGGCCATGAAACGAAAGCCGGATCTGCTTTTCTTTACGGGAGACATGGTGCTCGGCGAAAAGGACACCGCAGCGCTCAGCACGCAGCTCAGTGCGTGGGTCGAACAATACAAGGATGCCGACTTCAGCCCCGTTGCCAAATCCGGGATCGAATTTGTGGCCCTGCCCGGCAACCACGAGATGCTGTTCTACGACGAAGCAACCAGCGGCGAATACCCTCTTCGGGGAGCCACCGAAATATGGCTCAAGCACATGACTGCCTATATGCCTGCCGACCGGAACAAAGTCCCTTATGACGCACTTGTCAACGGAGCCACATTCTCCTTTGTGCGCGACAGCGTAGCCTTTGTCGTCATGAACACCGACACCTACAATGAGCCCGCGCCGGGCAAGCAGTTCGGCAAGGAAGGAAAAGTGCCCGCGCAATGGATAAACAGCGAAATCGCAAGACTCGCCTCTTCACCGGCCGTGCGGCACGTATTTGCCGTAGGCCATCGTCCTTACTACGTGGACGGCGCATACGACACGCTTCACGGCGGCTTTCCGGACGGCCCGAAAGTCTGGCCGGCAATGCTCGAAAATCATGTCGTCGCCCTCCTGACGGCACACCAGCACAAGTACCAGCGATGGCAGCCCCAAGGCAAAGGCACTTACGAAATCATTGCGGGGCAGGGCGGCACGTACAGCGGAAAAGACACGCCCGAGTTTTACGGCTACTCGCTGATAAACATTTACAGAAACGGCCGAATAGAACTTCTGACTAAAGGATGGGATCTGCCAAATCCCACCTGGGGAAGCGCTCCTCAAAACCCAACCACAACCCGCGACTCCACCACGCTCTCCCCGCAGACAAACGCCAATCCTTACTCCAACAAATGATCCGAGGGCGTTGGTATTCGGCCATCATAGGTGCCCTTTTTCTAATAACTTGACCAAGAATGAGACCGCAAACACCACCTCTTTTTGAATCACCAACTTCACCCGCCGAAAACTAAGTTGAATTATTCACCAGAAATTGAAATAGGATTATCGCAGGAATCAACCCACGCGCATTAGTTTTACTGTATTTATTAATACATAAATTAAAAAAAAGTTCTATTGAGGAAGTAGAAGCATTGTACCGAGCGACAGTGCTCCTATAATTAAAGGCAGAACCTATTCTTTAAATATTCTGGAGTCATACCAAACGAAAGCGGAATCAATCTTCACCACTGGAACAGAACGATCGATTCTGGTATTTAAAAATCTAAAAACAACATAATAATCGCACTAATTCCTTACAAATACTCGAAGAAGACAACAAGCTACGACCAATTTTTATCAGACTCCGCCAACAAAATGAAGAAATGAATTGACGGAAAAATATTCTCTATGAAAAAGAAAAATCCGCTGCAGACGCAAAGTCCGGAGCGGATTCTTTTAAGTGCACATGAGAGGATTCGAACCTCCACGTCCATAGGACACCACCCCCTCAAGATGGCGTGTCTACCAATTCCACCACATGTGCCTGTTGTGATTGGGATTACAAATGTAGAGAATCCGCACAGTTTTGCAAAACTCTTACCCAAAAAAAACAGGCGCCAAAGCGCTTGAAAATCCTTTCACACTTATTACCAAACGCTTACATTATCATTTTTTTTCGTATTTTTATTCGGCGGTGCGCAAACTGGCTGCGACTTTCTGCAAAATCCACTCGAGAAAGTTTTTCTAATGCTGCTGATCACGAAAAAAAAATCGGCCTTAATGTGCCTCGAAGCCAGAAAAACACATCCGCTTTTGAAAAAACACTGCAAAAAAAATGAAAGCACTGAAAGCTCAAACATACCGAATCGTCAATGCTGACAACGACAAATACCTGCCAAGCCAGCTCTTTGACCGGTTCATCACCACACTCATTATCCTGAACATCATAGCCATCATTCTGGAAAGCTATCAAAATATTCACCGCGCCTACCCTAGAGCCTTCCGTCTCTTCGAGTACTTTTCCATAGCGATATTCACCTTCGAATACCTGGCGCACCTTTGGACGGCCAGCCTCAAGTACAAAAAACACAATTCCGTAACTGCCCGGCTGAAATTCATCTTTTCTCCCAGCGGCATTGTCGACATCCTGGCCATTCTGCCTTTTTACCTCCCTTTCCTTATTTCGATGGACCTGCGCTTTCTGCGCGGACTCCGCCTTATGCGCCTGCTCCGCATCCTGAAGCTGAACCGCTACTCAAAATCGATGCAGACCGTTACTTACGTGCTCTGGCAAAAGCGCACCGACATCGGCGTTACGTTTTTCGTGACTTTCATCCTCATGGTCATCGCCGCGGCGCTAATGTTCCACATCGAACACGTGGCTCAGCCTGAAGTGTTCCGCAACATCTTCGATTCCTTCTGGTGGGCAGTAGCCACGCTGACCACCGTTGGCTACGGCGACATCTACCCCATAACGGCATGGGGCAAGTTCTTCAGCGCCGTCATCGCTCTGCTGGGCATAGGCATGGTTGCACTGCCAACCGGGATCATTTCATCGGCATTCATGGAGCATATGGAAAACCGAGCCAAGGAAAAAGCCCAAAAACAGACTCGAAAAGCGGCTCAGAAAAACTGCACCTACTGTCCCCACTGCGGAGAAAAACTTCCTGTCCTAAATCCTGATGAAGACCCAAAACCTTCAATTACAAAAAAACAGACAGCTGAGCAATAAAAGTCCTGCACACTCAGAAACCACCACCTCACAACAGGCTTACTTCCCAGCTTTTCCCTAGCTGCCAGCAACTATGAATCACTACCACTTAAACGTTTAACTAATTTGACTTTTCATTTTGTATCTAAATTTTTGTCTTTATATTTAAGCCCAAATGAAACTTCCATGACATTCAAGCCAAACGCATAAGAGACTTGAGTATCATAGAAGCAACATTTGGCGGTCAAAAAAATATTATACACAGATGAATTTTTCTCATAAAACACGTGATGCATCATATTTTCAGAAAATCAAATCTAAGTAATAAATAGACTGCCTCGAAAAGTTGAAAAACAAAGAATGAAGAAAGGAAGAGTCACATTAACTGACATAGCAAAAGAATTGAACGTTTCCATAGCTGTTGTTTCTTACGTGCTTTCTGGAAAGGCCAAGGAAAACAAAATCAGCGAGGAAATGACTAAAAAAGTTTTAGCTGCGGCCGAGCGGATGAACTACCGCGTCAATCATATGGCGCGCGGGCTTCGTCTAGGGAAATCGAACACCCTCGGGCTGGTGGTTGCCGACATCTCCAATCCGTTTTTTGGGAAAATGGCTCGCTGCATCGAAAATGAAGCATCGCGCCTCGGCTACCAGGTTCTGTTTGCCAGTTCCGACGAAAGCGACCAGAAGCTGAGCAAAATTGTCAACACTTTTCTGTCGCGCCAAGTGGATGGGATGATTGTAGTGCCGGTAAGCAAGAGCGAAGATATCATCAACCGCATCAAAAGCCAGGGCGTGCCAACGGTTTTGATCGACCGCTACAGCACAGCTATCGAAGAAGACTCAGTGTGCCTGAACAACTACGAAGGAGGCAGAGAGATTATCGGGCACCTTATTACCAAAGGTTACCGAAAAATTGCACTGGTCACCGACGACTGCGACCTAAGCAACCGCAAAAACCGACAGCTAGGCTATGAAAATGCTTTGTCTGAAGCGGGACTGCAGCATGACGGACAAGTATTCATGATCGAGCCGGAGCTGGAATCGGTTACCGAGCAAATGGAGGAAACGCTTCGCCGGATTCTGAAAGGCAAGTTTGACGCCGTGCTTTTCATTAACAACTGGCTTGGAGTCACCGGATTGAGAATTCTTAGCAAATGGGAAGTGAATATCCCGGAGGATCTGGCCGTGGTAAGCTTTGACGACTCAGAAGCTTTTCAGCTGTCGCGCCCAAGCATCACCTGCCTCCAGCAACCGCTGCCAGACATATGTCTGAAAGCCGTCACCCTGCTGCACGACAAAATCAACAACCCGAAGAAGCAAACTGAAAAGCAGCGGATTTTCGAAAAAGGAAAACTAATCGTCAGGGGCTCTTGCTGAGTACCTGGCGCAAATATTTACATCAACACTTAATCGTTTAAGCATAAAATGACATATACCCTGGGAATTGATTACGGCTCTAATGCGGTGCGGATTGTCGCATTGGACTACGCTACTGGAGAAATTGTTGTTTCTGCCAGCCAAGATTATTCTGACGGAGAAAAAGGCGTATTGCTGGACGCTCACAATGTACACTTAGCAAGACAAAATGCCACCGACTATGTCGATTCACTGTGCAAGTGTTTTGAGCAGCTTCAGGAAAGAGCGAAAGAAAAAGGCGTTGACCTGAACCATGTGAAAAGCATCGGAGTAGACGCCACGGGCTCCACCCCTATTCCGGTAACCAAAGATCTTCTTCCCGTTTCTGCCCTGGAAGGCTTCGAGAACAACCTGAGCGCCAAAGCATGGATGTGGAAAGACCACACTTCGGAAGAAGAAGCAAAAGCCATTACAGACGTATTCCGAGAAAACGCTCCAGAATTTCTGAAGTATTGCGGAGGAAAATATTCTTCTGAATGGTTCTGGGCCAAAATTCTAAAATGCCTGCATACCGACGAAGAGGTGTTTGACAAAGCGCACACCTGGGTAGAATTCAGCGACTACATTCCGGCCGTGCTCTCAGGCGTTAAAGACGCCGACCTGGTAAAACGGAATGTCTGCGCGGCAGGCCACAAAGCACTGTATGTGGAATCGCTGGGCGGATTTCCGAACCGGGAACTCATCGAAAACATTGACCCGCGCCTGGAAAAAATCAGAGCGGGACTGCCTCAGAAGCTTTCATGCGCCGACGAAGTCATCGGAACGCTGTCTAAAGAATGGGCCGACCGCTGGGGACTGAACGAAGACGTGAAGATTGCGGCGGGAGCACTGGATGCACACGTTGGAGCCATTGGATCAGGTGTAAACCAGGAAACGCTGGTAAAAGTAGTGGGCACCTCTTCCTGCGATATCATTGTAGGCGACAAAAACCTGCAGGACATTCAGGGAATTTCAGGCATTGCCCAAGACTCGGTTATTCCAGGATTCAACGGCATCGAAGCCGGCCAGAGCGCCGTGGGCGACATCTTCAAATGGTACGTGGAAAAGCACCTGAAACAGTCGCCGGCTTACCACGGAGAGCTAACGGAAAAAGCCGCGGCGCTTCGCCCGGGGCAGTCGGGGCTTATCGCGCTGGACTGGCAAAACGGAAACCGCAACATCCTGCTCGACG
Organism: Cytophagales bacterium; assembly: GCA_022360875.1. Lineage (GTDB taxonomy): Bacteria > Bacteroidota > Bacteroidia > Cytophagales > Cyclobacteriaceae > JAKSBZ01. Next base: position 2,402 of record JAKSBZ010000016.1, on the reverse strand, counting down.
CTAACCTTACAGGAATGATTCTGGGCATGTCGCTTTACACCGAAGACCACGAAGTATACCGCGCACTTCTGGAAGCTTCTGCTTTCGGTGCGCTGAAAATCATCGACCGACTGGAACAGTCAGGCGTGGGCATCAAAAAGATTATCTGCTCGGGAGGCATTCCGCAGAAAAACCCGCTGTTCATGCAAATCTTTGCTGATGTATTCAACCGCACCATTTACGTTTCGCAAAACGACGAAAACGTAGCCTACGGCGCTGCAATCATCGCCGCCAGCACACTCACTGACGAAAACGGCCAGCGAAAATCCATCCTGGAGCTTCAGCAACAGTACATCAAAGAGTCCTCACTGGTATATGAGCCAATCGAGTCCAATGTAAAACTTTACAAAGAACTCTACGCGCTGTACTCCAGCCTGCACGACGCTTTCGGATCAAAAGAAGAAAACGGCAACATGTTCGAGATCATGAAAAAACTTCTGGAAATCAAGAAGAAGGCGAAACCCTGCACTCAGGAAGTGGCTGTATAACAAATTGTTTTTAGATTTTTAATCAAGCCGGAGCTGCTTTGCGGCTCCGCGACTTGAAATAACTTATTAATAGATTTTTTAAAAAATAACAAAATGGCAGATAGACTAATCGGAAGAATGCCTAAAGTAGGAATTCGCCCCGTAATTGACGGAAGAGAAAGAGGCGTTAGAGAGTCTCTGGAAGATGTTTGCATGCAAATGGCCAAAAGCGCCGCAAAACTAATCGAAGAAAATCTTCGCTACCCTAACGGCGATAAAGTGGAATGCGTAATTGCAGACACCAACATCGGGGGCGTGGCCGAAGCGGCAATGTGTGCAGAAAAATTCAAGCGCGAAGGCGTAGGCGTATCGCTTACCGTGACGCCTTGCTGGTGCTACGGAACCGAAGTAATGGATGCTGACCCGCTGATGCCGAAAGCTGTTTGGGGATTTAACGGTACGCAAAGACCGGGAGCAGTATACCTGGCCGCGGCGCTGTCGGGCTACACCCAAAAAGGATTGCCTGCATTCGGCATTTACGGCCGGGATGTACAGGACCTTGACGACACCACCATTCCCGACGACGTACAGGAAAAAATTATCCGATTTGTGAAAGCCGGTTTGGCTGTCGCTTACATTCAAGGCAAGTCTTACCTTTCGCTGGGCTACAGCTCAATGGGCATCGCCGGCTCAATGGTAGACGAAAACTTCCTTCAGGACTACCTGGGACTTAGAACCGAATTCGTGGAATCCATCGAAGTTCTTCGACGCATCGAAGAAGAAATTTACGACAAAGAGGAATACGAAAAAGCCCGCCAGTGGGTGAGGGAAAACTGCAAAGAAGGCATCGACAAAAACTCTGACGACAAAAAAGTTTCGGCTGAAGAGAAAGAAAAAGAGTGGGACAAAGTCGTGAAGATGACTATGATATGCCGCGATATCATGGTCGGAAACGACAAGCTAATTGAGCAGGGTTACAGAGAAGAAGGACTCGGAAGAAACGCTTTGCTGGGCGGATTCCAGGGACAGCGCCAGTGGACAGACTGCCAGCCGAACGCCGACTTCCCGGAAGCAATCCTGAACTCTTCGTTCGACTGGAACGGCATCCGCGCGCCGTTTGTGTTCGCCACCGAAAACGACAGTTTGAATGGCGTTTCGATGCTTCTTGGAAACCTGCTGACCAACACAGCACAGATCTTCTCAGACGTAAGAACATTCTGGTCTCCTGAATCCGTGAAGCGCGTAACCGGAAAAGAACTGACCGGAAAAGCCGCCAACGGCATCCTTCACCTGATCAATTCGGGATCCACTACGCTTGACGCCACTGCACAGCAGCGCGACGCAAACGGCAACCCGGCTATGAAACCTTTCTGGGAAATCACCGAAGAGGAAGCCAACCGTTGCCTGGAAAAAACCACCTGGCCGCAAGCCGTTCGCGAATATTTCCGCGGGGGCGGATTCTCGTCTCAATTCAAAACCGAGGGAGAAATGCCGGTAACTATGTGCCGCATCAACCTGGTAAAAGGACAGGGCCCTGTGCTGCAAATTGCCGAAGGATGGACTATCGACCTTGAAAACGACATCCACAAGGTGCTGGACGAAAGAACCGACCCTACCTGGCCTACTACCTGGTTTGCTCCGAGAGTAACAGGAAAAGGCGCATTCAAAGACGTGTACACTGTCATGAACAACTGGGGAGCCAACCACGGAGCCATCAGCTACGGACACATCGGCGCCGATTTGATCACTCTAGCCTCTATGCTGCGCATACCAGTGATGATGCACAACGTGAAGGAAGACAGCATTTTCCGACCAAGCAGCTGGGCTGCCTTTGGAGAAGAAAAAGAAGGAGCGGACTTTAGAGCATGTAATAATTACGGCCCGCTGTATGGATTT
>JAKSBZ010000402.1 GCA_022360875.1 Cytophagales bacterium | reverse complement strand
CATAATTCTCCTCCCGGATCAGCTGTCCTTTGTCATTGTAAATAAGTACAGAGCCGCTTCCTCTCGAAAAGGTTCCTTTAGGCAGTTTCTTCTTATTTTTGGGAGAAAACACATCACCGATTTGGACCAAAAATCCGTTTTCCCAGCGGTTTTCCTGCATTAATGTGCCGGTAGAGTAAAAATTTCCCCATACACCGACCCGTCCTCCATGTTCACTGAATGAACCAAGCGACTGAATTTTTCCGTTGTCGTGATAAAAAAACCACTGGCCGCAGGGCACTCCCCGCTGATACTTTCCTTCGCTAAGCAAAACGCCTTTCGTGCTGAAATTTTTCCACAAGCCGTCTTTTTGCCCGTTTTTGTAGCTTCCCAAAGCAAGCAGAGAGCCTTCTATGTCATAGCTTTTCCAAACTCCCTGCTTTTTTCCTTCTTTATAAAACCCTTCGGTTTTCGTCATGCCATTGCTGTGATTTTCCAAATATTCGCCTGTCAATTCATGCTCCGGACTGTATGTGGCTTTAAGGGCAAATATTTTCGGACTATGTTTGTCGTAGCAGCTTCCCGCCGGACGGCCGTTAACAAAATTTTTCCTGGCTTTTAATTCTCCGTTGTTGAAATATGCAAGACTGTCTCCGTGAATCTCACCCGCAGTATTGAAGCTGTACTCCGAGCTTACATGCTTGCCGTAATGATAATTTTTCCAGGTGCCTGAGCGCTTGCCGTTTTCATACAGCCCGGAGGTGAGCAGTTTGCCGTAGTGGTTATACCGTCTGTATGTTCCGTTTTTTTCGCCGGCAACATAACTGTAGCTTTCAATTTTTTTCCCGGTTTCCAGCGACTTTACGACAAACTCACCTTCGATCTTCCCGTTTTTGTACGGAGCAACCGACACCTCAAGCCCCTCAACATACTCAGTCCAGTTGCCGCTTTTCCTGTTTTCTTTGTAATAGCCCTTATAAGCAATATTTCCATTTTCCAAAAACTGCAAATAGTCTCCCTGCAAAAGACCGTTTTCAAAAAATGCGATCACCTGAATCGATGCGCTTGCAGGATAATACTGCATATAACGTCCGTGAAGCTTGCCGTCCTCAAAACGGGCCTGTACGCGGGGAGTGTTATGAGCGCCGTAATAAAGCCATTTCCCGTCTTTTTTTCCATTGGCAACTCTTCCTGCGGCAATTACATGTCCAGATGTATCTTTTTGAATCAATTTTTTGACGGTCTTTCCGGAAGCTGCTTGGGTATCGATATCAGAAAAATCGTAGGGAACAAATTCCTGCGCAAACAATGAACTCCAAACGAAACTAAGCACCACTACTGATTTTAAAAATTTCATAAAGTAAAACAGATAAAATACAAAACTATGAACTAGAAAAGCCTTTTAAAAAAACCAAACTATAGCGGAAAAGCTTTACTGAAAACAACATGGCATGTCATCAGAGGCCTTTAGTTAAAGATAAGAGAAAAAATAAAAATAACTATTTATGTTTGCTGAATTCATCGGCTGTCAAACCAAACTTCTTGAAATAATACTCAACGAAAAACTCGAGAATTGTGAAAAAAAACTCGTGTTGCTGTTCAAGAACTGAAGAGGCTTTTTGGATTCAATGTAACCATGTCATTAAAAAATTTGATACAATACGATATGCGGCTTCCCGTTCCCGGCTGGAAATAGAATTAATCCCACCTGATTTTGATACGGAGCTGACTGACTCGCTTCACACTAAAAGCTAATGAATATCATTTCATATGAAGTATCTTTAGCTTTGTCGCCAATCAGTTTTCTTTTTCTTAACCGGTTTGCAATAATTTCAGATTACTTGCTTTATGTTTGTGCTATCATCCAACAGGAAAACATACATCAACCGTTTTCCAAACGATGATCATATAATAAATATCAGCTTACTAAAATATATATATGATGGGTAAAGCGAAAGAAATGAGAATTGAACACGACTTCATAGGAGAGAAGGAAATCCCTAATGACGTGTACTACGGAATACAGACATTTCGCGCGCTGGAGAATTTCCCGATCACGGGAATCCCGATTTCAAGTTCGCACACACTTATCCGTGGTTTAGCCTATGTAAAAAAAGCCGCGGCTATGGCCAACAAAAAACTAAAGGTTGTACCGGAGAAAGTCGCTGATGCGATTATCAAGGCATGTGATGCTATTATCTCTGGTGAACTGCATGACCAATTTCCGGTAGATGTGATACAGGGCGGTGCGGGAACTTCCACCAACATGAACGCCAATGAAGTAATCGCCAACAAAGCGCTGGAGATTATGGGCGAAGAAAAAGGCCGATACGACATTGTCCATCCCAACAATCACGTAAACTTTTCACAATCGACAAATGATGCTTATCCGACGGCTTTTAGAATTGCCCTGTACGAAAAGATGGGCTTGCTTATCGAGAGCATGAAGCTGCTGGAAGCTTCGTTTGCCAGAAAAGGAGAGGAGTTCAAGAATATTCTGAAAATGGGAAGAACCCAGCTGCAGGATGCCGTGCCTATGACGCTGGGACAGGAGTTTTCGGCCATTGCCGTAACCATTCGCGAAGACATTCAGCGTGTGGAGGAAGCGAGAGCGCTGATTACCGAAATTAATTTGGGCGCAACAGCGATTGGAACGACGATCAACGCCCCGGAGGGATATCCTGAACTGGCCACAGAATACTTGCGGGAAATCACTGGAATTCCGGTAATCTTGTCCACCAACTTGGTGGAGGCCACACAGGACACCGGAGCCTATGTGCAGATCTCTGGCGTATTCAAGCGCGTGGCTGTCAAAATTTCCAAAATCTGCAATGACCTCCGTTTGCTTTCTTCAGGACCAAGGGCGGGACTTAACGAAATTAATCTGCCAAAAATGCAGCCGGGCTCATCTATTATGCCGGGCAAGGTGAATCCTGTAATGCCTGAAGTAGTGAACCAGGTTGCCTTCCAGGTCATCGGGTCTGACGTAACGATCACCATGGCCGCTGAAGCAGGACAGCTGCAGCTGAACGTAATGGAGCCTGTTATAGCGCACAATCTGTTCAACAACATGAAGATTATGTGCAATGCATTCAAAGCGCTGAAAGAACGCTGTATAGACGGCATTACTGCCAACGAAGAGGTGTGCAAAGGCATGGTGCTGAACAGCATCGGAATAGTAACGGCACTGAATCCAATTCTGGGTTACGAAGTATCGGCATCCATTGCCAAAGAAGCTTTGACAACCGGAGGATCCGTTTACGATATCGTCATTGAGAAAGGACTGATGAGCCGTGAAAAGCTTGACGAAGTTCTTTCGGTGGACAACCTAATGCATCCAAAATTTATCAACTAACAGCCGCGAATACATTTTCTTAAGCAAACACCAAAGAAAGTTTGGCTATTTTGCTGAGAAATCGAAAAAATACCTGTACTTCGCGGGCTAATAGCGTTTTTGGGAAATAGCGTTTCGTTTTCCCAAAAACGCATTTTACAATATTGAGAAGAAGAGAAGAAATGAGGAGGGTGAAATTATTTGCACTATTTATTGCTATGAGCCTAACACCCAAAATGGCTCGATCCGAATCCAATACCGACAACTTAACAACAGAAAACGGTGCAGGGCATTATAACATTATGCCTAAATCGGCAGCGCTGAGAATGCGGGAAACCCAATCCGGAGCGAGGGGAGGAGAAGTTGATTTTATTGCTTCAGAAAATGAAAAACCGAACATGCCTAAGTCTAAGCTGAAAGTCAAAGTAGGCGGCTTGGTTAAGCTCAACGGCATTTTCGATCTTAACGGAGGCCTGCAGGGGCTCGATGAGGTTTTCCTTCAGGAAATCAAGCCCCGGTGGGACAAAACGCACGGCATGACCGCCTTAAATACTGACGCGCGTCAAAGCCGTATTGTTGTCAAATCCGAACTTTTGCTTAACGGCTATATCCTGGGAGCACATGTAGAAGGAGACTTTCATCATAAAGGCCGTTTTCGCATGCGTAGAGCTTTTGTTACCTACAAAGGATTCCTGGTGGGCAGCGAGTGGTCCACCTTCAGTGACGGAAACGTTTGGCCCAATGTAATGGATTTTAACGGACCTTCATGCGGAATATGGAAAAGAAGCATGATGATTCGTTACGCCGCTGCGGTCAATAAACACTGGCATTTTGAGGCTGCTCTGGAACAATCCGATTTCGTTGCGAACTTCGGCAGCCCAACAGGATATTATTATAAAGAGAAAGAAAACACCATCCGGTTCGACAATGCATTGCAGGCGGTCAGTCAAACTGTCCCGGATGTTGTTGGCGCAGTTCGTTACACGGCAAACAGTGGTTCCACAGTACGGCTGGCTGGTATTCTGAGAACCATTAAATACGGGATTGACGAAAACAATGAACTAAACAACGAATACGAGCCCGGATACGGGGCCAATCTTTCCGCTTCGTTCAAAATGCCGAACAAAGACAAAATCCAGCTCCAGCTTGCTGCCGGAAAAGGGATTGCCGGCTACTTCGTAACAACCTGGGGAGACAGCTATGATGCCGTTCCAACTGAAATGTCAGGCAACAAACTGGAGGCGTTGCCAGCAGGAGCACTTTCCGCAGCCTGTCAGCACTACTGGACTGACAAATTAAGCTCTACAATTACGTATGGATATACATATATCGGAGCGCCAGATTATAAGGAAAAAACTCCTGACACAAAGCTTATTGGAAGCAGCTATTTGAAAGGGTCTTACGCGTCAGTCAATATCTGTTACGACATTCTTCCTGAATGCCAAATACTGACAGAATACGTGTATGCTGACCGCATAAACATACAAGATGACAAATCGGAAGCCGGCAGGATATACTTCGGTGTCCAGTATTTCTTTTAACAGACTTTTTCAGAAAATAAAAAATCCCGGCTTTCTTAAAGCCGGGATTTTTTATTTCTTACGAACAGCAATAATGATTCTGTCAGGAGCGGCTTTTTTAAAATAGCGTTCGTAAATATTACCGCTAATCTGAGGCTTTACTGAATACTTTAAGCCTACCATCTGCCCATAACTATAAGTTCCGTCCGGAACCATAAGCCACTGGCTGCTAATGCTTTTTAAAGAATCATTTCCATCAATTTCATAAACCATACGACTCTTCAACCCAAGTTCAGCAAAATCTTCTGAAGGACTTACAGCTTTAGCCAACTCAATCGGGAATTTCAATTCTTGAACGCTGCGTGGACCAAGAAACAGCTTTGATTTCAATTTATCTCCACCATAAACCAACCGGCCGTTTAACAGGAGCGAAGAAGAATGCAAATAAATCCGAACTGGTTTGCTAGTATGATTTTCAGCCAACAGCGTGAACACGCTGTCTTCATTCCATTTTGCGTTCCGCAGACTCAACTCTTCATTGTGTCGAGAAAGTAATAGATTTTGGTCTTTCTGCATCCGATACACGTAAAAACAGTCTTTGCTGCACGCCGCCAAAACGAAGGAAAATATAACACCGCTCAAAAAATTCTTCATAGTCAATTGCATTAGCTTGGTCAGACAATTCACAAACGTAATAAATTTTCGCATTTTTGAAATGCCTCAAGTTAAATATTATTCCCAGGCATATACGATGCAAAATTAAATTCTGCTTAATGGTCTTTTTCCGAAATATTATTTCTGACTGTGTTTAGGCATTTCAACAGAAAAATCCGGTTTGATTAACGTATTACAGCCAAGGTACAATGGTTAACCGGGCTTTTTTATTTGAATATTAATCGATTACAAGGAATGGTTAACTGTGTAGCGGAATGGCTTTGTGTTTTATAATTTATGTTATGTTAAATAGAGTGCTTATTAAAACAATTGCTTTCAAATTTTCCTCAGCAGCTCAAAGTACTGGCCTCTTTTGGACGGCCTCAGCCGGTGAAATTCTTTTGAAAGCAAAAAAAACAAAAACCGTTTCCAAACCGAACGGTAAGCCGAAGGTATTCCCGTAAACTCAGAGCAAAACACCATAGCTTCGGCTGTGTGCATTCTTCTAAGCGCAATTGTCTGTTGCATCAAAAAATCTTCTGCTTTTTTGTTCCCTCTTAAAGCAAACGCACTGGAAGACTCCATAAAAGACTTTACCTCATTATATTCGTTCATTTCAGCTATCAGCCCCCTAAGCGAAAGTTGCCGGCTTTTTTCTACAGCGGCAACGCCCCGTTTTTTGAGAAATGTTGAAAACCGCTGCACCGCCAGCTTCACGAATTCCGGTTTGCTGCCCACATAACGCTCTATGCTTTTGTCATCGATACGCCCTTTTTTGCCTGCCATTTCATCCAGAAAATATTTGACCGACATTTCTTCAATTCTTGTCTTTTTATCGGCCTTTTCTGATTTCCCCGCATTTTCTCCAATATTCGACTGCTGGTAGTATTCAATCAACAAATCGCGGTCGAAACTTCTGAGCAAAGGCTGTTCAGCACTGTAAAAATATTTTAGAGGAATATGGCTCATCGCTAAAAAATCTATTAAAAAAATCAAAGCGGATTTAATGAAATAAAGATACCATATTTTTATAATCGGTTATAGTTATATTTAAAAAAATGATTTGATTCCATACTGTTTTTTTATGATACTTGAAACCGAATAAACTAAAACCACAGCTATGCATATAGTCATATCCCCTTCCAAGAGCCAGAACTTTGAGTCCAAGGCACCTTACTCTTTTCACTCCATTCCGGATTTCGCCAATGACAGCCAGCGGCTTCTGAAGGAACTGCGAAAACTGGACGCGGAGGGAATCGGGAAGCTTATGCGTGTAAGCGAAAAAATTGCAGCGCTCAACGAACAGCGCTTCCGCTCCTTCCGCTTGCCATTTACCCTCGAAAACGCCAAACAGGCGCTGTTCGCATTTACCGGCGATGTGTACACTGGCTTCGATCTGGACAAATATTCGAAAGAGGATCTGCAGTACGCTCAGGAACATCTTAGCATTCTCTCAGGCTTCTACGGGCTTCTTCGCCCCATGGACCTGATCCAGCCTTACCGCCTGGAAATGAAAACACCTCTGAAAAATCCTTCCGGAAAAGATCTGTATACCTTCTGGGGATCAAAGCTCAATACAGCGTTGCAGAAATTCCTGGACTTCGAAAAAAATCCGATCCTCGTGAACCTGGCTTCCAATGAATACTCCAAAGCCCTTCAGCTAAAAAAACTCAATGCACGAGTTGTCACTCCTGTTTTTAAAGACAACAAAAACGGAACATACAAAGTCATTGCTTTTTATGCTAAAAAAGCGCGGGGAATGATGGCAGATTATCTGATTCGCAACCGGATCGATACGCTGGAAGAACTGAAGTGTTTTTCGAAGAACGGCTACTTGTTCAATAGTGCTATGTCAAAAGAAAATGAGCTTGTGTTCACAAAAGGGTGAAAATGGAAAAATGCAAAATTTAAAAGAAATTCAATCTGTAGTTGCAGAAAAACTCAGCAGAGGAAAAACCGGCAGCCTGGGCAGTGCGCTTGACCTGCTCCCCTTGATGGAAAAAGACGAGAGATGGACGCTTCAAGTAATTCTTCAGCTGAGTTCTCCGAACGCAATGGTCGCATTAAGAGCTTCCAACTGCCTGAACAGGCTTGGAATGAGTATTCCAAATCTACTTAAAAGCCACAAGAAAGCCATATTGCGTGAATTCCAGACATTAGTGGACAACTCGGGAAACTTGCCCATTGATATGCCAACAATTTTAGCAAAACTCGACTACACTCCTTCCGAACTGAAAATTATTTTTGAAAACATACTGCGTTTTTATGACGGGAACAGCCATACCTTTTCAAAGGCTAACTGCCTGCAGGCACTTACTGATTTGTCCGTAAAATACAATTATGAAAAAGAACAGATTGTCTCAATTCTCAGGCACGAAGAACAGTATGCATCAAAAGCATCGATAAAAGCCAGATGCCGGAGACTTCTAATAGCACTTCTATAGCTTCAAAAAAAACGGGGCAGTTGGATTCATATTATTGCGGCAAACCGACTGCCTCCCTCCTTCTTTTAACTGACAAACTTACTAAAAATAGGGAAAGCGGCTTCTCAACCGTACAGATTTGAACCTGTAAATTTTTTAAGAACTATATTTTACATTAACTTGAACCTGTTTCAAGACTCAACAACTAATTTTTCAAGCAAACTATGGCATTAAAAACACTCGTAAAAATAAACTCAGTCAACAACTTAAGCGACGCACGGTACTGTGCGGGAATGATGGTCGATCAAATCGGCTTTTCAATGAATCCTGACCGAAAAGAATATGTTTCTCCGGAACTGTTCAAAGAAATTACAGGCTGGATAGCCGGAGTAAAAATTGTCGGGGAATTCGAAGACATGAACGCCGACGAAATCATTAAAGCTCTCCCCAGCTACGGTCTAGACCTCGTCCAGGTAAACTCTTTAAAGGTTGCTTCTGAGCTTTGCGGCTACAACCAGCCTATTATTTTTTCAGTGGACGTTTCTAAAACCGACCCGCGCGGTCTGCAAGGACTTTTGGAAGAAGCCGCCGAATATGCGAAATTCATCCTTATTGACAATTCGGAAGAAGCAGTAAGCGAGGATGTCCTTCAAATTGTCAGCAACTGTTCTGACCAGCTTCCGATTATACTGGGAACCGGTATCTCCCCGAAGAACGTCAATGAAATTGTTGACCGACACCACTTCAAGGGAATCGCTCTGAAAGGCAGCGACGAAATAAAACCAGGCTTGAAGGATTACGACCAAATCGCTGATATTCTTGAAGAAATAGAAACAGAGGAATAAAAAAAAGCTCATGTATTTTTTCACATGAGCTTCCGGCCATAATTTACAAGGGATTAGTATTGGAAATCCCTTTTTTTCCGCTGACTTTTCAAGAACGTACCCGAAATGTTTTCTGTTACGAATTCCTGGATGAATGAGCGTTTTTTCACCTTGTTGTTGACGTCAATCTGAGCATCATAATTCACTCGTCTAAACCGTCCATTATATCTTTGCTTTCCCCATCCGTTCGGCACTTTGCTAGTATGTTTTTCGGGCAGTCCTTCAAAAAATTTCTTGTTGAATGTTTTGATACCTTTTGTCATACAGCGCAAATTTTAACTTTTCTTATTTCCTGCAATATATGCAACTATGAATTTTAAAACTTACCGAATTTTGTTCTGGTTTAGCTTATGTAAGGTTTTTATATGCTATATTAATTTTTTCATTTTCCTGTCTCCCACTTTTTGTCCGTAAGCGTGTGCAGAAAAGCGATTATCGCTTTTTTCTCCTGTTCATTTAGCAGAATCCCTCCTTCATGGTTCATCATTGGGTCGGTCAATTCGGTAAAATGAACGCCCTCACTGTAAAAATTTACCACTTCTTCCAAACTCGAAAACCTGCCGTCGTGCATATATGGCGCAGTCAGAGCAATGTTGCGCAAACTTGGCGTTTTGTATTTGCCCATATCGGATGCCTTGCCGGTTATATCATAACGTCCGCGGTTTTCGGATGTAATTGCAGAATCAAGCCCGGTGTTATGAAAATTATTATCCATAAAAAGAAAACTTCCATGACAGTGAAAACAGTCTCCCTTTTCATCAAAAAACAATTCCATTCCTTTTTTTTCAAGAGGAGACAACTTCTCCTCATTTCTTACAAAGCGGTCAAACTTTGAATCGGCCGACACAATTGTGCGCACAAACTGCGCAAGCGGACGCACCAGATGGGTTTGGCTAAAAGTTTCATCTCCATAGAGCGTTTTCAACTCACCTCCGTATTTTTCGATTACTGCATCTGCGTCAATTTTAAAAAACTCCTCCAGCTCAAATCGTATCACGTCTTCCACGCTCCCGTCGATCATCCCTTTCCATAAAAAAGTCTCCTGCCATGCCAGATTGGTCAAGCTCATAACAGAATGGCTTTTAAAAATTCTCGGAGACGAGAAAGCCTGCTCCGGAAGATGGCATGACCCACAGGAAAAATTCTGGCCGCTGCTTTGGTCCAGCTCTGTATCGTAAAACAGCTTTCGCCCCAACTCAACTCCTTCTACGGTCAGAAGATTATCCGAAGGCGAGTTCATAGGAGGAAAATTGGAGGGCAGTTCCACTTTGTAGGGTGTTGTCTTAACAACAGAAGACTCTGTCGATTCCTGACAGGCGAACAGAAATACAAGAGGAATTATCAGAATTCTATTCATAACCAAAATATTTTTATTGATCATCAACCTTCAGACTAAATACAGTTTTTCCGTTGCTTCTTAAAGCATTTTGGGCTTCCGGGTTTGTCATAATCGCTTTACCAAAATAATTGAACGAGTAAGTCTGCGGATTTTCGTACCACTGGTTTATGTCCATTACAAGATTCAGCTTTTCTCTGGAAGAGATATTTGCCAGGGGCCGATCTACAAAGAATAAATGACTGTCCGAATAATCCTCCATTTTCAGGCGCCCGGTGTGCGTATTGTGATTGCTCAAGCCGCCCGCTGTCAACTCGTACCGGCCTTCCAGCTTCATGTAATGATACCCTCCCCCAAGGGTCGGCGGCCAAATCATCGATAAGTGCTCCTGCGAGGCGGGCAGCGCATTGTCGACATTTTTCTCTTCCGGAATTCCAAACGTGAATGTCAGCGACTCTGGCTCAAAATTTACGGGAAACTCAAACCGCGCCTGTAAAGTGGACTGATCGAAAGCATCAATATATATAATGGTGTCGAAAGTGACCATACTTTCTCCCTGCCGGAAGCTGAACCGGGACAAATAATACTTCAGGTTGATTACCGAATACTTCTCCCCGGCTTTATTGGCGTATTTCAGCTTGTTCCGCTCCAGCGGAACGCCGGACACCTCATGGCTGATCCGTACAGTCATTGTTTTCGTAACATCTTCAGTGTCGTCAGAACAGCCCGAAAAGGACACCAGAATACAAAACAAGAGCAATGTTCTTTTCATGATATTGGTTTTAAAAATGATGGAAATTTTCAAAAGCTAAAAATATATTGCTAATATAGCCTGAAGCCGTTAGGCCTCTTATCGATTTTATAACGATACTATTATAAAATTAAATTTTAAAATTATGATTAAAAAGTTTATTCTGTGTATTCTTTTTTTGGTGCCTTTAGGAAGTTTCGGGCAAAACACGCTAACTCCAGAATTGCTCTGGAAGCTGGGGCGCGTAGGAGGCGGAGAAGCCTCACCGGACGGAAAATCGGTGCTTTACACAGTGCGCACCTATGATCTGGGCCAAAACACAGGAAGCAACCAGCTGTACACAATACCAGCTGACGGCGGACAGCCTGTACTTATCAGCTCGGCAAACCACAGTCCTTACGAAGCTCACTGGCGCCCCGACGGCCTCAAAGTTACTTTTCTGCAAAAAGGACAGCTTTTCGAAATGAATCCCGACGGATCAGGCCTTGCGCAGGTCTCTGACACCAAGAAACCGATACTTACCTACCGCTATTCGCCGGACTTGCGTTTTGTTGCCTATGCGCAGTCCGTAAAGCTGAAACAGACCACACAGGAACTCTATCCTGCCTACGGCAAAGCTGAAGCGCTCATTATCGACGATCTGATGTACCGTCACTGGGACCACTGGAACGACACGGAATACAACCACCTCATGTACGCCCCGCTGCAAAACGGGCGTCTGCTTAGCCAGCAAGCCGTTGACTTGATGAAAGGTGAGAAATTCGACTGTCCAACCGTTCCTTTCGGGGGCAGAGAAGATTTCACAATCAGCCGGGACGGCAAGCAAATCGTCTACTCTTGCAAAAAGCTTGAAGGAAAAGAATATGCAGTGAGCACCAATACCGATCTTTATGCTTACTCAACAGCCGACAACACAACCGTCAACCTGACTGAAGGCATGATGGGATACGACAGCCATCCGTCGTTTTCTCCCGACGGAAAACACCTGGCATGGCTGAGCATGAAGCGAGGCGGTTACGAAGCGGACAAGTACGTGCTTTACTCGCTTGAGCTGAGCAGCAACACAAAAACGCCGCTTACCAATGATTTCGACGAAACGATAAGCACTTTTGAGTGGATGAAAAACGGCAAAGGATTTTATTTCCTAACCGGCGCGGAAGCAACTTATCAGCTTTTTGAAGCCAAATTTTCCAAAAGGAAGAAAACTTTCGATAACGAAAACATCCGGCAGATTACCGCAGGTGTCCATAACTACAAGTCCATTTCGCAGGCCGGCAAAAAACTGATTGCCCTGAAACAGAGCATGAGCAGCGCCAACGAAATCTTCAGCGTTAACATTAAGAAAGGAACCGAAAAGCAGCTAACATTTGTCAACAAACCTATTTATGACAAGCTGAAAATGGGAAAAGTTGAAAAACGCTGGATAAAAACCACAGACGGCAAAAATATGCTGACATGGGTGATTTATCCGCCGAACTTTGACCCGAATAAAAAATACCCGACACTGCTGTACTGCCAGGGCGGTCCGCAAAGCGCCGTTTCGCAATTCTTTTCCTTCCGTTGGAATTTTCAGCTGATGGCGGCAAAAGGCTATATAGTCGTGGCGCCTAACCGCCGCGGACTGCCAAGCTTCGGTACCCAATGGAACGAGGCGATCAGCAAAGACTGGGGCGGGCAGCCGATGAAAGATTACCTTAGCGCCATTGACGAAATGGCCAAAGAGCCGTTTGTTGATGAAAACCGTCTGGGCGCCATCGGAGCAAGCTACGGAGGTTATTCAGTGTATTATTTGGCCGGAATCCACGAAAACCGCTTCAAGACTTTTGTTTCGCACTGCGGACTGTTTGATCTGAGAAGCTGGTACGGCACAACTGAAGAACTGTTTTTTGCCAACTGGGACATCGGCGGTCCGTACTGGAAAAAATCCATGCAGGAAGCTTACAAGAAATTTTCGCCAAGCAGTCTGGTAGCTAACTGGAATACGCCGATGCTTGTAATCCACGGAGGAAAAGATTTCCGGGTGCCGGAAACACAGGGCATGCAGGCTTTTCAAGCTCTTCAGCTTAAAAACATCAAAAGCCGGTTTCTGTACTTCCCGAACGAAGGACACTGGGTGCTGAAGCCGCAAAACGGAATTATCTGGCACACAGAATTCTTCAAATGGCTTAAGGAGACACTGTAAGATTAAGCCAATCGTTTTTGTTAAAAGGCTCTTGTCGGCAATGATTTGCTGGCAAGAGCCTTTTCCAATAAATGAAAACTGAAACATCGCCATTTTATTATTGTCATTAAAAAGAGAAACCCAGAGCGTGATTTTGCTTAGCAGAATTAAAAAAAATGTTTCAGGACTTTAGAAAAAAATCTGATTCATCATTGAAAGGCCAAAGCCAGAAAGATCCGGGGAAAACGCAGTTTGCCGATCTCCGCCCTGAAATCAAGGCCCAGGAACGCTTGAAAAAGCTGTTGGATGAACGAGCACTTTCGAAAACACAAACGTCCATTTGCCCAAAGGCAGAGGCTAAATATGCCGGCTGGCGGGAAATGGACCAAACTCCTGACAAGGTTCGCAAGATTGATATTTTCGACGAATTTTTACCCCGTTCTCTTAAGCCTACTGGCAGATATGTAAATCGAAAAATTTTTGTCGGTTCAGATATTCAGAACTACGGCTTTCTCCCCTGCAGAAAAACCAAATCAGTTACAATTTTTTTCGAGGAGGTTTCCGTGCAGCAGTACCGAGTAACTGACAGCGCTTTTAAGTTTTTTACTGCCGTTCGAACTAACGCTGTACACAATATACTAACGCGCGGACTTGATCCTGATTTCGGGAACGTTGACTATCCTCAAACTTCATCAGAATACAATACGAAAGGATTCAATTATTTCGGAGCCACAAGGAGAATTCCGAAGCTATATGGGGAGAACGTCATCGCGCCTGAAGAATATACGGTTTTATATTTTCAGTTGCCTGAAGGCACTTTAGTGGAAAGAGACCCCGAAATTCCAGAGGGTCTACGGACCACTAGTTATATCCGTTTTTAGCTTCTTGCTTGATTAAGCGCTGTTTGTGTAAGCACAAAAAAGGGCAGCGTCTGAAACAGACCGTTGCCCTTTTTTTGAAGTTTATAATATTCTCTGGCAGCTTGGCTGCGCTGTATTATTTTTTAACTAATATTAAATACGTTGGCAAGTGGTCGCTGTAACCGCCCAGAAAATTGCTCCCTCCGAACGTACGGAACGGTGCGCCTTTGTAGCGGCCTTCCTTATTCAGCAAATAACCTTTGCGGAAAATTTTTGCCTTGTAGAAAAAGTATCCCCCCTGCTCTCGGTTTAACAATCCCGGCGACAGTATATGCTGGTCAAACAAATTCCAGCTTCCATTCCAGGCCAGTGTTCCGATGCCGTTTCTGTAGTACTTCATAAACGGATTATAAAAATCTCCAGCCTTCATGTTTTTAACTTTTCCCTTCGCCTTCAAGTGCTCAACAACACTAGTATTCACAGGATCATCGTTCAAGTCTCCCATGATGATGATCTTGGCTCCAGCATCGGCTGCTAAAATCGAATCGGCCAGCGACCGGGTAAGATCGGCGGCGGCATTGCGAAGCGGACGGCTTCTTTTCTCTCCCCCTCTTCTTGAAGGCCAGTGGTTCACGATGATATGCAGCGGATCGCCGTCAAAAACTCCAGACACCACCAGCTGATCCCGCGTATAGAAGTCATCTTTCCCTTCCATTCGGAAAGGCACCGCTCGGCTGTTCGTTACAGTAAACACTGATGGATCATACAAAAGCGCTACGTCGATGCCGCGCTTGTCCGGAGAATCATAATGAACAATCTTGTAATTCTTTTTGCTCAGCTTCGGCATTGCGACAACGTCTTCCAAAACCGACCGGTTTTCGATTTCTGCAACGCCAAGAACTGCAGGCCCTCCAAAGGCTTCTCCTAAATCATCTTTTCCGATAGAAGAAATTACCTGCTCCAAATTGCTAAGCTTCTTACGATACTTTGCCGTGTTCCATTTCTTTTTTCCAAGAGGTGAAAACTCGGTGTCTCTTACATTTTCGGTGTCCAGCGTATCGAACAGGTTCTCAAAATTGTAAAAGGCCACAATTCCAGCTTTAACTTGCTGTTTCTGAGCCCAGGCTCCCGATGCGCTTACTAATAAACACGCGAGTGCGTAAACAAACTTCTTCATATTTTACTGCTGTTTTAGCTTTCTGCTGCCTAAGCAACGAGATCAACGGATCTTTATTTTGTCAATGTTTTTTATTTGCCCAATAATCGAAAAATAATTTTCAATTTCACACATTCCACTTATAATTCAATTTGAATTTTTTAAAAACAAAAGCATAGTACTGCGGCAAATGTCAATTATTCAATTTTTCAAAAAATTGAAAGAAAAATATGATAACTCAAAAGCCATCGTTACCTGCTTGAAACGCCTAAAACACTTGAAAATTAATGATTTATTAAAAAATCACAAACACACCAATCAATATCACCTAAATATGGGTATTTCATTATTCATGAATAATTAAAAATGTTTTAAATATTAGAATTATTAAATACCACCGCGGCTAAACTGTAGAAATTAGGAGGAATCACGATTGAAATATTATTGATATGTTTACATTTTCGTATCTCGCTTGGAATATCTGATTTTGTTTCACTAGATTTGACTCACTAATAACATGAACATACAACAACATATTAGTATGAAACGTCACTTACTTAGCTTTCTGTGCCTGTTAGTCATTGGCTACGGCGCGGCGGCCCAGACCGCAAAAGAAACGGAGAAGAAAAACGCCTCGGCAGACAGCGTAATTTCTTTGCAGCCCGTTCTGAACCTGGACGACGACGATTTGTCGGCAACAGACGATGAGGATTTGGGAGATCAAAACATCAGCAGCCTGCTCTCAACGTCACGCGACGTATTTTTAAGCAAAGCCGGTTATGTCCTCGGAAGATATCGTTTCCGTTACCGAGGCTTAGGTTCGGAAAACAACCAGGTTTTCATGAACGGCATCTCGATGAGCGATCCTGAATCCGGCCGAATTCGCTGGTCAAACTGGGGCGGTCTGAACGATGTTACCCGAAACAAAATCACTCAGACCGGCTTCGGCACAACAGATTTCGGACTGGGAACGTTTGCCGGAGCTACTTCCATCGACACCCGCGCGTCCGAGCAGCGAAAAGGCACGCGTATCTCTTACTCGACGCTTAACGGTTCTTACAAACACAGAATCATGGCAACCCACTCCACCGGGCTGATGGAAAACGGTTGGGCTTTTACCGTTTCAGGTTCGAGAAGATGGGCTAAGGAAGGATTCCTGGAAGGAACATTCTATGACGCATGGGCTTATTTCCTGAGTGTTGACAAAATATTCAACAACAACCACAGCATCAACCTGACAACTTACGGCTCTCCTACTGAGCGCGGCGGATTCAACGCCTCGGCGCAGTATATTTACGACTTTGCCGGCAGCCATTATTACAACCCGAACTGGGGCTACCAAAACGGCGAAAAAAGAAACTCAAGAGTTTCAAACGCATTTAAGCCGACCGTTATGCTGACGGATTACCTGAAGCTTGGAGAAAACACAACGCTGACTTCCACTATCAGCTTTATGAAAAGCTGGTACGGAAAAACGGCTTTCAACTGGCAAAACGCAGGCGATCCGCGCCCGAACTACTACAAAAAGTTCGGCAACAGCTATCTGAATCCTGAAAACCATAATTCGTACAACAAGTACGTCAACGACTTCATCAGATCGGAAGAAGCCAGACAAGTGCAGTGGGATTTGCTTTACCAGGCCAACATGGGGCAAAATGCCTATGACCCGGCATCGAAGAAGCAAAAAGCGTTTTTCATCTTGGAAGACCGCCGCAACGACTCTTACCAAGCAGATTTCAGTTCGGTGCTGAAATCGGAATTGTCTGATCAATTATCATTAAGAGGAGGCGTGGCTTACACGCATTATCACTCAAGACAGTATAAAGAAGTGGCTGATTTGCTAGGCGCAGATTACTGGCTGGATATTGACACCTTTGCTGAAAGAGACCAGCTGAATGCTGACAGCGACCTTCGCAATCCGAACAGAAAAGTAAAAGAAGGCGACACTTTCGGAAACGACTACAACATTGACATCCGCAAGGGAAGAGTATTCGGTATCGCAGAATTTACCCTGCCGAAATTCGACTTTTACACAGGCGGTGAGCTGCGCTATACTCGCTTCTGGCGAACAGGGAATATGGAGAACGGGAAATTTCCGAACCAAATCAACGGTGCGCCTGCACCGACGGATTTCACTTCGTACGGAGAATCCAAAAAGCTTTACTTCATCGACGGAGGCATTAAAGCCGGTGCCACCTACAAAATCAATGGAAGAAACTATCTTTCAGTAAACGGGATGATTGAAACCCAGGCGCCTACAACCAGAAATTCATTTATTTCTCCGAGAACTCGAAACGCAGTGGTTGGCAATCTGAAAAACCAAATCAACTACGGCGGAGAAGCGTCATACTCTTACCGCTCGCCGGGACTAAGAGCCACCCTTACAGGTTACGCCTTCCATCAGCTTGACAAGACCAAAATCATGGGGTATTTCAATGACGACTTAAGAACCTTCAACAATCTTGTTCTTACAGAAATGGATGAGGAATACGTGGGCCTGGAATTTGGATTCGACGCCAAGCTTACTTCTGCCCTTTCACTGAACGGTGTGGCATCAATCAGCCAGAACCTTTTCCTCAACAACCCGAATGTTCAGGAATTCCAGGACAACAGAGGGAATCCAATAAACACGGAAAACATTTTTGTTAAATATTTCAAACTGCCGGGCGGACCGCAAACCGCATACTCGCTGGGGGCTATGTACCGCTCACCAAAGTACTGGTCGTTCAATATTGACGCCAACTACCTGGGACAGAATTACATCTCCATGAACCCTGTCAGACGACCTAAAAGGGAACCGGATGATCTGAGACTGCCTGAAGAAGTGGACGGCGCTTTTACGCTGGACTTGTCTTTCAGAAAGTCATGGAAATTCAACAACGTTATGCTTTATCTCAGCGCCAACGCCAACAACATTCTGGACAACCAGTTCGTCACCGGCGGCTATGAGCAGCTGAGAAAACAAGCAGACCGGTTCCCGTCTGCGTACTACTACAACTACGGCAGATCGTACTACGTAACACTAAGCCTTTCATTTTAAGCCAAAGGGCAAAATAGAAACGCTTTTATGACGTTCTACAGAAAATTATAACAAGAATTGCTATGTTAAATAAATCATATAAATCATTTCTGGGCTTAGCTGTCGGCTTGTTTGCGCTGTTGAGCCTCGGAGCATGCGTTGATCAGGAATTTGACACTCCTTCTCCCCGCGCTTTGACCGATGTTGTGCCTGCTGATTCTCAGTACAAGAATATCGGGACACTAAAAAACATGTACGAAAGCTACATTCAGAAGAACCCGAACAAGCTGTTTTGGAGAGTCGAAGAGAATATTGCTTTAAAAGCTGTAATCTCTATGGATGGAAAAACAAGCAACATATACAAGCAGGTTTTTATCCAGGACCCAGCCGGACAAACTGATGCTGTCCAGGGAATGGCTCTGGCCGTAACCGGATCCAACCCTTACACGCAAGGCAATCTGATCCATATCAACCTGAAGGGTAACGTGGTAACAAAAAAGAACGGACTGTACCAAATTGGAGGAGACTATTTTGCGGATTACCCCAAGGACCCTGATCATCCAAAAGGCAGTAAAGTACAGGCCATCAATTCGTTTGAAAAAGTTTTCTGGGAGAAAAGCAGCGTAGAACTTGCCCCGAAAACCCTGACAATTGCGCAAATCAAGAGCAACAAAAACAACCAGGGGATTCTGGTAAAAATCGAAGACGCCCGCTTTTTGGAGGATGACAAAAAAACTTTTTCAGAAGCTCCTCAAAAAGACATCAGTTATCCTTTTGTTGACCACAAACTGAAAGACGCCACAGGTGTCATAGAGGTTAAGACCAGCAAATTCGCCAATTTCCGCGACGAGCTTGTGCCTACGGGCCAGGGAACATTCATCGGCGTAATTGGCTATTTTGACGCCAAAGGCGAAGAAAACGCACACCAGCTTTATATCAGGAGCCCGAAAGAGCTGAATATGAAGGGAGCTGTAACTCCTGTTGAACCTGTAAAACCCGTAAATCCGGGAAGCGGCGAATACGTCGGAAAAACTACGTCTTT
>JAKSBZ010000198.1 GCA_022360875.1 Cytophagales bacterium | reverse complement strand
GTCGCCGCGGCTGTACTCGCGATCCTTTCGACCCTGATCGTCATCTTTGTGGGCGGCATGACGGGGGTTATCGCGCTGGTCTGCATCTCCGGTTTCATGTCGCTTATGTTCCCGACCATCTTCGGAATGACAGTGCGCGGACTCGGCAAAGACACCAAAATCGGCGGTTCCGGCTTGGTAATGGCTCTTTTAGGAGGTGCTGTTCTTACTGCCATCCAAGGACGCATTTCTGACCATTTCCACAGCATTCAATATTCGTTCGTTGTGCCGTTGGTTTGTTTCATCGCTGTGGCCATGTACGGTTTCTACTATATGAGATTCATTAAAAAAGAAGAGGCCAGAGAAGTCAGCCAAAAAAAAATGACTGCTGAATCCGAACTAACGCTTGAAAGCAAACAGACGGTTCAGTAACCATTCTTTTTGAAGCCTCTTCATAGAGGATAATGCTTCAACAAAGTTTTGCAGTCCAAAAAAAACCTAAACAGACACTTTTTCACAGTTCCGAAAAAGTGCATGTTTAGGTTTTTTTGATTTGATTTCCAGACCCCTTAAATCAACTCATTTTCAGCCTTCGTATTTTTCTCATCAATCCTGTTTTGGCGGAAAATCTGATTAAGAAAAGACGTGGTAATCATATAAGTAGGTCTAACACCGATCAGTCCAAGACTCCCGGAAGCCAGTGTGTGGCCTGTCATCAACGGGTTATCCGAGGCATAATAAGCATAACGAAGCACAACGTTTTCACTGATTACCCGACGGATCTTAGCCGCCGCCTGAATCGCCTTCTGATAATGCGCGCCTTCCATTTCAAGCCCCACAGCACTCCAGGAAGAATTTTTGAAGTAACGCAAAACGTCTTTGTTCTGAAGCGAAGTTCCCAAAACCGTCAGCATCGCTCCTTCGTACACATTCAGGCCGTTGCCGGAAAATTCATCTTTTGCAGAGGCATTCGCAAAAGGATAATTATCCGACGTGCCTTCAAACACATGGGCCGTCGGAATCATAATATCCCCTTTATTGCCTCCCAAGATGCCTGCCTTTCCCATTACCGAAATCGAATGCACATTCATATAGCTCACCTGACCGCCTCTCTTAAAAGGCTTCAGCAATTCATCCATAGTCTCATAAGCCTGCTCGCCAAAAGCGTAATCCATCACCAAAATCACGGGCTTATTGGCCGCCGCGGTCTTCTTGTCCACCTGCAGCTCGCCCGGAAGCAGATTCATGTTGATTTTTTCCGTATCAAAAAGCTGCACCGATATGTTCGTGCCGTTGTTGTCGTGCAGGGTCACCATTCCGTTTTTGCGCGCATAGTCGGCCACCTTGTCAATATAGTGTCCGTTTCCCTTCTTGCTCAGCAGCATTGCTGTTTCCTCAAGACTCAGATCCGCCGTTGTCTTTTTGCCCAGCGCCGCTTTGGCATACAGGCTGTTCATCACACTGTGCAAATTGGCGCTAATGATGTGCAGCGGACGGTCCATAAGCCCCAGCTCCTGCAGCTTTTGCTTGATTTGGTCAGCCCAGCGCTCACCATAAATATGGTGGCCGATGCGCTCACGCAGCGAAGGAGAAAAAGTAATTTTGCGCTCCTTCCCGTTCAGCTCTTCTATCGCCAGGGTTCCCAGCCAATATATTACATCAAAAAGTCCTGAATTGCCTCCGGCGTTTTCCTGAAAACGCTCGTAGGTATGCGCAACTTCTCCGTAAGTCCGTCCGAGAATTGTGCCCATATAGGTTAGGGCTTTTTCTTTTTCGCGCAAAGAGCTGGACTGTACAATCTCTTCAATCTTCAGCCATTCACGAGTCTTGTTTCCGTTCGAATCAATCGCCCGGCGGGCAATCTTCCGCGCCTCCACAAACAGGAAAGTCAGGTGTGCCAGGATATCATAAATCTCACTCCTTCCCCTTGTCACCTCGATAAACATCTGCTCCTCATCGATACGGTAGCAGTTCCTTCTTCGCTTGGACGGAGTAATCACTTCAAAGTCGGTATTGCGCAGCCCTTCATCCGAAGAAAGAGTAATCAACCGGCAAGCCTCAATACCTTTTGGAAGGCGGTCAATCACGTACACAAGCCCTTCCAACTCCACTTTTTCCTCATCGGCAAATGAACCGTAAATTTCCGGCTCCAGCGTCAGCAGCGCATGGATAATCGCCTTGCCCGATTCTCCGAAAGGTTTATAATACCCCCTGTTAAACAAATGACGCATTACGATATACAATCGTTCAATAGCCGCTCTCGATTCTTGTGCTCTGGTCCTTTCCAATGTTTCCGATTTTATTTGATAATGAATATTCTCGCTGACCCAAGCCTTTTCATTAAAAGGGCCGGGTACAAAAAAAGTTGCCAAGGCAACTTTTCAAACTCTTTATTGAATCACAATCGTGTTCTTGTTGACCCTTCCGGCCCTCAGCTTGCCCGTTACTTCACCGCCTCCCTGATTATCACGTTTTCCTTTTTTTGCCATTACGTAGTAGGCAATCGGTTTCAGTTTTTTAAAGGTAACGCGGCCCTTCATATCGGTCTTGCCTGTAAATACAGGATTTTTTTCGTTATAGTAGTCCTTCTTTTTTTCATAAAGAACCACCTGTGCGCCTTTCACTATATTCCCGGTTTCATCCAAGATAGTGATTTTCAGTTTTGTAGGCAAAATCTGCGCTTCAGCTGTGAAGCCCCCCCACATCATGAGGGAAAGAAAAATGGAGAATAAAAACTTTTTCATGTAAAAAATATAAGCTAAACAATTGCAGTATTCAGAAAATCGACAAAAGGCTTAAGCGCCTTCAGTTGACCAACTGTAAATTGCGCGAAGTTAACACTTTTTACCTGATCGTCCGAAACATTATGAAAAAATATGTAGTGTTTCAACCTCAGCCACTCAATCCGGGGATGATCCTTCGGATACCCTTTGGGAGCTGTCTTGAGGCGCTCGCCGTCAAATTCACTGTAAACCCTTCGAAAGTTCTTGTCCTTCACAATTTCCTCCAGTGCCTCGCCGTTGTAATCAATTTCCTGTCTCACCTTTCGCAAAACATCGGCGTCAGGCATATAGATTCCTCCGCCCAAAAAGCTTTTCCCGCCGGGCTGCAAATGCACATAATAACCCGCATTCCCGCTGTTTTTGCCGCCGGGAGCCAGGAAAATCCCGAAATTAGTCTTGTAAGGTTCTTTGTTTTTGCTGAAGCGCACATCCCTGTGCAGCCGAAATACGCTTTTCTTCGGGTCCAAATTCAGCAATTCCGGATCAAACGCACCCATTCCCTGTATCAGCCGCTCTGTAAAATCCAGCAGTTCTCCCCGCGCCTGAAGGTACGAGTCTCTGTTTTCTTCCATCCACTCTTTTGTATTGTGGTCTTTTAGCTTTTTTAAAAAATCAAGCAAGTGATGCATATTAATTTCTGGATTTGATTTCACGCAGGCGCCTGCGGTTGGCGATCATCCGCTGACGGACCCATTTAGGCAAAAATATAGCTCCCAGTACCAGATAAGGATAATAGGAAAGCATCCGCCAGATCACACTCGTGAGGGCTGTATAATCTCCTAAGTACTTATTGAAAAATTCGATGAAAAAATACTCAGCCGTGCCGCTGCTCCCCGGAGTAGGCGATATCACCATGATCACCCACATAATAATCTGACTTCCGAAAATGTCAAGATGATCCAGCCAGTCAATCTTCACATAGGAAGAAATCAGCGAATTGAGCATCAGATAACGGGCAAACCAAACGAAAACCGTCGAGCCTATAATCTTGAACCAATAACGCTTCTGCTTCCCGCGCAGCTGATGCGAAGCCTGCCACATATCTTTTCCAAAACTGTAGGCGCCCCTTCGCCACTTTCTTGTCGCCCGGCCAGAGGTAATGCGAAGCAACAGACGTTTAAACCCTTTCGGGTTAATAAACAGTGCGTAAAGAAACAGAAAAAGATAAAGAGCAAAAAGTCCGTAGCTTACCCAAAAAATGGTCTCCAGGTTCATATCCCACTCTTTTATTGTAACCATCGGGAAGACATCCATTCCGGCGAAAATGAGCACGATCGGGGCGAAAAGAATAAAAAAGCCGTTGTCCATTATGGCCGTCAACATCACGTAGGCCGTCGAACGACCGGGACTCAATCCCTCCATAATCAGAATAAACACCGCAATGGCTGTTCCTCCCACTACTGAAGGCGTTACAGCCGAAGCAAATTCCCACAGAATAATCACGTAAAAAGCCCTGATCCAGCTCAGCCTTTTTTCTGTCAGCGTTCGTATGCGGTACATATAGCCGAGATCGCGCATTAGAATCACGGCCAGTGCCACCAAAAAAGGCCCCGGCCGAGCGTGCAATGCCAATTTAAACGTGCCTGCGGTAAACTGATCGTCTCGGTAAAATATATAGGCTACAATTCCAAGCCCCAAAAGCATGGGTATCCATACTTTATTTGGGTTAAGTGTCTTTAAAGCCTCTCTGGAAGAGATCTTCATGAATATTTCGTTGTTTCTTTGGCAAATGCCAACACAAATTAAGCAATTCTTCTGGGAAACCGAACGGATCAAACAATTTCTGCAAACGATTCGCTCCCGGATTTTGACGCGCTCAGAAATCAATTCTGTCCTTCCGCCCGTTCTATCCAAAAATTGTTGTATCCCTCACCGAGGGTCAGTGCAATCTGTCGAAGCTGCAGCATTTCCAGAACAGCCAGGAAATTGAAAATGACCGCCACTTTGCTCCCGCTTTCCTGAATAATTTCCTTAAAAGAAAGCCTGGGAACTTCGCCTAGCTTTTCAAGCAAACTTGCTTTCTGTCCTTCAATGGTGTACGGATATTGTGCCACACTGTGCACTGGCTGGTCTTTTGTTCGCTCATACCGGGCCAAAACCCGCTGATAGACTTTGAGCAGCTTGTACAAATCCACATGCATCAGCTCCTCCTCGGCAACATCCATCTGCTCGGCAAAACCTTTCACGTCTTCCTGCACATTGCCCCGCTCCATACGGGAAAGGTTATCATCTTCCCACCGGCTGAAAACACCGAGAACAGATTTGTATTTCTTGTATTCCAAAAGATGAGCTACCAGCTCATCTCTCGGATCAATTTCCCCGCCTTCCTCATCCAATTCCATCCGGGGCAATAGCATCCTGGATTTGATTCGCATCAGCGTAGAGGCAACCAGAATAAACTCACTGGCCCCCTCCATATCCATTTCTTCCAGCTGTTTCAGATAGCCGAGAAATTCCTCCGCGATCTGAAAAATCGGAATATCGTGAATATCAAGCTCATCCCTTTCAATAAAGAACAGCAACAAATCGAACGGCCCTTCAAATAGCGGCAGCTTCACTTCAAATTCCCGCGCCATACTTCTTTAATAATTATGAAATCTCATGTACTCAACGAGACCTAAAGCTGCAAATAATTTGAATAAATACTATTATTTCGTTTGAAAAATATTAATTTAAAACCGATTCCTTATCACCGATGAATTGTGCTCAGGCTGATTTGAAGAAAATTTATTTTTCGCTTTTTTTCTGCAAAAAAGCCTTATTTTTGCCTGTTACAAGGAACAGAATACGAATAGCTCATCTCCCCCCCTTGTGGTCTGGAGGAGGTATTCGCACGGTTTAATATTATTGCACATGCTCATACAACCGGGAAAATTATTGAAAAAGATTGACTCGCCGGAGGATCTTAAAAAACTAAAACCCGAGCAACTGACACAGTTGTGTCAGGAACTTCGACAATATATAATTGACAATGTATCGGTATACGGAGGACATTTTGGCGCCAGCCTGGGAGTTGTAGAGTTGACAACCGCCGTTCACTATGTATTCAACACCCCGGAGGATCAGCTCGTCTGGGATGTGGGTCACCAGGCCTACGGACACAAAATCCTTACCGGCAGGCGCGACGAGTTCCACACCAACCGCAGATACGGCGGCATTTCCGGCTTCCCGAAAAGAAGCGAAAGTCCTTACGATGCTTTCGGAGTTGGGCATTCCTCCACTTCCATATCGGCATCTCTGGGCATGGCTGTAGCATCGCAGTACAAAAAGGAAAAGAACAAACATCACATTGCCATTATCGGCGACGGCGCCATGACCG
>JAKSBZ010000401.1 GCA_022360875.1 Cytophagales bacterium | reverse complement strand
CTCTACTATCTTTTGATTTCGATTCTATCACCCAACAAATATTTCCATCCACATTTTCTTCTTTCAGAAGTTTATGCTCATCCTCATCTACATTTCTATTACCCATATCGTCGTAGGTAAAATCGGTTCCCATAAAATAATCTTTCTTTGCTGATGAACCACTAATTCGACGAGTTTTTTTCATCGCTGGTAAATACAACCATTTGTCGTCATCTTTGCCTATTTTATCGTAATCCCAAGTTAAAAAACCTGTACCACGCACATCTCCGGGATATTCAAAAAACATAATTGTTTTTTTATCTTTATTAATATCCATCGAGTACGATTTTACTTTCCGCTGACGTTCGCGCCCCCGTTTATTGATAAGCTTCATTGTCATTTCGGAATATCTAGTATCACCATCGGGGCGATTTTTTACCTTTTCGATAATTTCTCTACCTGTTTGTGCTTTAACAGATAATGTAAATACCATTAACAAAATGTATATAATTATTAAATTTTTCATGATCTTAAAATTTTATTTTCGTCCTAAATATCTGCGTATTTGCGTATAATATTTTATATAATCATCGCCATAAGCATCTATACAAAATTTTTCTTCTTCCTTAATAATTGGATGTTGAATAATAAAATAAAGAATAAGCATTGCTGCTATTACATAAGATTGACATAAAACAGAAATACCAATCATCATTATAAAAGTAAATACATATATTGGATTGCGTGAAACTTGATAAAGTCCTTTGGTTATTAACTCATTGTTTGCTGTGGTAAAATAATTCAGATAGCTAATGAGTATTCCTAAAGCTCCCAATACATAAAGAAAATATCCAATAAAACTTAGTGTAAGACTTTTTGTAATGGGATAAAACAAGGCTATTATTAGTAATAGATAAAATATTATCATCACCAAAACAGATTGTACTTTTACTTTTTTGCTAGCAAAAGAAAAGTTCACTAATCGTTTAATTTTTTTCCCAACCAATAACATTGGCAAATGGCAAACCACAAGAAATACAAGGATTAAAATCCAAGATTCTTGAATGTGTAAATTATTAAAATATATCATACTGCTTTATTTTAATTAACGAGTATTTTGATATGTTTTGATTCTAACTTTTCTTTGTGTTCCAATTTTTGCTTCTCGAAACCATTTTCTTGATGGGTTTCGTTTTCCTTTCCAAAAATTTTAAACT
>JAKSBZ010000095.1 GCA_022360875.1 Cytophagales bacterium | reverse complement strand
AGTAGGCGGTCACCCTTGACAAGCAGCGCACCGGAAAAACAGGCGTCGATGATCGTGACAAGCACATCCGGCGTGGCGGCGCGAAAGAGGTCCATAAGCTCGCCGTATGGAAGACCTGTCTCATTCGGGCGGCCACTGTCAAAATTGGTCCCGCAGAGATAGAGCTCGGACCCGGTGTGCGTGCCATGTCCCGAGAAATAGAAGAGCACTTCTTCGTGTTTGTCCTCGGGCCGTAAGACATCCCGGACAGCATCCCGCATTGTATCGGCGTCCAGGTTGACGTGTGTACGAATGTGCTCGAACCGCCCAGTAGCCTCGAACAGCGCTTGCATCGCGCCTGTGTCCTCGCTGCAGCAGGGCAGCGGGTACTCGTGCACGTATTCGGTATTGCCGATCAGGATCGCTGTAGAGATCTTGGTCACCGTGGAATCGTTTGCTCTCTCGGTTTGAGTGACACTATGTCCTTGCCGAAAGCCGGTCCACTTCGGTTCTCCCTCTACTGGTTTGCTTCGACCTGAAGGCCGAAATTGCTGTCTTGGGCGCGGAAAGGCCGCGTGGTTCGCGAAAGTCGAGGTTTGTTGCCAAGACCTTGTCCTATCCGCACCGAATGGCTGGTCCAAGGGACTGCATTGCGGAAGGTCTATGAGCGATGAAGGCCGGCTATGGCCCAAAAGCGCCCAATGGTGAAAGGGCAGCATGACGCAAATAAGTGACGTCAGTAGCGTGATCGAAACCGTCCCCCTCGGCCTCCAAGCCCCCAAACGCTTCAACGCCCCCCGCCCCAAAGCCACGATCCTTTGACGAATGGCCGAACGGGCCGGTGAGCGGTACAATCGCGGCAACGTAACAACCGGGCCCAACGCCATGAGCCGCATTCCGGACTTCGCCGCGATGCCGTGGACGCCTCCCGCCGCGCCGGTCGGGGCGCCGGAGGCCGTGCCGTCGATGACGCCGGAGGGCCTCGCCCTGAAGCGGTGCTACGGCAGCGAGGACACGGCCGGCCTCGACACGACCGGCACCTGGCCGGGGCTGCCGCCCTATCTGCGCGGCCCCTACCCGACCATGTACACGACCCGGCCCTGGACCATCCGGCAATATGCCGGCTTCTCCACGGCCGAGGCGTCGAACGCGTTCTACCGGCGTAACCTCGCAGCCGGGCAGAAGGGCCTGT
>JAKSBZ010000270.1 GCA_022360875.1 Cytophagales bacterium | reverse complement strand
TCTGACACAAAAGCGGTCCGGTTGTCAGGTAGCTGGTATTCTTTGCCCTCTACTGTGACTATTTTGTCAAAAGCACACTTGTTCTCCACCTTTTGATATGAGTAAGTGTTTGGTCTTGAGTAGCAATGGTCAGTGTCTGCCCTGCATGAGTCATCCAGCTGTTGGTGTGAGTCCAGGTTGATAGCAGGCTTGTACCCGTGAGGTCCTTTCAGAAACCGTAGGCGGGCACGCTCGATGAAAATCTCCTTGGTCTGCCAGCCAAGGAGATCTGAGACGGTCACCCACTTACCTCGGTTGTCGAGGACTCGTCGGGTCTCACCGCTGCATGACTCCTGGTTATTAGGCAGTATACTAACTTCTCCAACATTCATCGTCTCAAATATTATATGTTGGGGCAGGGAGTCCAAAGAAGTGGGAAATGAGCGGGGGCCGGTGGTGGTATTTACTTCCAACTTTCCTTCTTTGACTATGGCTTCACAGTCAGGTGCGGACATCTCCTTCCAAACGGGGATGGTTGGCTGATGCAAGGCCTTTGTGTGCATGTACGGGGACGCGGTATACGACTTTTCGCTGAGGGGCATGATAAAGCACCACAAGGAATCAAAGGCGTTTGCCACCATGGGCCTCAGCACGTACAAGACCAACCTGCCGTACGGGGTCATAGAGACCACGGGGTCAGGCAGGGTGACCGACTGGAGGGAGAAACCCGAGATTGCGGCCACGATAAACATGGGATGCTACGTAATGGAGCCGGGCATAATCAGGATGATTCCGGCAAACAAGCCGTACGGCATGGACGCGCTCATCAAAAAAGCCATAGCCCAGAAAAGGACGGTGTCAGGGTACATCGCGCCAAGAAACAGTTTCCTGGACATCGGGGACAAGGAGTCCTACGAGATGGCGCAGCAGGAGTACATAAAGCGCCTGGGCAAGATATGAGCGCGCAGGCCAGTACGGCTGCGGCACCGCGATATCTGCAATGGCGATAGCGGCACGCTAAAAGTACTCTTTTTTCGGCCGCCTCTTCCTGCGCTTGAACAGGCGCGCGCCAAACGCCACCACGGGAGCCGACATCCCCATGAACACGTAGGGGGTCATCGCCAGCGCGTCCGTGACGTACGCCTCGTCTATCCTCTCAAGCATCACGTGGCACACGTACATTCCGGCCAGCATGACGGCGCCGCCGCCTATCAAAAGCAGGCCCACCGGCCTCGACCCATAATACCTGGACATGATGAACGCGATCGCCCCCATCACGCCGGCGGGCGCCGCGCCTATCGATATGAACTGGAGCAGCTTGGGATCGGCCTCAAAGGACAGCGCGTAGTCAAAGTCATCCGGCACGTCGGTCAGAAACCCATACACGCTCACCATGAGCCCCGAGAACATCGCAAAGAGCGCC
>JAKSBZ010000284.1 GCA_022360875.1 Cytophagales bacterium | reverse complement strand
CCATGTATCCAGACAAAGATGCTTGGGGATTGTACACTCGTGATATTGCTCCGCAATACCAACACAACTTCAATACAAGCGGAGGAACTGAAAACATCAGGTATTTCGTGTCGCTGGGTTATTTAGACCAAAAAGGTATGTTTGCCGGATATGACTTAATACCTGAACTGGATTATGATTATCGCTACCAGCGTTTTAATTACCGAACCAATTTAGATTTTGATTTAACAAAAACCACAACGCTGCAGCTTAATCTTGGCGGCAGAAATAAAATAACTTCGCGGCCTGGAGGATCCAAAAATGATGATTCAGTTTGGAGAGAAATCGAAAATGGTTCACCTGTCAGCGGCGGCGGTATTATTGACGGCAGACTATATCGTAAAAGCAAATACGCTCCTGATCAATCAAGTGAAGGCTTTTATAATAACGGGCTGAGGACTAAACGCCAGTATGAGCTGAATATTGATTTGGCCGTAAAACAGAAATTAGATTACCTGCTAAAAGGACTCTCTGTTAATGTAAAAGGATCGTATAATAGTTCTTACGATTTTTATTTTACTGAAAATGAATTATTGGAAGAATATGTACCGATGTTCAGAAAAGACATGACTTGGCTGCCTGATGATTATCCCGTAAAAGATCCGTATAAAGTTCTTCATGTTTTGTATAACGATGGCGCTGGAAAAAAATCGAATACGCAAGAGTATGGAAAGGGAAGAAATTTTTATATAGAAGGCGCCTTAAACTACAAACAGTCTTTTGGAGATCATACAGTTGGTGTGCTGGCTATGTATAACGCAAAGCGAACCTATTATCCAAAATACTTCACCGATTTACCCAGCGGATATGTAGGATTAGTAGGGCGGATGACTTATGACTATGCGAGTAAATATCTGTTTGACTTTTCAATCGGTTATAATGGGTCAGAAAATTTTCATAAAGACCGCAGGTTCGGAACTTTTCCGTCTTTCTCTTTGGGGTATGTGATCTCAGAAGAAGATTTCTGGAATATTGACTGGATACCTTACTTAAAAATTAGAGGATCTTATGGTATAGTAGGTTCGGATAAGGGGCGTGATAAGCATGCGCGTTTTAAATACCTGCCGGGCACCTATGTTTGGAGCGGCGGTTATAATTTTGGCGACAATACCAATAATAACTGGAAGCCAGGAGCAAATGAAGGGGCTGTAAGCAACACCCTTTTGACTTGGGAAACCGCCAGAAAAAAGAACATAGGATTAGATGCGAAATTCTTTGAAGGTCAATTAGAATTCAATTTTGATTATTTTACTGAAAATAGAACGGACATCTTGATTGAACGGAATACGATCCCTTCTTATGTTGCTTTCACTCCTCCGACAGTCAATTTAGGAGAAGTAGAAAACAGCGGTTATGAATTTTCATTGAATTATCGAAAATCAAAAGGAGATTTTCGGTTTAATGCAGGGTTTAATGTTGGATTCAACAAGAACAAAGTAATCTATAAAGATGAATTACCTTTACACGATGCGCCGTGGGCAATGAGTACCGGCAAAGCTGTCGGGCAAATTTTCGGCTATGAATTTTTAGGTTTTTACGAAGAAGGAAAGTTGAATAACAACAATGTGGATGCCAAGGAAGTGCAGCCAACAATTCAACCCGGTGACTGTATATATGCAGATTTGAATAACGACGGTAAGATTGACAAAAAAGATGAAAAATCAATAGGACACACCGAATATCCAGGAATTACCGGCGGAATAAATTTTGGAATTGAGTACAAACGATTCAGCTTAACCTCAAATTGGGCAGGAGCCTCAAAAGTGTCCCGTATTTTGCAAGGCGCCCTTCGGCGTGCTGGAGGATGGGGCCACGCAAGTGCGATTCTAAAGTATAGTTACGAAAATAGATGGACCCCCGAAACGGCAGCTACCGCAACTCGTCCAAGATCGTCCACAGCCAGTCAGGTAGAAAATACAAAAAACAGCTCTCTTTGGGTGGTTGACGGAAGCTATTTAGCTCTTAAAAACATACAGGTTATTTACAATATTCCAGCAGAGCCATTTGCGAAATTCGGAATAACGAACGCAAGCAT
>JAKSBZ010000048.1 GCA_022360875.1 Cytophagales bacterium | reverse complement strand
AGTAACCCTTCGGTCTTCCACAGGTCATGAGTTGCTTCTCAAAAACATCCTGAAATTTTATTGAAAATTTTCTTTTAGGGGGAGCAGTTCACCTATCCGGTTGATCGGATGCTCATTGATTTTGGTGAGAGCGTGCACCATCCATTCATATGGGTTGATGTCGTTCGCTTGGCAGGTTCCGAAAAAGGAATAGAACATGGCGGCCCACTGAGCGGCTTCGTGATTTCCTGCGAAAAGGTAGTTTTTTCGGCCTAAGGCGAGCGGGCGAATTAGTCGTTCAACTGGGTTGTTGTCAATGCAAAGATTTCCTTGCAGGCAGTAATTTTTCAAACGGCCGGACAGCTTCAGTATATAGGCCAGGGCCTTTCCGATCGGGCTTTTGGGAGGCGCGCTTGGGTATTCTCTTGCGGCCCATTCTAAGAGCTTGTCGATAATCGGAATGGCGTTTTCCTGACGCAGGTTTTGCCGTTCTTCATTTGTCCATTCCTCGTTTTGAGCAAATCGTTCGATTTTGTAAAGCCAGCCGATTTTTTTAAGCGCATGTTCCGCTCTGGCTTTGTCGTTGGACTGGGCGTCATGAAATTTTCGGCGCGCGTGCGCCCAACAAGCCAGCATAATGATTTCTTCTTTGCCGTTGAAGACTTCATATGCGGTGTAAGCATCGGTTTGTAAGTGTCCGGCAAACGCCTTCAAGGCTTCTTTGGGCACTTCTTTTCCCCGGCCCTTGTGGTATTCGAAAAGCACCAAATTGCGCACAGGGGAATGGTACACCCACATATATCCTTGGTGCGTCTTGCTTTTTTTGTTTTGAAGCACCTTGATGGTGGATTCATCGACTTGCAAATAAGTCTGAAGCAATACTTGCCGGCGCAGTTCTTCATAAAGGGGGTGAAGCAAAAGAAAAAGCGCCTTGATCCATCCGTTGAGGGTGCTTTCGGCAATTTCTGCTCCGCTCCGCCTGAAGCGCTTTAGCTGCCGGTTTAACGGCAGGTGATCTACAAATTT
>JAKSBZ010000338.1 GCA_022360875.1 Cytophagales bacterium | reverse complement strand
CAATGAGCATCCGATCAACCGGATAGGTGAACTGCTCCCCCTAAAAGAAAATTTTCAATAAATTTTAAGGATTTTTCCACGAAACAATACGGGACCTGTGGCAGGCCGAGGGGTTACTAATTTTGCGGGAAAAGTGCGCATAGATAATTCGACAACGCATGCAGAAGGTAAGCTGTACGCATCTTCTCACAAAACACTTACATCGGGCTCTGATAATGGATATTACGGGGTAAGTAAAATTGAGGCAAAACAAACCTATGCCAATATCTTGATGAATATCGACAGGGACTTCAATAGCGGCATATCGTTACACACAAATATTGGCGCTTCATATTCTGACATGAAGTATGACAGGCTTAATGTAAACGGTCCAATACAAAATGATGGATTGCCTAATGTATTTACCGTTTCTCAATTAGATGATTTAACGACAATCAGAGATCAAACGGGTTGGCATGACCAGATACAGTCAGTTTTTGCAAGTGCTGAGCTAGGCTATAGAGATGCCTATTTCCTAACTCTTACAGGGCGAAATGATTGGGCTTCACAACTGGCGGGGCTGCATTCTAACGCTAAATCATTTTTCTATCCTTCTATAGGGGCTTCTTTCGTATTATCCGAAATCTTTTCATTGCCGGAGCAAATAGAATATGCAAAACTCAGAGCATCTTTTGCGTCGGTAGGCACGCCGTTCGAAAGGTTTTTCGCAAACCCGACTTACGGTTTTGCCGGGTCCAACAACGCTTGGGAAACCCAATCAAGCTATCCGATGTACGACTTAAAGCCTGAGACAACAGAGTCATTTGAAGTAGGATTATCAACGAGATTTTTAAAATATTTCAATATCGATTTTACTTATTATAAAGCCAGAACGTTCAACCAAACATTTAATCCTCATATCTCAGTATCTGCGGGTTATTCATCATTGTATATTCAAACAGGGAATGTGCAAAATGAAGGAATTGAGCTGGCGCTAGGCTGCGAAATCGGATTAACAGATTTTAAATGGACTTCCAATTTTACATTAAGTAAAAACAAAAACAAGATAATTAAATTGGTTGACAACTTTTATCACGCAGAGACTGGCAAGGCTATATCGAAAGATGAGTTGGACGTTGGCGGCTTGAATTCTGCTAGATTTATTCTTAAAGAAGGGGGAACCTTAGGGGATCTATACTCTACTGTCGATTTAGTGAGGGATAGCGAAGGTGATATTTTTATTAATGAAGAAGGAAATGTAATGATCGACAAGACTGTAGACAAAATATTGCTCGGATCAGTTTTGCCCAAAGCTAACTTAGGATGGCGAAATGATTTTAGATATAAAAATTTCAATTTAGGATTCTTGATATCAGCACGTTTGGGCGGAGTTGTATATTCAGAAACGCAAGCGATATTAGACCGCTATGGAGTTTCGAAAGCATCTGCAGATGCTAGAGATAATGGCGGAGTGATAATTAATGGCAGCGATGTGGTGAATGCCCAGAAATGGTATGAAACAGTCGGAAAAGTGGTTCCACAGTATTACACTTACAGTGCAACAAACGTGCGTTTGCAGGAGGCTAGCATTGGATACAATATTCCAAAGAAGATATTTTTCAATGCAGCAAACGTCACCCTTTCAATTGTCGGAAGGAATTTATTCATGTTTTATTGTAAAGCGCCATTTGATCCGGAAACAGTAGCTACAACTGGAAACTATTATCAAGGTCTTGATAAATTCATGATGCCAAGTCTTTCAAGTATTGGGTTTAATGCCCGCATTAAATTTTAAGGGATTAAGAAAAATGAAGAAATTTGTTATTAATATTATGTTTGCTGGTGTGGCCTTGGGCTATACTAGCTGTACGGATAATTTTCTTGAATACAATACAAATCCTTATGAAGCGACAAAAGAGCAAATGGAATATGATAACTATCATGTTCAGTCGGCTATGCTGAATATGCAGCATGTTGTTGTCCCAGCTGAAAACAACTTAAATCAGTTTGCAGAATGTTTGCTTGGAGGATCCTATGGCGGGTATATATCTGATTCAAACGGCGGATTTGTCGGAAGAAACTTTGCGACATACAGTGCTGACCAAGGATGGAGTTCTGTGCCTTTTGTTACGCAAATTGAAAGATTCTATCCCAGTTATATTCAGCTGAAAGATGTGACGGAAGACCCTGTGCTTCTGAGCGTTGGAGAGATACTGAAAGTTGCCGTATTCCATCGCATAACGGATATTTATGGACACATTCCATATTCGAAGATTAGTAAGGATGGAAAACTCGTTGCTCCTTTTGATTTGCAGCAAGATGTTTATAGGAAAATGTTTAAAGAGCTGGATGAGTCGATAGCGACCTTAACAGCTAATAAGGAATCAAATTTCAGTTCGAAGGCGGATAGGGTTTTTGAAGGGAATGTGGGAAAATGGATAAAATTTGCAAATTCCTTAAAGCTTCGTTTGGCGCTGCGTTTATCTTATGCTGATGCCGCTCTGGCGCAAGAGAAAGCCGAAGAAGCTGTAAGCCATGAATTTGGTGTAATAACCTTAAATGTTGACAATGCTTATTATCCTGTGCCGAAGTCACCGTTTAGAGTGGTTATGTATGACTATAACGGAGGGGATTCGCGTGTTTCTGCTGACATAACAACTTATATGAACAGCTATGGCGATTCACGGCGTGAAAAGTACTTTGTAAAGAGCAGCTTTTCTGCTTCAATCCCTGAAGTTGAAGATGGATTTCATGGTTTAAGATCTGGAATTAACTTTAGCTCGTCAGAAGAAGCACAGATGTATTGTAATATGAATGTTGGGGATTCTAAAGAACGCATTTTATGGATGAATGCCGCTGAATCGGCTTTTTTGAAAGCTGAGGGTGCGCTTCGGGGATGGAACATGGGCGGTACACCTGATGAGTTTTATGAAAAAGGAGTCCGTTTGTCATTTGAGCAATGGGAAGCTGCAGGAGTAGATGAGTACCTAAACAATACAGATTTGCCCCAGCCTTATGTTGATCCGATGGATAAAAATAGCTATGCAGGCGAAACTTCTAAGATTTCAGTGAAGTGGAATTCTTCAGGAGATTTTGAAGAAAATCTTGAAAGAATCATTACTCAAAAATGGATCGCAAACTTCCCGTTGGGGTTAGAAGCCTGGGCAGAATTTAGACGAACAAATTACCCTAAGTTAATGCCTGCTCCTCATAATCTAAGCAATGGCGTTATAGGCGATAATGAATTTGCCCGGCGTTTGCCATATCCTGAAAGAGAATATCAGGAGAATAGGGCAAACCTGCAAAAAGCTTTAGATAATTTGAACGGGCCAGATAATCAGGCAACGAAAGTTTGGTGGGATTGTAAACCAAAAAAATAAAAAAATGCATAGAATTTATAAACATATACTAGGGGTTGTTTTTGTGTCATTGTTCGCAGCATGCGATGACTGGACTGAGATTGAATCAGTGGAAATTGAAAACAACAATTTTAAAAGTGAAAACCCTGAGGCCTATGCTCAGTACCTCGAAAATTTGCGAAATTATAAAAAGTCGCCTCATAAGATATCTTATATTACTTTAGACAATGGGACACAGGAATCGATTTCATTGGAACATTATATAAGGGCGTTGCCTGATAGTTTGGACATGGCTTCTTTCAGGTTTTCCAACCGTCTTACTCAAATGGAAAATGAAGAAATGAAAAAAGTACAATCAGAAAAAGGTACAAAATTCATTGTTACTATTGACCATGATGAAATAAGATGGGCATATGAAAAAGAAAGAAACAAATTGAAAGACGCAGGCGATGAGGAGGCGCTGAAGCAGTTTCCAGACTTTGCTTCTTGCTTTATCGACTCGTTGCAAAACAGCATCAAGGCTGTAAACGAATACGGTTACGACGGGATTAGTTTCAGGTTCAGGGGCGACTGCTATCAGTTCCAAGAAGAGATTGAGAAAATGGAAAATAAGCGGCAGCAAAGCTTGTTGGTCGAGATGATTAAACGATGGAAGTCAAAAAATGAAGGCAAATTGCTGTTGTTCGAAGGTTTTCCGCAAAACTTGTTGGATAAGAGCTTTCTTAGTGAATGTGACTATATAATAGTTGTCGCTGGAAAAGTGCTGGGACCTGCTGGCGTCAATTTAAACATTCTTTCTACAATAAGCGAAAGCGTACCGATCGATCGATTTATTGTTGCTGTCGACTATGTTTCAAATGATCCTCAAAAAGCAGATCAGGGTTACTGGGGTGTTGATAATAAAGTCAGGGCGATAGACGGCGTGGTCGAATATGTAACAAGTGAGCATGAAAAGTATACTACTGTAGGAATGGGAGTCTATGAAGTGAATTTAGATTTTTATTCCAGCATCGGTGTTTTTGGAAATGTTAGACGCGCAATAGGAAAAATGAACCGACACTAAAAATCACAAAGAAATGAAACGATTAAATTTATATTTACTCCTCTTTTTGGCAACAATGCTTTGGAGCTGTCAGGAAAGTGATGAGTCGTTTGATAATAAAGCCTATCTCGACAAAAGAGAGAACAATGAGATTATCTATTTCAAAAAAGGCGTTGCAGACCAGGAAAAAGACCTTATCGTAAAAATTGCCAAGCCCGAAGAAAAAGCATTGCAATTGAATGTTAATGTTAAAGAGCATTTGGTATCTAATTATAATGCGGTCAACGGTGAAAATGCAATCATTTTGCCTCAAGAGAATTTTGAGATACTCAATGGATCTGTAAAAATTGAAACTGGGGCCGTAGAGTCAGAGAAAATGACTATTAACTTCAAAAATTTGGGAGAGCTTGACCGCAGTGCAATATACGTATTGCCTGTTGAAATCACTGCTGACAATTTGGACGTTTTGGCAAGTAAAAGCACCTATTTTTTTGTGTTTAAAGAGGCAACACTGATAAGTGACGTTGCAAATATTTCTGAGAACTATTTAAGGATCCATTGGAATACTCCTGAAGTTTGCAATAACCTTACTGAACTCACTTTTGAAGCGCTGATAAGGGCCAAAAGTCTTGATAAACTGATATCCACCGTTATGGGAATTGAAGGATACTATTTATTGAGAATTGGTGATGCAGGATGGCCGTCAAATCAAATACAATTGGCCGGGTCTGATGGAAAATACCCAAAACCGAATGAAAAAATGGGATTGCCTATCAACGAATGGGTTCATATTGCCTTAACGCATAATTTGACGGATAACTTAGTTGCCATTTATGTAAATGGAGTAAAACAATCTGAAGGAACCTGGCATGCCGGTTCATCGGTGGATTTGGCAAGGTCTAGCTTTTTTATTGGCCGTTCTTATGACAATAACCGCTATTTGGATGGTGAGATTTGTGAAGTGAGAATATGGAATAAAATCAGAACTGCCCAAGAGATTGCGGAAAATCCGTACTATGTCGATCCAAGCACAGAAGGTCTTGTCGCATATTGGAAGTTTGACGACAAGTCTGATAAAATAGTCAAGGATCATACGGGCAACGGGAATGATGCTGAAGCAAAAGAGCCATTGATTTGGGTACCCGTAGAACTCCCAAGCAAATCAAATAAATAAGAAACTATGAAAAATATTTTAAAATATTCATTTATCTGGCTGTCAGCATTTATGCTGACAGGTTTGAATGGTTGTAAGGAAGATATTGTTTTAGAAAATATTGATTCGGACAGGTATCAGCTAGACGATGGCAATTATGGATCTATCGTTGATCAGGAGGGAAAACGCAGCTTCTCAATTGTTGAGTTCAGCAAAGTGAAAATCAATCGTTTTTATTTAAGTCTATCAGAAACCGCAGCAGCTGATGTTGCTGGTACGTTTGAGGTTGACGTTGAATTGTTGAATCAATATAATACAGAGAATTCTTCCAGCTACGAGTTGCTGCCGGCAGAAGCATATGAGCTGGCGGGGGGGATAACATTAAAAGCAGGTGAAAAAAAGTCATCAGCTGCCATTTTAGAGGTGAAGACCATTGATGCGTTAGATGCAAATAAAACCTATGCATTGCCTTTGAAAGTAAGAGTGTCTTCAGGCAACGTAAACGTGAATACAAATAAAAATAGCTTTATCTTGTTTGTTAAGGACCTGACGAAACTTCCGGATACGGAAAAAGCCAATGGGATAAAGGTAATAAGCTGTACTCGGATTAATCCTTTGAATCATTTAGCTTTTACTCTTAAAAAGAGCAATAAGCTATTGATTGACATGTTTATCTTATTCTCTACTGATATAAAATTCAATCCAGAAACGGGGCGGCTTTATTTGTATTCGGACAGCGATGTTACTGAATATCTTCAAAACAGTAAGAAATATTTTAAACCTTTGCAGGACAGGGGAATGAAGGTGGTTATCAGTATATTAGGTGGACACGAAGCATGCGGCATTTCGAACCTTAGCGAGGAAACAGCTAAAGAATTTGCGTTAGAGTTGAAG
Source organism: Cytophagales bacterium (assembly GCA_022360875.1). Classification (GTDB taxonomy): domain Bacteria; phylum Bacteroidota; class Bacteroidia; order Cytophagales; family Cyclobacteriaceae; genus JAKSBZ01. The sequence goes on along the minus strand of JAKSBZ010000338.1, from coordinate 8,249 downwards.
CATTTTTGTGATGCCTATGGATTGGACGGAATATTTTTCGATGACGAATATTCAAAATACGTAACCCCTCCTCCTCCGGGCTTTGTAAGACCTTCGACTGAGGCAGTGTCAAGGTTAATTTACGAAACAAAAAAAATTATGCCCGACAAGCTGATGACTGTTTACGGATGGTCAACCACTAGATATTTAGTGGAAGTGGATGGACACCAGCCCGGTGATTACATTGATTGGGCCATTGTCGATTATGGTGTCGGACCATGGGGTTTAGATAAAAAATATAAAGGGCTGCCTAAAACAGGAATGTCAATTTATAGTCAAGAGTTTGCTCAAAATCGCTATGCAAGCGAAGGAAGTTTACAGCAAATTGTTGACGGTGGTTATGGAGGGAATATGATTTTTTCATTAAATCCTTTTACCGGCAATTGGGATGAACAAAAAAATGCGTTGAAACGAATTGCCAAGGTGCTTTATAAGGATGAATTAGACATCTGGGATGATTCAAAATTTCTAAAACCAGCAAAAAAATAAGAGATGAAGACAAGATATGCATTAAATATTTTATTTGCCATCCTGCATTTTGGTTTTCTATCGTGTGACAGCGATGATGATGAGGTACAGTTATTACCGGAGATGGCTCTTGATCAAAAAGAAGTCAAACTGATGATAACTCAAACCGCAGAGGTGAATATTTCAGGCGGAGGCGGTGAATATGACGTATATGTAGCGGATGACTCAGTTGCAGATGCAACGTTAAACGGAACAATTGTTACCATAACTTCAAAGAAGCTTGGAGTAACCGATGTAATAATTTCAGATCAAAATGATTCTTTTCAAAAGCTTACAGTCTATAGCTGTATTGGGGAAACTAAATTTGACCGTTCTGATTTTAATTTTAAGATTAAGCTAGGAAATCCTGAAACATTTCGATTTAAGATAACAGAAGGAAATACAGCTTACAGAGCATCAACCGAGGATGTTGACATCATGGAAGTGAAAAGTTACGGAGATGAAATTGTTCTGACGGCAAAGCAAGAAGGCAATGCTTCTTTAATAGTTACCGATCTCTTAGGACTTGAGACTGTTGTCCCAGTTACAGTTACTTCAACCACGATTCCGTTCACAAGCGAAGATCTTGAAGAGATTAAAGCAAACGAAAAGAACAGGTATGAACTAAGGGGTGAAAATATGGACTATGATTGGGTGAGATATTTCAATACTAAAGATGAAAATGGATTTAACCATTATGGTTGGGAGTATTATTCAAGTATGTATTTTAAAATTAGTTTTTCTGGCGATAAATCAGTGGGTGTTAAAACCGGCAGTCGTTTGGCAACAAAGTTAGATTGGGATGAACCCGAAACAGACGATGAGATAAATCTTGAAATCATAAAAAATAATGGCACTAAGATTTGGGCTGTTTTTTCGTTTGTCAAAGATGAAAAATTGATATATGGCCATTTCTGTCAGAACATTGCGGATGAAGATGAAGAAAATGAATAAATCTAGTTGCTTATAACATATCTTCCCTCCAAAAGCTAAAGCATTTAGTCTGCTAACGCTTTTGGAGGTTGGTTTCAAGAAAACTCAGCCTTTCATCCTCCAGCGGATGCATTCCAGTGTCTTTTCCGTCAGCACAGCAGCGGCTTCTGCTCATTAATAGCAGATCTCAGAATCATATTATTCCCTCCCTCCAAACAATTCCCCAACATCCATCCTGGAAAACCGCTTCATTTTCCCGCTCATTCCTTAAATTGCCTGAAATATTTTTTGAAGAATGATTTTACAACCCATTATAGATATTGCCTCGGTATGTGCCGGGCTGGGGCTTCGGGACGTCGTGCTTTCGCCCGGGTCGCGGTGCGCGCACCTGAGTTTGGCGATGGTCCGCCATCCGGAAATCAAAGCGCGCACGGTCAGCGATGAGCGCTCGGCGGCTTTTGTGGCGCTGGGCATTTCGCTGAAAAAGAAAAAAGCGTCGGGAATTGTCTGCACTTCCGGCACCGCTGCTTATAATTATGCGCCGGCGGTTGCCGAGGCGTTTTACCAGCAGGTGCCTCTGGTGGTTTTCACGACCGACCGGCCTCCGGAATGGGTCGGCCAGCAGGACGGACAGACGATTCAGCAGCAGGGCTTGTACAACGGACACGTGAAGGGCTTTTTTCAGCTTCCTGTGGCGCTGGATCATCCGGATGCGCGCTGGCAGATGAACCGCATGGTTAGCGAGGCGGTAAATCTGGCGAATTCTTTTCCGAAAGGGCCGGTGCATGTCAATTTGCCGATACGCGAGCCGTTTTATCCGCAGCCGGAGGAGCAGATGGATTTTCCGCCGGTTCGTCTGATTCAGGAAAGCGCCAGTGAGCGCCGTTTGCCGGCCGGGCTTTGGCAGGTGCTTGGCAATGAGTGGGACCGGCACGAAAGGGTGCTGATTGTCGGCGGGCAGCAGCAGCAGGACAGCGAAATTATGCGGAAGCTTTCGGACTTTTTGGAAAGCAAAAACGTGCCGGCTGCGGGAGACGTGATTTCCAATCTGCATGCGGACAGCAGGGTTGTCCGGCTTCACGACAGTTTTCTGCTGCAAAATGATTTGGAAGCGCTGCGGCCGGATTTGCTGGTGACTTTCGGCTTGTCGGTGCTGTCCAAGCCGCTGAAGCTTTTTCTTAGAAAACACAAGCCTGATGCGCACTGGCATATTCAGGAGGAAGGGCCCGTGGCCGATACTTTTCAGTCGCTTACGCGCGTGCTGCGCACAAGTCCGGAGCATTTTTTCGGAGAAGGAGTCCGGCATTGCAGCCAGAAGCCAGAAGTTTTCAATGACGAGTGGATGCGCCGGGAAGAAAATGCTGCGGCTCGCCAGGAGCATTATTTTGCCGAGCAGGCAGACTGTTTTGCCGAGCTTCCGGTCTGGAACAGATTGATAAAAAGGCTTCCCGAAAGCTGCGATGTGCATTTGGCCAACAGCATGAGTGTGCGTTATGCCAGCAGCCTGGGGCTTTCCGCCGCGCAGGGAAACATCGAAGTGTTTGCCAACCGGGGCACCTGCGGCATTGACGGAAGCGTGAGCACGGCTGTGGGCGCGGCTATGTCGACGGACCGGCTGACGGTTTTGTTCACCGGCGATTTGTCGTTTTTCTACGACAGAAACGGTCTGTGGCACAACTATCTGCCCGAAAATCTGCGCATTGTCTTGCTGAACAACGGCGGCGGGGGAATTTTCCGGATGATAGACGGACCTGCCCGGCAGCCTGAGCTGGAAGAATATTTTGAAACGAGAAACCCGCTTACGGCTGAAAATTCCGCCGCGGATTTTGGGATGGCTTATTATTTTTGCGGGAATTCCTTAGATTTGGAGAAAAGCTATCCAGAATTTTTGGAAAGAGACGGCCGGCCGAAGCTTTTAGAAATAAAGACCGAGGGGCCGGTGAACAAGTCAGTTTTTGAACAGTACAAATCGTTTATAACACAGTAATTATGGAATTGAAATACGACTGGAAGCCAATCAAAGAATACAAAGAGATTCTTTTCCACCAGTTTGAGGGCATTGCCCGAATCAGTATCAACCGGCCGCGTGTGCACAATGCCTTCACGCCGCTGACGGTGCAGGAGATGAGTGATGCGATGAATATCTGCCGCGACAACACGGATATCCGCGTGGTCGTTTTTACGGGCGAAGGCGGCCGGGCGTTCTGCTCGGGCGGTGACCAGAGCGTGCGAGGGCACGGCGGTTACGTGGGTGAGGACACGGTGCCTCGCTTGAATGTGCTGGATCTGCAGAAGCAAATACGCTCTATTCCCAAGCCTGTGGTTGCGGCGGTGGCCGGATGGTCGATCGGCGGCGGACACGTGCTGCATGTGGTCTGCGATTTGACTATTGCGGCGGAAAACGCGCGCTTTGGACAGACGGGTCCGATGGTCGGCAGCTTCGACGGCGGTTTTGGCGCTTCGTACCTGGCACGCATCGTGGGACAGAAGAAAGCGCGAGAAATCTGGTACCTGTGCGATCAGTACGACGCGCAGGAAGCGCTGGACATGGGCTTGGTGAACAAGGTGGTTCCTTTGGAAAAGCTGGAAGAGACGTATGTGGAATGGGCCAGAAAGATGATCAAGAAAAGCCCGCTTGCGCTGCGTATGCTGAAGTCTGCCTTCAATGCCGAGCTGGACGGACAGGCGGGAATCCAGGAGCTTGCCGGCAATGCCACGCTGCTGTACTATCTGTCGGATGAGGCGAAGGAAGGAAAGAATTCGTTTTTGGAGAAAAGGGAACCGGATTTCGATAAATTCCCGAAATTCCCTTGATTTTTTTATAAGATTGAAAAGAGAGCTGATGCGGATTGGCTCTCTTTTTCTTTATGGCCTTCTTGCCGATTTCTGCCACTCTTTTAGTCCAGCCGGTTGCCTGTCATGTATTCAAATCCGCTTTTTTTTTCAAAGTTTTTTAACAATCTCTTGTACCTTTGTGTCCGCATTATAAGCACTGCTGCTATTCCATAAAAGAGCGGCGGTTGAAAATAACAAACAGTACGAAGTACTCAAGCAAAGCGTATTTTATGCACACTTTGGAACATTTTGGCAACTGGATGAATTTGTATGACTCGTCACGCGATCCCCGTTCGCCATTTTTTGGACAAAGCGCCAACTACGATCTTTTTTCACACGCCGTTTACAATTACTACATAGCGCCGGGCTGGGACAGCTTCGGTTCGGAAACGCTTTACCTGAAGGTGCTTTTTGCGGATTACCTCAACGGTTTTGTTATCATGGAGCTGATCGGAGAGTGGAACGACGCGCTGTACAATGACATCATGCAGCTGAAGCAGCATGTGGTCGATCCTTTGCTGGAATCAGGCATAACGCAGTTTATTCTGATCGGGGAAAACGTGTTTAATTTTCACGGTTCCGATGACTGCTATTACGAAGAGTGGCTCGAGGCCGTTTCGCCGGGCGGATGGGCGGTTTTTGCCAATGCCAGGGAGTTCGTCGCCGAGGAAATGAAGGTTTACGGGCTGGATGGTTATTTGTATTTTGGAGAAGCTTTTCAGCTGGACGCCTGGAGAACTCTTACGCCGCTGCAGGTTTATAAAGAAATTGAAAGCAGGATAAGAAAAGAATTATCCTGATCGCATTCTGAAAGTTTCTCGGGGGAAATAATGGGAGAGGCGCTTAAAAAATCGTATATTATTGTTTAAATTTGTCGATCAATTTTTATTGAAAAGGAAGATAATACATGTCAATGAATCATATAAGGAACTTTTGCATAATAGCGCATATTGACCACGGGAAAAGCACCCTGGCGGACCGTCTGCTGGAAATGACCTCGACGATTGCCGACCGGGACATGCAGGACCAGCTGTTGGACAATATGGATTTGGAGCGCGAGCGAGGCATCACTATCAAGAGCCATGCGATCCAGATGAATTATCAGCACGAAGGACAGGAGTATATTCTGAACCTGATCGACACTCCGGGACACGTTGATTTTTCGTACGAAGTTTCTCGTTCAATTGCCGCCTGCGAGGGAGCCCTGCTTATCGTGGATGCTTCGCAGGGGATTGAGGCCCAGACGATCTCCAATTTGTATCTGGCTATGGAGAATGACTTGACGATCATTCCTGTTTTGAATAAAATTGACTTGCCGGGCGCTCGTCCTGAAGAAGTTTCTGACGAGATTGTCGATCTTCTGGGCGTTGAGCGCGAGGAGATTATTCCTGCCAGCGGCAAGACGGGCCAGGGAGTGGATGACATTCTGAAAGCGATTGTGGACAGAATTCCGGGGCCGGAAGGAAACCCTGACGGGGAACTGCAGGCGATGATTTTTGATTCGCAGTTCAACTCGTTCCGCGGTGTGGAGGTTATTTTCCGCGTGATGAACGGAACAATCCGCAAGGGCGATGCCGTGAAGTTTGTGAACACCGGCAAAACCTATAACGCCGACGAAATCGGTATCCTGAAGCTTGAGCAGGAGCCGAAGAAGGAAATTTCTGCAGGAAATGTAGGCTATCTGATTTCGGGAATCAAAGAAGCGAAAGAGGTAAAAGTAGGGGATACGATAACCCATGTTGACAAACCTTGCCAGGAAGCCATTCAAGGTTTCGAAGATGTGAAGCCGATGGTGTTTGCCGGAATTTACCCGGTGGAAACCACCGATTACGAGGATTTGCGCTACGCCATGGAAAAGCTGCAGCTCAACGACGCCTCGCTGGTGTGGGAGCCTGAAACTTCCGCCGCGCTGGGCTTTGGTTTCCGCTGCGGATTCTTGGGCATGCTGCATCTGGAAATCGTGCAGGAGCGGCTGGAGCGCGAGTTCGACCAGACAGTGATTACGACTGTGCCGTCGGTGGAGTTTCATGCCATCATGAAGGACGGCACGAAAACCATCGTGAACGCACCGTCCGATCTTCCGGAGGCCAATTACACTTCGCACATCGAAGAGCCGTTTATTAAGGCGCAGATCATTTCGAAAGCCGATTTTATCGGACCTATTATCGGACTGTGCATGGACAAGCGCGGTATTCTGACCAATCAGGTGTATCTGACCACCGACCGTGTGGAGCTGACCTTCGAGATTCCTCTGGCGGAAATCGTTTATGACTTCTTTGACAAGCTGAAGACCATTTCGAGAGGATACGCCTCGCTGGATTATGAGCTGATCGGTTTCCGCGAGTCGCACATGATCAAGCTGGACATCATGCTGAACGGCGACAAAGTGGATGCGCTTTCGGCGATCGTTCACCGCGACAAAGCTTACGAGTGGGGCAAGCGCCTGTGCGAGAAGCTTAAGGAGCTGATTCCGCGCCAGATGTTTGAAATTGCCGTGCAGGCGTCTATCGGCACGAAAGTCATTGCCCGCGAGACAGTGAAGGCGATGCGTAAAAACGTATTGGCTAAGTGTTACGGCGGTGATATTTCTCGTAAGAGAAAACTTTTGGAAAAGCAGAAGAAAGGAAAGAAACGCATGCGCCAGGTAGGAAACGTCGAAGTGCCTCAGGAGGCGTTTATGGCGGTTCTGAAGCTGGACTAAGGCTGTTTAGAGATATAAAGAAGAATAGAATACAGGAAAAGCCGTCCGGTCAGGGCGGCTTTTCCTGCATCAGGGGGGATGGTTTTGCGGATCAGAATCTTTGCAGTGCTTTTTCAGCTACGTACTCTCCGATAGACAGCGACGAAGTCGCCGCCGGAGATGGAGCGTTGCAGATGTTGATGGTGCGTTCGTCTTCGAAAATCAGGAAGTCGTCGACCAAACCGCCGCTGCGGTCGCAGGCCTGCGCGCGGATTCCCGCGCCTCCTTCCACCAGGTCGCTTTCCTGAATTTCCGGTATCAGGCCCTGCAGCGCCTTGGTGAAGGCCGATTTCGAAAACGAACGGTACATTTCGCCCAGTCCGGTAGTCCAGTATTTCGAAGCCACCTTCAGGAAGCCCGGCCAGGTCAGCGTTTCGAAAAGCTCCGGCAGGTTGATCTGCGATTTTTTGTACCCTTCGCGGGCGAAAGCCAGCACGGCGTTGGGTCCTGCCTCCACGCCTCCTTTTGCCATTCTTGTGAAATGCACGCCCAGAAACGGGAAATTCGGGTCCGGCACCGGATAGATTAGGTTTTTCACCAGGCTTTCCTTTTCCTTGCTGAGCTTGTAGTATTCTCCGCGGAACGGAACGATTTTCAAATCGATTTTTCCCTGCGTCATCTCCGCCACCTTGTCCGAGTACAGCCCGGCGCAGTTGATGACCAGCTTGGCTTCGAAAGCGGTCTGGCTGGTAACTACCGTGGATTTTTCAGCCTCTTCTTTGATGTTCAGAACCTTTTGGTTCAGCAGGACCTCGCCTCCGTTTTCCAGCAGCCTGTCGGCGAGTTTCTGGCATACGATCCGGTAATCCACGATTCCCGTTTGCGGCACGTGCAGTCCCGCCACGCCGGCCACGTGCGGCTCGTATTCGCGAAGCGCTTCCTGGCTGTTGAGGTGCTTGATGTTTTCCAGCCCGTTGGCCGTGCCGCGCTTGTACAGGTTCTCCATCAGTGGAATCTGTTCTTTGGTCGTTGCGACGACGACCTTGCCGCAGAGCTCGTACGGGATTTCCTCTGCGTTGCAGAATTCGATCAGTTCGTTGTAGCCCGAGATGCAGTTCTTGGCCTTCAGGCTCCCCGGCTTGTAGTATAGTCCTGAGTGGATGACGCCCGAGTTGTTGCCCGTCTGGTGCGCGCACAGCTGGCTTTCCTTTTCCAGCACCACGATCTTCAGTTCCGGATTTTTCTTTTGGATTTT
>JAKSBZ010000052.1 GCA_022360875.1 Cytophagales bacterium | reverse complement strand
TTTATCTGGAAAAAGAAAGCCTTAGGCTGAAAGAGGTGCCAGACAACTATGTGAAAATTGGTTCAGGATTGGGCGAGGCCCGGCCGAAGTGCGTGGTTCTTGTGCCTGTCTGCCAGGAAGAAAGTGTGCTGGGAGTAATTGAGCTGGCGTCTTTTAAAGAAATTCGTCCTTTCCAGCTCGAATTGGTTGAGAAGACTGGTGACATGCTGGCTTCGGTAATTGCTACGCTTAACGCTAATCAGAAAATGAAGCATTTGCTGGAGGAAAGTCAGTTGATGACCGAACAGATGAGAGCTCAGGAGGAGGAAATGCGCCAGAATCTGGAGGAAATGCAGGTTTCTCAGGAGGAGTTCGAACGCCAGAGAGGGCAGTCGGAGGCCTTTTTCAATGCAATAGAAAAGTCAGTGCCGTATGTGCTGATTGACCGTCGGGGGAAAATACTTCAGGTGAATGAGCGGTTTGAAGTGTATTCTGGATACAACAGCGCCCAGTTGGTGGGGCAAAGCAGGGAAATGTTTATTCACAAAGAAGGGTTGGAATTAATGAATTACGAACATATTTGGCAGAAAGTGAGTCAGGATGGCTCAGTAGAACAGTTGAGCACAAGGAGAATTGGTGAGGAAGAAGTCGAAAGAATCCAGTTTAAGTACACTGGATTATTCAACCGCAACAATCAGCTGGAGAAAATTCTTTGCGTTGTTACTGAAACGCAAAAGCAGCACGCTTAGTTGGATTGTTTTTCTTAAGAACTCGACAACACTATGTGCTCAGAATCGAAGCACATAGTGTTGTTTTTTTTTGGCAGGATCAAAAAAAAGCACGCCGAGGTCGAAGAGGTCAATTGAAATTGCATGCGGGGAATCGCGGAGGATTTTTTTCCATGCCTTCTCCATGCCTTGCGACCAGTGAATGTCGTCGAAAACGACAACGGAATGTTTGTGCAGGTGGGGGAGCAGCCAGAGGAAATATCTTAGGGTGGCTTCGTAGGTATGGTTGGCGTCAAGATAGACAAGGTCGAGTTTTGGAGACTGGCTTAGGAATGATGGAAGGGTTTGGTCAATGTTTCCTTCAAAAACTTGCAGGTTGCTGAGGTTTAATTTTTTGAAATTTTCTTTCGCGGCTTCTGCGGTGCGAGGGCATCCTTCGAAAGTGTAAATTTTCGGCAAAAAGCTGCTGGAGGCCATATAGGAGCTTCCGATGCCCATGGACGTGCCCAGTTCAAGAACGTGGCGAGCTTGAAAATATTCACAGAGATTCCACAGGAATTTCCCCTCTTTTGGAGAGCAGGAGCTGTTTCGGGTGATGTGGGAAACAGTAGTTAATTGCGCGTTTTTTTTCGAATTGCGACCGGTTCCGTAATCTGTTACTTGGAACGAATTCGTGTTTTTTAGCAAATGATTCCGAAGGGATTCGATTTCATGGCGAAGAGGCGGGGATTTAGACGAGACTATTGTGCTTTGGTACAGATCGTAAATGAAGGGAGCTTGCAGCGAATGGCGGTCCAGGCAGGTCACCCAGTGGCGCAAATAAGCGCGAAGTCTGAAAAATAACGTGTTCATGTGCTAAGAATCAAAGCACAAGTATAAGGGATTCTTAGTTAAGTCGAAACGGAACACACATATTAAATTCAGGAATTTTCACCAGGAATTTTTCGCCGTTCAAGATGCGTTCGAACAGGTAAGAGCCGTTCATTTTACCAATGCCTGACTTTAGATTGCAGCCGGATATGTATTGGTGCGAGCTGCCGGGTTCGATGATGGGCTTTGAACCTACGACTCCCTCTCCTTCAATCTCTCGGATTTGTCCGTTGGCGTCAAAAATATTCCATCGCCGGCTTAAAAGCTGTATTGTATAGGAGCTTTTGTTTTCAATCTTGATCTGGTAAGTGAAAACATAGTGCATTTGCATGGGAGAGGAATATTCCGACTGGTATTCGGTCTTGACACTTACCTTGATGCCGTTTGTTATTTCTGTGACTATTTTTTCCATAAACTCCAGTTGGTATAAATGTAAGAAAATAATCGCAATGGTGATGCCATCGATTTTAAATTTATTATAAAAAATTATATGATAAAAGGAAATCTGTCTGAGGGTTCTCAAGTCCAAGCATTTTTTTTGGAAGGAAATTTCTTACAAGAAAAAATGGGCCCTCAGAAGAAAATGCAAGTAAAAAAACTGTTATTTTTGAAGCTTAGTAAACGTGGCTCGTAAGCGAGTCATATTTAAATTTGAATATATGAAGCCAAAAGGCAAACGCAGCAAAACAAAGATGTACGATCCCATTTTGCCGGGGGTTCAGGATTGGCCGGTCGTTCATTTGGCGAAAAATCGGAAGACTTTTGTAGAGGAAGTCGTCAAACGGAGTGTGGAGAGGATAAAGAAGCTGCGCGACAGCAAAGCGGCTTTGTTTGAGGAGTTGGAGCTGACAGTTTTTAAGGAAAAATCCAGATTAAAGGAGACGCCATGGGAAGTGGATCCGGATGATGAAAAGGAGTTCTGGGGAGATGTGCGTTCCCGCTTGGCTTCTTTGCCCAAAGAGTATTCTGCGGAACTGGCCATGCTTGATTACGATGAAGAGGATTTGCTCAGAGAAGTGGTGGAGCGCTATGCGGAGGAAATAGCCGGCGATTTCCGGCCAAGTTATTATAAGTTGGCCCGGGCTATTGTGACTTTTGGCCTTACACGTTTTCTTAACGCCGCACGCCTGCAGGGTATTGATCGTTTTTACCGCAACGAGCTTTCGCTCCGGGATAAGGTCAAAATAACCGGTGAGGTGGAGCTGGTCCGCAGCTTGGCGAAAAAAGGCACGGTGTTGATGGTGCCCACCCATTTTAGCAATTTGGATTCGATTGTTATCGGCTGGGTGATACACACCTTGGGATTGCCGCCGCTTATTTACGGCGCCGGGCTGAATCTATTCAACATGAAAATTTTTGCCTACTTTATGAACAGCCTCGGAGCTTATAAGGTAGACCGCAGGAAAAAGAATCTGCTATATATCGAAACGCTGAAGGCTTATTCGAGTCTGGCAATGGAAAAGGGCATACATAGTTTGTTTTTTCCAGGGGGCACGCGTTCCAGATCCGGAAAAATTGAGAAAAAGCTGAAGCTGGGATTGCTGAGCACGGCTTTCGAGGCACAGCGCCGCAGCCTTCTGAATGCAAGGCAGGGAGGAGAAAGCAATAAAATTTTTATTGTTCCCGTAGTGCTGAACTACAATTTTGTATTGGAGGCCGAAGAACTGATTAAAAATTACCTGAAAACAAAGGGGCAGGAAAGATACTACATAGAGTCAAGTGATAATTCGACCTCTCTGAGAATTATAAAATTCATTTTTAAGTTTATGACCAAAGGCGGCGATATTTCTGTGTCGCTGGGCAGGCCGATGGATTTGTTCGGAAATTTTGTTGATAAAAACGGAGACGCGTATGATTTGCATAACCGGCTGATCGACATAGAAGACTATTTCAAGTCTAACGGAGTAATTAACGAAGACTTGCAAAGAGAATCCGAGTACACAAAAATGCTGGGCAAGCGGATTGTGGAGGAGTTTCATAAAAACAACCGTGTCTCGGCCAGTCATTTGGTGGCTTTCACAGTTTTTTATATGCTGCGCAGAAGGCACAAGAAACTGGACTTGTTCAACTTGCTTCGTTTGCCTAACGACGATTTGGTGGTGAATTACGTGGAGCTGAAGCGTACTTTTACTATGCTCAGGGAACAGGTGCTGGAGGCTAAGCGACTAGGCCGCTTAGATGTGTCGGATTCCTTGCAGGATGAAGATATTGATGAAATGATAAGGTTCGGAATCAAAAATTGCGGGATGTACCATACTGAAAGGCCAATCCTGTTTAACAAGGGAGGAAATGTGACCACCCAGAACATCAACACTCTATATTATTACAGTAACAGACTGATTGGCTATGGATTCGAAAAATACATCTGAGAGACCCGTTGGAGTAATTGGAGCGGGCAGCTTCGGTCTGGCTATAGCAAACCTGCTGGCTGAAAATAACCCTGTGCTTCTGTATGCCCGCAATTCTGAGGCGATGCATGCGATTAATGAGAAAAGACACTGGCACAAGCATTCTATTCACCAGGAAATAGCCGCGACCAATTCTTTGGAAGCCGTGGCAGAGCAATGCCGGATTATTTTTCCTGTGGTTCCGTCTTCAAATTTCAGAGAGATGATGAAGTCGCTGGCGCCTTTTTTACATCCGGATCATATTCTTATTCACGGTACAAAAGGGCTTGACATCCCCGGAGACTTGATGGACGTGGAGGATGATTCGCTGGTGTATACGCGTAAGAATGTTCATACCATGAGCGAGATAATCCGCAAGGAAAGCTGTGTGGTGCGTGTGGGTTGTCTGGCCGGGCCCAATTTGGCCAGAGAACTTGCCGACAAGCAGCCGGCGGCTACGGTGGTGGCGAGTCATTTCAATGAAGTGATCGAAGAAGGGCAGCGGCTGCTTAAGAGTGATCGCTTTCAGGTGTACGGGTCGCAGGATTTGATAGGAATTGAGTTGACCGGCGTGCTGAAAAATGTGCTGGCGATTGCTTCGGGCGCTTTGTCCGGGTTGGGATTCGGTGAAAACGCCCGGGGACTGCTGATCAGCCGCGGGTTGGTGGAAATGATTTATTTGGGAAAAGTGCTGGGCGGCAACATGGAGGCATTTATAGGTTTGGCAGGAATAGGAGACATTGTGGCCACGTGCACCAGTCCGCTGAGCCGCAACTTTACGGTAGGCTATCGCCTGGCTAAGGGGGAAGCCCTTCCGCAGATAATTGAGTCGATGGACGAAGTGGCTGAAGGGATCAATACTGTTCGGATTGTGAAGAAGCTGGCCGGACATTACGGAGTGCGCGCGCCGATTACCGAAGGCCTTTACAGAGTGCTTTATGAGGAGAAGACCATTGAGGAAACGCTTACCTTGCTTATGAAGTTTCCGTTTAACATTGACGTGGATTTTCTGTAAGAATAGCTGTTTTGTCAAACTTTATGGCATTTTTTTTTCGTTAGTATCTTGCTGATGAGTGGAAAAGGAAGCTTAGGCTTTCTTATCTTTTTGTTGTTTTAATAATCAACATTGCTATGAGAGTTATTGCAGGAGTTTTTCTTTTTTTGCTGAGTTTTCAGCTGAGCGCCCAACAGGCCGGTTATGATATTCGGATGAGTGTGAAGGGCATTGAGGACAAAGAGCTGATGCTGGGAGTGCATTACGGAGGCAAACAATATCTTTTGGACACGGCTCAGGTTGTTGGGCAGGCGGCTCATTTTACAAGTGCAGATGACACGCTGAAGAACGGAATCTATTTTATATATTCCCCCGATTTTTACGTAGAGTTTGTTGTGCACGACGAACCGGTTAAGTTTGCTTTTGAGACACAGAAGGAAGATCCTGTAAAACACTTGAAAGTGCACGGGTCAACCGAAAATCAGGTGTTTGCCAACTACCAGCGGTTTATTCAGGCGCAGACCGCTGCCCGGAAAGCGCTGAGCGAAGGAGCGAAAGATGCTGACGAGGCTGCGAAAAAGAAGCTTGATGAGCAGATTGAAAAGCTTTCGAAGGCGGTTCGAGAGCATCAGGATTCAATAACGCGGAACTATTCTAATACGATGCTGGCTAAAGTGATACGGTTGGGCCGGCCGGTAATTATTCCGGAAAGCATAACCGACCAACTCGAGAAGTATAAGTATGCCCAGAAGCATTTTTTTGACGATATCGATTTGAATGATCAAGCGCTGATACGGACTCCGTTGTTCGAGTCGAAAGTCGATGACTATCTTGAAAAATACACTATCCGGATGCCTGATTCCGTCATGCTTTCCATTGACCGGTTGGTTGCTTTGACTGACAAAAATAACGAGAACCAGCGGCATATACTGGTTACTTTGCTGAACAAATATGCCAATACAAAATATATGGGCATGGAGCAGGTTTTTGTCGACATGGCCGAAAAATATTTTCTTTCAGGCAAAGCGTCTTGGATGACGGAGAAAACGCTGGCTGATATTCGAAAAAATGTGAATTCTCTGAGACCTAACCTGATAGGACAGCCGGCGCCGCAGATTCATCTGGTCGATACTACGCTTACCGAACCCATTTTTATGGAGTACATAACCGATCCGGATTATCTGGTTCTTTATTTTTATGATCCGGATTGTGGTTTTTGCAAGAAAGAGACGCCCGCCTTGCTGAAAGATTATGACGGGATTCGTGATTTGAATGCCGAAGTGCTGGGAATTACGACGATTACGGACGTTAAGCGCTGGAAAAGTTACGTGAAGGAGATGGACATGCGCTGGATAAATGGCGCTGATCCGTATGGACGCAGTCCGTTCCGCGAAATGTACTACATAAAATCCACTCCGATGATTTATATTCTGGACAGAAACCGTGAGATTATTGCGCGGCGTATCGGGGCGGGAAAGGTGAAGGAATTTATTAAATTTCACCAAAAGCAAAAGAAAGAAGAAAACAGACAATAAGACTGAAATGGCAAAAATTAGATCGACAACCGTTTGTGCGATTATGCACAACGGAGAAGTGGCCATTGGAGCCGATGGACAGGCGACGATGGGCAATACTGTGGCAAAGAACAACGTAAGAAAAATCCGAAAGTTGAAGGATGGCAAGATTGTGACGGGTTTTGCCGGATCAACGGCCGATGCGTTTACTTTGCTGGAGCGTTTTGAGGAAAAGCTCAACACCTACGGAGGAAACATGAAGCGTGGCGCTATTGAACTGGCGAAGGACTGGAGAACCGATCGCTATCTGCGCCGTTTGGAGGCGCTGATGGTAGTGGCTGATAAAGAGGAAGTGCTGATTATTTCCGGTACCGGCGACGTGATTGAGCCCGACAACGGCATAGCAACTATCGGGTCGGGAAGCAATTACGCATTGGCTTCTGCTCTTTCATTGAAAAAGTATGCTTCGCAGCTTTCGGCGGAGGAGATGGTTCGCGAAGCACTGACTGTCGCCGCTGACATATGTATTTATACCAACCACAATTTTATTACCGAGACAGTTAAATAGGCCGAAATAAAGTATTTAAACAGCCGAAGTTAGCGCTTCGGCTTTTTTATGCGCATGGACTGCTGGCAAAAAATCCCTATAGCGAATGGTTCATTGAGTTTGCTGAGTCCTTTTCTTCCGGAGAGGGAAGCAGATGATCTGTTTCATTTTTTGCTGGAGGAAATCTCATGGAAGACGGAGGCTGTCCGTCTTTTTGGCAAAGAACACCCTGTGCCCAGGCTTATGCAGTGGTTCGGAACAAAAGGTTACCGCTATTCTGGAGTATTTCATCCGCCTGTTCCTTTTCCAAGGCTTTGCCGGGAGCTGAAAGAAAAGGTGGAGGCTGCAGTGCGTGAGGAATACAATTTTTTGCTTTTGAACCGATATCGCGACGGAAATGACTGTATGGGCTGGCATAGCGATGATGAGAAAGAACTGGGGAGCAACCCATCGATTGCTTCGTTTTCGCTTGGATGTGAAAGGGATTTTCTTATTAAACCAAAGAACGGACGGGCCAGGTCTTTGAGCATCCGTTTGCCGCACAACAGCCTTTTGCATATGTCTGGTACTATGCAGCAACACTGGCTCCATTGCCTGCCCAGGCGGAAGAGTGTCTGTGAAGAGCGTATAAATTTAACATTTAGAAAGATTTTAAACTAATATTTTCTTTTTTGAATATCTTGTTAGTTTGCCATTTATTTTTTCTTTCATATATTTAGATGAATTGCTAATTAAACGATAATATGAGAAAGTCACTGTTTGTATTTTTTATGTTGTGTGCTGCCGTTTCTTTCGGACAAAGGAAGAAATTTAAGTTTGGAGAGGGCATTAAGGAGCACGTACGGCAAACAAGTTATGAAATTGATACTGCCTCGGATGCGGTTATATTGGTTGATGTCGGGAAACTGTACTTTTCGTTCAACACCTCCCGATCAAATTTTGAATACAGCTTTAAGGTTCACCGCCGCATCAAAGTGCTTAAACCGAGTGCATTCAATGTTGGAGATTTCAGTTTGACTGAAGTGAAAAAGGCGAATTCGTATAGGTATATCCGAGGGGTGAAGGCCTGCAGCTACAACTGGGTGGATGGCAAGATGGAAAAAACCAAGCTAAGCAAGAAAGAAATCCTCAAGGAAAAGGTGACAGAGGGCGTGAAGCGTCTGAAATTTTCCATGCCGAAAGTGAAAGAGGGAACGGTGATCGACATGACTTATGAAGTGCTTTCATCGGATATTTTAAATATTCCTGATTGGATGTTCCAGGGCGGTTACCCAATTCTCTATTCAGAATTGGAGGTCTCTATACCTGAGTTTTTCAAGTTCATGAATATTTCACAGGGTTACCAGCGGCTGCACCAAATCAAGGATTATGGAAACGTTCACATTGGCTCCGAGAGCTATAATACCCAAAAGACAGTTTGGTATGCAGAGAACGTCCCGGCGCTGAAAGGCGAATCATACATTACGACGCTGAATGATTATTATTCACAAATAAGGTTTCAGCTTGCTTCTACAAATTTCCAAGGGGTTCATCGCGACGTTATGGGTACATGGGACAAAATTGCCCATG
This sequence comes from Cytophagales bacterium, assembly GCA_022360875.1. Taxonomy (GTDB): domain Bacteria; phylum Bacteroidota; class Bacteroidia; order Cytophagales; family Cyclobacteriaceae; genus JAKSBZ01. Next base: position 20,565 of record JAKSBZ010000052.1, on the reverse strand, counting down.
ATTATCTGAGAAGCGAGGGCTTTGGAAGACAAATAAAAAAGAAAGGCTTTTATAAAGACGATCTGGAGGCTATTATGGCTAAGCACGAAAAGCCGCTGGACCGCGCCAAGGAGATTTACGAATTTGTGAGAAATAGAATGACCTGGAACGGCAAGCATCGCAGGACAGCTTTTGATCCGCTGCGGAAAAAGTTCCAGGAACAAAAAGGAACGTCGGCTGAGATAAATCTGATGCTGCTTTCGATGCTGAAGACTGCTGGTTTGCAAGCGGAACCGGTCATTTTAAGCACTCGAAGCAACGGAAAAGTTCATCCGTTTTATCCGTTGCTTGACAATTACAACCATGTGGTGGCACAGGTAATAATTGAGGGAAAAGAGTATTTGCTCGATGCTACTGACGACTTTGTGCCGTTTGGTGTGTTGCCATGGAAGTGTCTGAATTATTCAGGAAGGAAGATTGTCGGTGACAAGGCCCTAGCTTATAGCATTACACCAAAGCAAAAGCTTAGTGATTACTATATGGGGCAGTTTAAGCTTGACGAAGAAGGAGGCATAGCCGGCACGCTGATGATTCAGCACGGGGGATACCGCGGAATATCGGAGCGCAAGGAAATTGAGGAAAAGACGCAGGAGAAATATCTTGAAGATTATGAGGAAGGTGCTGTTGATTTCGAGATTGTGGAACAAGAGCTGAAACATGTTGATGAGCTGAATAAACCATTGCGGCATGTTGTGAAGCTCAAGAAGGAGGGTGAAGACGAAGATCGCATCTATTTGGTGCCTTCATTGTTCAGTGACTCGAGTAATCCGTTTGAGCAGGAGACTCGATTGTACCCTGTGGATTTCGGGGCGCCGATTTCCGATAACATGAATTTCTCTTTTGAGCTTCCGGAGGGTTTTGAAGTGGAGACTATTCCGAAAGCAGTGAGGCTTGTGCTGCCCGACAAAGGCGGCTCGTTTCGGTATCAGGCACAGCAAATAGGCAACAAAGTTCAGGTGATTACGAGAATTTTGATAACCAAGCCGATGTACATGCCAGAAGAATACGAAATTCTGCGCCAGCTATTCAGCAACATCAACAGCAAGCTCGATGAGGCGATCGTTATCAAAAGGACGGCGATATAACAGCTTGATAAAAGCAATACGCTGCCGATTCTAGTCGGGCATCTGTTCTGGCTATTTTCGAAAAGTCTTTTTTTCAGGGGAATGTCCTTTGTGCCGGCAGCAAGCATAACTTCTGCATTTTGTATAATGCCGTTAAAATTATTTTGTAAATGAAACATCAATGGCAGTTTGTCTGAACGCAAAAGAAAGACATGATTGTTATGGATGTTCCATCTGGCTATTGATAAATCATCAAAGATAAATGAAGAAAACTCAGATTTTTATTTTACTTCTGTTGGTGTCCTTTTCAAGTTTTTCCAAGGAAAAACCTGCATACAATGTGATTAACATTCCCGAGGAGCTGAAAGCCAATGCTGATGCAGTTATTCGGGAAAAACAAATTACGCTGGAGGTTTTGCCTAATTTTAAAATCAGAAGAAAGGAGCACCTGGCGGTAACGATTTTTAATGACAGGGCCGAGGATCTGTCCAGTTGGAGCGAGGTCTACGATAAGTATTCGCGGGTGGATTTTGTAAAATGCAGAATCTACAATGCGATGGGAAAACAGGTAAAAACAGTTAAGCAAAAGGATATACAGGACTACAGCTATATCCCTAATTCCACTGTCTTTAGTGACAACAGGGTGAAATTTCTTAAAGCGGATTATGGCATATATCCTTACACTATTGAGCTGGACTATCAAACAACAGACAACGGGTTTTTGGATTTGCCTGAGTGGTATTTGCTGGACAGAAGGCGGTTGGCAGCGCAGCGAACTTCGCTGGAACTGTTGAATAAAGGGGGCTTGGAAATCGAGTATAAGCTGATTAATCTTTCGAAGGAACCCGAGAAAAAAGCGATTGAAGGCGGCGAAAGCTGGAAATGGAACTTTGAGTCGGTACCTGCTATAGATGAGTTCGAAGATTTTTTTCCGATTCATGAGCAGCTGGGGATAATCAAGTTTTTCACCAAAGAATTCAGTTATTGCGGGTTTAAAGGTTCGAAAGAAAGCTGGAAAGATTTTGCTCGCTGGAAACATGATCTTCAGGAGGGAAGAAAAGGCATTCCCGAGGAATTAAAAACAGAAATCAGGAAACTTACCGAGGGAAAATCTCAGCTGGAAAAAACAAGAACAGTTTATGAATGGATGCAGAAAAACAGCCGGTACGTGAATATATCTTTGGGCATCGGCGGGTTTCAGGCAATGAAAGCGGGCGATGTTTATGTGAAGGGATACGGTGATTGCAAAGCGCTGACCAACTTTACGCAGGCTTTGCTGAAGGAAGTTGGTGTCAAGTCGATATACTCTAACGTGTATGGCGGGCGCCGGCAGATTTTTGACACGGAAAACGTCTCGCAGCAGTTCAATCATATTATACTTTGTGTGCCTAACCAGGGTGACACCGTTTGGCTGGAATGTACGGACCAGACAAATCCATTCGGATATTTGGGGAACTTTACAGGCGACCGCTATGCGCTTTTGTGCGAAAGAGACAACGGACGGCTGGTGCGCACCACGAGCTACTCGGCATCGGACAATCTGCAGCGCCAGTATACGGAAGTTGAGCTTCGGGAAGACGGCAATGCATCGGTAACTATCCGGAAGCGTTCTACAGGCATTCAGTTTGAACAGGGAGACGCGATGTCAAGAAAGAGTTACGAGGATCAGAAGAAGCGCCTTTATAAAGTACTGGACGTACCGAATCCGACAATTGAAAGCTATGAGGTGAAGATTGACAAGAGCCGGATTCCTGTGGCCGAGGAAGTCATAAAAATGGAAGCTAAGAAAGTGGTTTCAAAGAGCGGCAGCCGGCTGTTTATCCGTCCGAATATCGCCAATCGCTACGGAAAAGTGAGCACTTCGAAGAAAGAACGTCAATACGATTTTATATTGAGTTTTGCCTTCCATGATCAGGACAGCATTGTGTGGGAGATTCCGAAAGGTTACGCGGTGGAATCGCTGCCGAAGGACAAAGTTGTTTCGTCCAAATTCGGAACTTATTCCACCAAGGTAAAAGTTGAAGATGGAAGAATAATCTATTTGCGTGATCATCTAAGCCGTAAGGGACACTTTGCGCCGGAACTCTTCGGAGCGTTTACCAAATTCCAGCAGCAAATCTATAAAAATGATAAAAAGCGGATAGTGCTGAAAAAAAATAAGACCTAAGAAAAAAGCCTGTTTTGACAGGCTTTTTTGGTAAGCAATAATTGGTTAATATTGCTTGGGTGAGGGCTGGAATGCTAACTCTTCGGAAGCGGTTTTTCGGCAGCCTGTTCGATTGCTGAACAACACAAAACTATTAAATAATGAATTCAGAAGTAATACAACTGGACCCGCAGCTGTTGTGGGAAAATTTTGAGCGCTTAAATGAAGTGCCTCGTCCGTCCAAAAAAGAGGAACGGGTGGTTGAATTTGTGAAAAATTTCGGAGAATCTCTGAATCTGGAAACGATCACAGACAAAGCGGGAAACATCATTATCAAAAAACCGGCGACTCCGGGTTTTGAAGACCGCAAGACAGTCGCGCTTCAGTCGCACGTGGATATGGTGTGCCAGAAGAATGCCGATACGGATTTTGACTTCGATAAGCAGGGGATTCAGTCGTATATCGATGGAGAATGGGTGAAAGCAAAAGGCACGACGCTGGGCGCGGACAACGGGATCGGCGTAGCGGCGGCAATGAGCATTCTGCAGTCGGATAAAATTGAACACGGTCCGATCGAGGCTTTGTTTACCGTGGATGAAGAAACAGGAATGACGGGTGCGTTTGCGCTGGAAGCCGGTCAGCTGGATGCGGATTTTCTGCTGAACATGGACACAGAAGACGAGGGCGAGCTGACGATTGGTTGTGCTGGAGGTATTGATACCAACGTAACCGGCGCTTATGTCGAAGAAATTGTTTCTGAAGGAGTACAAGCTTTCCGTTTGACGGTAAGCGGTTTGCGAGGCGGCCATTCGGGCGCAGAGATTCATATGGGGCGCGGCAATGCCAATAAAATCATGAACCGCTTGCTGTACGGTTCGGAAGAATTCGGACTAAGAATCGCTGCTGTTGACGGCGGTGGATTGCGCAATGCAATTCCTAGAGAATCTTTTGCGCATATCGTTGTGGAGGATGTAGAAGGTTTCCGCAAAAAGCTGGAAGCGCAGTCAAAGGAGATTAATGCTGAGCTGAACGCTGTGGAGCCTAACCTGGTGATTTGTATGGAGGATGCGGAAATGCCTGAAAAAGTGATGGCCGCTGCAGATCAAAAGTCGCTGGTCAATGCCGTGTATTTGGTGCAGAACGGTGTGTATCGCATGAGTGACCAGGTTGACGGATTGGTGGAGACATCGAATAACCTGTCGCGCGTTTTGGTTAAAAACGGCAAGATCGAAAGTCTGTGTTTGACCCGCAGCTCAGTGGAGTCGGCAAAAATGGATTTGGCAAACATGATCAGGACCGCCTATGAGGCGTCGGGTTATCAGGTAGAGCAAACCGGAAGCTATCCGGGCTGGGCGCCGAAGGCTGACTCGGAAATTCTGGAAGTGCTGAAAGAGCGCTTTGATTACAATTTCCCCGGAGAAACGCCTGTGGTGAATGCCGTACATGCCGGGCTTGAATGCGGTATTTTGGGCCGCAATTATCCGGAGATGGAAATGATTTCTTTCGGTCCGACAATCAAAAATCCGCATTCGCCGGATGAAATGGTAAAAATTGATACAGTAAGTAATTTCTGGAATTACCTATTGGATATTCTGAAGCACATTCCAAAAAAATAATCCGTTTTGGAGAATATGTTCAAAAAAAATCACTGGATTTATTAGCCTTTTCAGTTTTTCAGAAAGAGAAAATCCGGTATGATTTTTTTGGATGACAAGCAAAAAGCAAGCATTAGCGCTTGCTTTTTGTGTTTCCTGATGGTTAGCGGTTGGTCCTTTTTTCGTTTTTCTCCGTTTCCATTTCCTTGAGTTTTCTTCTCAGAATTTTTCCGACATTGGTTTTCGGAAGCTCTTTCATAAATTCTACAGCTTTCGGAACTTTGTAGCCGGTCATGTTTTCTTTGCAGAATGAAAGCAGTTCTTCTTCGGTAAGCGATGGATCACGCTTAACGACGAAAATCTTGACCACTTCATTGGATTTAGGATGCGGAATACCGATAGCCCCCACTTCCAGCACTTTTTTGTGCATAGATACAACATTCTCCACCTCGTTTGGATAGACATTGAAACCCGAAACCAGGATCATTTCTTTTTTGCGGTCCACAATCCTTACGTAACCTTTCGAATCCATAGTGGCAATATCGCCGGTTTTGAACCAGCCGTCCTGAGTCAGGGCGTCGGCGGTCTCATCCGGACGGTTCCAGTAGCCTTTCATCACCTGCGGGCCTCTTACCCAGAGTTCGCCCGGCTCGTCGAAGCCGGCCAGCTTTTCGCTGTCGGTGACAATCTGTATTTCGGTGCTTGGAATCGGAAGTCCGATGCTTCCCATCACCGCCGACCCGTCCAGCGGATTGATGCACACGGCAGGAGATGTTTCGGTAAGGCCGTAAGCTTCTGAAAGCACACACCCGGTGGCCTCTTTCCACTTTTGTGCTACGGTGTCCTGCACGGCCATGCCGCCTCCCAGCGAAACCTTGAGCTGCGAGAAATCAATGTCATTGAAATCTTCGTTGTTCAGCAGGGCGTTGTACAGCGTGTTGACACCGGTGATCATGCTGAACGGATTGTCTTTCATGATTCGGATGAAAGCCGGGAAATCTCTTGCATTTGGTATCAGAATGTTTTTGCCGCCTAGCTTGAAGATGAAGAGGCAATTGGCCATGAGCGCAAAGATGTGGTATAAAGGCAATGCCGTGATGACAGTAGGTATTTTGTTTGCCTCCAGAATCGGGGCAATCCATGCGCAACATTGTTCCAGCGCTCCTACCATGTTTCCGTGAGTTAATATGGCGCCTTTGGCAACGCCTGTAGTTCCGCCCGTGTATTGCAAAAAAGCAACGTCCTCAAGTGTAACCTGGACTTTTTCGAAAGTGTGTTTGCTTCCCTTGGTAAGCGCTTGGTTGAAGCCAATGGCTTTTGGGAGCCGGTATTTAGGAACCATCTTTTTAACTTTGCGAACAGCAAAGTTGACCAGCGTTTTTTTAACGAAAGGCAGGGCGTCGCCTGTGCCGGTAACGATTATACTTTCTATTGACGTTTTATCAATGATTTTTTCAAGATTGAAAGCGAAGTTTTCATAAATCAGTATGCCTTTCGCTCCCGAGTCGTTGAGCTGGTGCTCCATTTCCCGGGCTGTGTACAGCGGATTGACGTTTACGACGACAATGCCCGCACGCATGGCCCCGAACATGGCGATCGGGAATTGCAGCAGATTCGGCACCTGTATGGCGAACCGGTCGCCTTTCTTCAGCCCGAGTTCTGCAGTGAGAAAGCTGGCGAAATTGCGTGACAGTTCGTCAAGTTGCTGGTAAGTGATCTCGTAGCCGAAGCTCTTGAATGCTGGCCGGTTGCTGTAATTTTCAATGACTTCATCGAAAAGCTCCAGCGTAGAATGGTAGTGTTTGGGGTCGATTTCTTGTGGAACCTGTTTAGGATATTGCTTGTACCATGGACAAGATTGAAAAACGTTTTTTGACATGTATTTTTGGAGTTAAAGCGGTTTAGTATGTATATGAAAGCATTGATTGATGATATAAAATAGGACAAAATGCTTGTTTTTCAAAACGGAATAGGTTTCTGCTGATTTAGAAAAATTGTATTTGAAACTGTATGTTCTTGTACGAAGAAGCGTGCCGGAAGGATAATTTGCCGTTCAGTATCCGAAAGGCGGGAAGATTTCGTTATTATTGCGGCACAATAAAATAAGGTCACGAAAGGCCTTTCAGTAAAGAATAAACAGCAGTTATGCTTTTTCAAGATATTAAACTTTCAAAATTCTTGCTCAATGCGCTGGAAGAGGCAGGAATTACAGAGATGACGCCGGTGCAGGAAGCCGTGATTCCCAAGGTGCTGTCAGGGCAGGATGTTTTGGGCATTTCGCCTACGGGAACGGGAAAAACGCTGGCTTATCTGTTGCCGTTGCTCAGGCAGCTGAGCCATCAGCAGGGCAGCGCTCCGCGTTTGCTTGTTGTCGTTCCTACCAAGGAACTGGTTATGCAGCTTATGGAGGTGATCCGTATGGCTGCGTGCTACACAAGCTTGAGGGCAGTGCCCATATTTGGCGGCGGAAGCAAACTCAGCCAGGTGACGGAGCTGGAAGAGGGCGCTGACATAGTAATCAGCACGCCCGGACGTATCCAGGAAATGGTGTCCATCCGGGCTTTGAATTTGAAAAGTGTAAAGCATTTGGTGCTGGACGAGGCGGACACTTTGCTTGATGAAAGCTTCCGAACCCAGATGCGCTACCTGATGGACAGCTTGCCTGAAAAGAGGCAGAACATCATGTTTTCAGCTACATTTTCGAAAGAAACCCAGCAGCTGGCTCATCAATTTTTGGTGAACCCAAGCAAAGTTGTGATCGGCGAGCTGCAAAAGCCTGCGCCGAATATCAGTCAGAAAGCCTTTGATGTGCCGAATATTAAGACCAAGCTCAACCTGCTGGCAGATTTGCTTAATGATTCGGAGGTTTATCAGAAAGTGATGGTTTTCACTGAGACGAAAAAAGTAGCCGACAGGGTGCAGCAGTTTTTGCATCACCGTTTGTTTGCCGGCAAGGCAAACGTGATCCATTCCAACAAGACTGAAAACTTCAGGCTGCGGCAGATCAGCGAATTCAAGGAAGGGCTTGCAACTGTTCTGGTGGCTACAGGCGTGGCTGGAAAAGGCGTGGATGTGGAAGGCGTTTCGCATGTGATCAACTTTGAAGTGCCTCATGAATACGAGGATTATGTTCACAGGATTGGCCGAACAGGTCGGAACGACGCCAAGGGAGAGGCCGTTACCTTTGTGGAGCCGGCCGAGACGGAGGACTTTCAGAATTTGCAGGCGTTGCTGGGCGAGTGTATCGATTTGTTGCCGCTGCCGGAAGACACCTGGGTGGTGGAAATGCCTGCGTCTCCTCCGGATGCCGACCGAAGAGGAAACAGTGTAAAACACAAAAACCAGAAAAAGGAAGAGCGGGGTGCGGCTTTTCACGAGAAAAAAGAGAAGAATACCAAAATAAACAAGCGGATTGTTCCAAAAGCGCATCTCTCGGCAAAAGCCAAAAAAACACAAGGACTGAAATCGAACGGAAGGCCAAGAAAAAGGAGGAAATAGGTAAAATATGCTCGCTGAATCAATCAATCATATTTTAATAATTTCGTGTCTCCAAAGGTCGTGAGGTAGGTTTTTTACATGTTTATCAGGGAACGGCTTTTTTTCAGAAGAATAATTTGATTTTACCCACATCTAATGGTGAAATGTAAATAATGTGCAAAAAAATAAAATCTCTTTTTTTGAAATCCAGAGATTATGGAGTTTATTGTGCGAGCTTAATCGGAAGAAATATTCTTCAAAAAAAGATTAATAGTTTGTAATGTATCCTAGAAGGCTCACTCTGCAAAGGTGAGCTTTTTCTATTTCCTTTTCTTGGGAAATTAAAAAAAACGGACTGCTGTGTAGCGGTCCGTTTCGGGTTGTTTGAAAGGCATTTTTTTAGCCTTTTGCTGCCATCAGCTTAATGCGTTAAATTGGCGCGGCATCAGCCGGTGTTTCGAAGTGCCCCCGCAATTCCGTTGATTGTCAGAAGCAGCTGCTGGAGAATTTTGTCTTCGGCGGCTTTGTCGTTTCCATCCTTTTTGATTTTTCTCCATTTTTTCATCAGATTCAACTGATTGTCATGAAGCATTTTCAGGGCTTCTTCTCTAAGAAGATTTGAGTAGTAATGGCTTTTCCGGCGCTCTTTCAGCGACTTTCTGAGCAAAAGGTTGAGCATGCGGTCAGTTTTTTCCTTTTCCTCTTTGATCAGGCTGAGGATGCTGTCCTTTACCTCTTCGTCTTCCACCAAGTCGGCATATTGTTCGAAGATCTTCTCGTTGGTAGCCGCCAGGCTTGTGTCGATATTGGTCATGAAGTAGCGAACCAGTTCCTCTTGGGCTACGTATTCTTTGAATTTGTTGAACAGTTCAGGTTTTTCGATCATGAAATGCTCCAGCGTGGAGCCTACGCCGTACCAGCTGGTCAGGTTGAACCGGGATTGGTTCCAGCTGAACACCCAAGGAATGGCCCGCAGGTCGGCAAGAGTCCGTTTGCCGGAACGTCGCGACGGACGGGAGCCGATTTTGCTTTGTTCGATCACGTCAATCGGAGTGGCTTCAGAAAAGAATGGTATAAAGTGCGGATGTTTGAGCAGCTGGGTATAGTGCTTTTGGCTCAGGTTCGACATGTATTCCATGATCTCCAGCAGTACCCCCGGCTTCTCAGGCGCCAGATTGTGGAGCAGTGTCTGGCAAGCCGTGCCGGCCGAAAGCAGCTCCAGATTGTAGGTGGCGTTCATTTTGTTGGCGTATTTCTGGCCGATGGTTTCGCCTTGCTCGGTAAGGCGCATGTCGCCCTGAATCGCGCCGCCCGGCAGCGACTGCATAAAGTAGTGCGTAGGACCGGCGCCGCGGCTGATGGATCCTCCCTTGCCGTGGAAGAAACGGATATGAACACCCAGTTCGTCTCCGATTTTGCTTAGAATGTCCTGCGTCTTGAACAGGTGCCACTGGCTTGATATAACGCCGCCGTCTTTGTTGCTGTCGCTGTAGCCGATCATGACTTGCTGCACCGGACGGAGGTCTTTGTTGATTTCTTTTTGGTAGGCCATGCTTCGCTTCGAGAACGGATGCTGCAGGAAGGCTTTGAGGATTTTCGGACTGTTTTCCATGTCTTCGATCGTTTCGAAGAGCGGAACAACCGGCAGTTTGCAGGCAAAACCGTCTTTGTAAGGCGCTACCAGTCCTGCTTCGCGGGCAAGTACATAAACCGCCAGCAAATCCGAGAGATTGCGCGTCATGCTGATGATGAGCGATCCCAGCGCTTTGGATGAATAATTCTGGATGTGGTTGGCCAGCACTTTGTAGCAGTTGACCACTGCTTCGGCCTGCGGTTCACGCTTCATGCGTCGGTGTGTAAACGGACGCGCCGATTTAAGCTCTTTATTCAGGAATTTTACGCGCTCTTCTTCTGACCAAGTCAGGAATTTTTCACCCGGCAAGCCTGCAGCGTTCATGAGCTGAGAAATGGCTTGGTCGTGGAAGGAGCTGTTTTGTCTGACGTCTAGCTTGGCCAGGTGGAATCCGAAGGTTTCGACGATCCGGATGGCTTCGTGCACGTCGGTGTAGGCAATATTCTTGGCGCCGTACTCAATCATCGCCTGCTGCAGAATTTTCAGATCAGCGATTAACTCATTGGAGTTTTTGTAACTGTATGGAAGATCTTTCAGATGCGTGGCATGCTCGCGCTCAATGTCGATAGGCAGTTTCTGAATCATCATATTGATGAACTGGCGAAAAGCTTCGCCTCGGTTTCTTTCATATGCGTCCAGACCAACCTCGCCGAGTTCTTTTTTAAGCTCTTCGGAGCGTACCTGCATTTGAGGCCAGCAGTCGGCCATGTGGATCGAAAAGCTGAGACGCTTGATCAGTTTGACCAGCGCGCGTCGCGTAATGACCATGGCGTTTAGCCGGAGGGTTTCAAGGGTTTTTTTGGTCACCTCGGCAGTGACAAACGGATGGCCGTCGCGGTCGCCGCCAACCCAGTCTCCGAAAGAAATTTTTGGATAAGAATCGGTGTTGTTCAGCAGTTCGGGATCAAATCCGTTTTCTTTCCAGGCATGGCGGAAGCGGCTGTCCAGAATGTTGATGGTCTCTGGAAAGACATTTTTCAGGTAGTGAATCACTCCCCGGAGCTCCGACTGTATGTCCGGTTTTTCCAGATAAATCTCGCCGGTTCTCCAAAGGCGGTCCAGAACGATTTTGATCTGGTTGCGGATTTCCTCCTGCTCGCGGTCGGTGAACATCTGGTTTTCCCGCTTCACCAGCAGCAGATAAAGGTCGCGGTGGTGTTCCATGACGGTTGCGCGCTTGGCCTCGGTAGGGTGGGCGGTAAGCACGGGCTCGATTCGCGAATGCTGAATGCCGCGGATGGCTTCTTCTGCCGGGATGTTGTTTTCCCTGACGGCTTTCAGCTGCTCGCCCCACAAACCGCGGATCGAACTTACGCCGGAACTGTTTTCGCGCTCTCTGCGGTACTGCACCGCTCCGTTTTCTTCAACCATGTTTAACAGCTGAAAAGCAATGGATTGCAGCTGCACGTGTTTTTCGCTGAACTCTGCGTTGTCCGAGCTTTCGTGAATCCAGGGAATGTGCTTGGCCAGTTCAGTTTCACCGTTTTCTATAAGTACTTCTTCCAGGCAGTGCAGCAAAAACTCCAGATCTATATATGTTTTTCCTAATTGCGCCTGCGTTTTGGTTAATTGATTCATGAATAAATGTATGTTTGAATAATATTTGTCAAATGCATTTGATATGCTTTTTCAATGCGCATATTTTTGTATTAATATTACAAAAGAAAAATTGATGTTGCAATGCTTTTCAACTGACCAAAGTCATGTAAAACGCATGATAATCGCTTTTTGTCTTTGTCCAATTCGTTGATTTAACCAGCAGAAGCGGGCGGAGTTTGGAAAAGAAGACGGAGTAAGTTTTGAGTTGCAGAAACAACAATTGCAGAGATAGAACGTAATTAAGATGTGTGTTTTGCCGAGTTGAAATTTGTTGAAATTTGTTTTACCTTAGGTAATGAGTATTGATAGTAATTTGATTAATGATATAGCTTAGCTATTTCGCCGGCTGTGAAATATATTTGAAAATAATAAAAAGTACGAAGTACTTTAGACGAAGCAAAATGAGATTCTCCTGAGGGAGTTAGTAATAGATTCTTGAAAAGTCGCTATTTAATGAAAAAGGTAAATATTTTCGTCCTGTTTTTTGGGTTGTTCGTTGGGAATGTGTCTTGGGCCCAGCAGACCCAGGAGTCTTTTCTCAAAGACGAGAAGATAGCGCCGGTATTTCCTTCTACCAAAGTGGGCGTATCTACCGGATTCGCCGCTGGGTCGCACGGATACGGCGCTATGGGCACGAATGTTCAGGTTGAACATCAGCTAAACAACAAGCGGAGAAGGCGTCAGGCCACTTATTCTGCGAGTATGTCTTTTTCTCATCAGTCCTCTAATTACTGGGGGGATGCTTCAACAATGCTCGCCGGAGCAGGGATGTGGTTTCCGCTGAATGACAAAATGGACTTGCAGGTGAATGTTCGCGGAGGAAACCAGTGGCTGAGTGGCGGCACGATTATTACACAGGAAAACGCTTACCGGATGAAGAGTCAAAGCCGGCCGGTGTATGATGTTGACGCACAGTTGAACTATCGCATTTCCGAAAAGGTAAGTCTGCATCTGGGAGTAAGAACAACTAATATGGGATATCCGTATTCTTCGTATTATTCACCGTATGGATCGCCGTACGGCTACGGGCTTTACGGCGGCGGATTCGCTTCGCCTTATTACCGGGGTTATCCGAGTTATTACTCGCCGTATTGGTAAAAAATCCTTTTTGTGTAAGCATTATGCAATGTTGTAAGAATTAATTTAGCTTGTTCCTGCAAAGAGACAACCCTTTGAAAAATTGATGATTTTGAGGTCACTTTATTTTTCAAAGGGTTGTTTTTATTTAATGAGTTTTTTTAAGAATGCTTTTGAGCAGGAAGCTTTGTAAATGTGATTTTTTGTTTCCCTTTCAGCTTGCGGCTTTTTGAGATCAGCCGGATTCGTTTCAGTCCGTTTGGCCATCTGCGTTTCAGTACGGGGTCGGTTATTTCCACGTCTTCGGTTTCCAAACTGAATAGTGCGGAAGAGTAGCTCATCAGCATTTTTACTCCGTCTATTGTCAGCAAGGCTTGGCCTTCTCGGTTGCGCTCAACTTTTGCTGGCGTGAGAAAATGCTGAATGTGAGGCTGCTCGAAGGTTGTAAGATGGAAAGAGTCGGTAATGCTCAGGCTTTTACCGTACCGGAAATCGTAATTCCGCTTCCATGAAGCCACTTTTGCTTCCTTGGGATAAGCCTTGGCCATTTCCAGACTAAAGAGCGCCCGGTTTCTGCTTTTTTGAAATTTCACTTCGCTGGCTTTGTATTTTATGCCGAATTTTTGGGGAACTCCGTTGATCATCGGCACGTTGTGGTAGTCGCTTTGCATGGTCCAGATTTCGTATCTTCTCGGGCTGAATGTTTTTTTCGTATAGGTGCCCGATCCTGCGTCCGCCAAGAAAGGCTTGCCTCCGCAATACAGAATGAAAGAGCCTGCGTCGTTGTGATTGTGGCTTTCAGCATTGTAACCGCCTTTGGCCGCAAAGAAGAGATTTCCGTTTTTTTCATCCCTGTCCTGAACGAAGAGAAACTGGGTTTCTGGATAATACTTGCAGTTCCAGCTCAGGTTTTTATCAGGTTTTTCCATCCACTCAATCCCTTCGGCCAGGCTTGGTATAGCCTTGCATAGATTTCTTTTTTTAAGAAAATAGGGAGATCTTTTGTAGGAGCTTTTGGAAGCGAAGTGCTTGGCGAATACTTTTAGGTCATCGTCATTCATGTGTTTGGCCATTCGGTAAATTACGCTTACTTCGGGGCTGAGGTAAGGCGACGCGTCGGCGAAGTTGACGAAGCGGTTTTCGCCGATATGATTGTACATGAGGAAAGTGATGATGTTGCGCACTTTCGGATGACTGAACACATTGAATTTTCCGTCGGAAGCTTTGTGCATGAGATCCAGCATATTGCACATAATGCCGCCCGCGTGTCCCCAGTAAGTGGCGCCCTCTTCGCAGGCTCCGTCATTTTTGTAGAAATTCAGCCAGAAGTCGAAGCTCTCAAGCACCTTTTTTATTCCTTCGGTGCGTTTTTCCGGACGGTCTTCCACGGTCAGAATGCAGTTCATTACATTGTAGTTGATCCAGCTGTTCCAGTTGTTCACCCGCGGATTGCGGTACCCCTGCCACCAAAAGTCTTTTCGCGCATAGTAGACATCCAGCACTCTCTTTTTGATTTCATAGCTGATGCGCTCGTTGATGAGCGGATGGATTTTGTCGAAAGCGCTTTTCAGCAAATACTGCGTCATGGCTAGGTTGCTGGCTAGTTCTCCTGTGCTCAGGTCGATAATGTCTTCCTCATGATCTGGCAAACCGTTTCCTTTTTTCTGAAGCGAGAGATGGGCAGAGATTGACCAGGCGGTCTGCTCGCAAATGGCATATACGCCGTTTACAATCTGAGGCAAAAACCTGCCTTTTCCTTCCATACATTCGGCCAAAACGAACAGCTCCAAATGCGATTTACGTCCTCCGTAAACGCCGTTGCTCGGACCTCTGTCCCCGCTTTTTTTAAATTCAAGATATCCCCACGCAGTAGCAATCGGCCAATTGTAGTCCAGGCTTTTCTCCGCAGAGCTGATCACCGAGTTTCGCCAGCTTTGCGGCAAATTGTCCCAGAAATCGCGGTTCTCGTAAGTGGGATAATCCGGAAATTTTAATTTTTCAATGTCAATGTTTTTGGCAGCTTGCTGCAGAATGTTTTTTTCCTGTGCTATGCTGTTGTTGAAAAACAGCATGAAGGAAAGCAGAATTAAAATGTTGCTTTTCATCTGATTTAAATGATTTTAATAGGCCAGATGTGAACTCCACTATAATTATGGCTTTCGTGTGTGTAAAGCCGATTATCATGGAGGTTTCATCTGTTGTTAATGGTTAGATGAAGCATCCACTTTTATCTGGCCTTTTGTATGTGTTAAGGCTGGTTGTCATGGATGTTTCATATTTAATAAAAAATGAAAGCCTTTGCCAAACATCGGTTTTAGTGTTTGTTTGGCTAGACTCAGAATATTTTTGAAATTCCAAGCATGTTTCTGTGAAACACAAAAAGGCATAAACCTGCCGGTTTTAGATTCGCTTCCGGCAAATTTTTGGGATCAAATAAAAAAAACGGAGTATCGCAAAATACTCCGATAAGTAAACTATAGTTTAACAGGTTTTTTCGGTTTGATCTTGATCTTCTCCGCCGGCTTTTCCGTGCTTGTCGGCATTGCATTCGGCAGATCGGTTTCCGCCAAATCGAAAACGCTTTGTTCCGATTTCCTGAATGGCTTGAAAGACACGACGAACTGTTTTCGTCCGGACTTCAGCAGGTATTTGTCGAGGCAGCTCGGCCCGCAGGTGGCTGTTCCCAGTCCCTGGCTTGCCGCGTCCACATTTACCGTTACAAAATCCGCTTGTTCCAGTTCGTTCAAATGTTTGGCTTTGGTCAAAAGCTGGTCATCGTACGGATAAGCGCTGAAATGCATGGGCTTATTGTTTTTGATAAACAGTCCCACGCCTCTTCGGTCGGTGACGGAAGCCCAGCGGACGCCGACGCGGTTGCCGCTTTCCTGAGGCACCACGTATTTGTGGAACATTTTGTCGGCCTCCAGCTGGTTAAAGCCGATTTGCGCGTCGCTTTTTCGGTCAGTATAGGTTTCTCTGGAGGCTCCGTACCAGCTTATTTGGTCGTACATGCGAGGCATTTGCAGCTGCAGGCCGATTCTTGGCAGTGTTTTGATGGATGGATCAGGGTTTACTTCCGTGGCCATGACTACAGCGCCGCATGCAGTGATCAGGTAGTTGGTGCTTGTTCTGATTTTCACTTTCTGGTCGGGAGCAATGAGGTGCTGTTCCGATATAAGTTTGATGGTTCCGTTGGGAAGTGTTTCCGTGTGGCACGAAACGCCTTTTGGAACTAATTTGTCCAGGCCGTCGGCTTTCCAGCTTCTGGTTCCGTTTCTGTCTTTGAGGTCGTTTTCTGTCGGCGCGCGCCATACGTTTATTCTCGGTCCTTGCCGAAGCAGTTCCTTTCCTTCATAGACATACGAGGACAACATGCCTTTGTGAAGGTCGAAACGAAGCATAAAATTCGTTCCCTGCACCACGAGTTCGTCTTCGTTTTCGGTGATTGCCGGCTTATCCAGTCCGGCGTGGTTTTCCTCTTTGGCCGGAAGCGGCTGGACGTTGAGTGCAAATTGCTCCCAGGCAGCTTCGTGTCCCTTCTGCAATACGCCTTTGTTTTTCTTCAGCCGGTACGAGATATTCAGAAAGTATTCCTGTCCGGCTTTCAGCGGCGGAAGTTTTTCTATCGGCAGCGAGTAAGTTTTTTCTTTGCCGGGCTTTAGGCTGAGGTCTTCAATAATGCCTTTGAGCACAGTTTTTTCGGCGTTTTCTACGCTCCATGTCGCTTCGTAGTCGCACAGGCAGTTGAAAGCATATCCGTTTTTGATTCTTATTTTTACATTTTCTTCCGAAAGGTTTTCCGCAGAGGTTTTGATGTACTGGTAAACTTTCTTCACCTCGTAGAGGTGCGGATTCGGCACCCGGTCCGGATTGACCAGTCCGTTGATGCAGAAGCTGTTGTCGCTCGGTATGTTTTTCGGTCCGAAATCCCCGCCGTAAGCGAAAAATTCTTTTCCGTTTTTGTCTTTGGTCCGCAGGCCCTGGTCCACCCAGTCCCAGACGCACGCGCCCTGAAGCGATTTATATTTCTCGATGGCGTCCCAGTAGTCCTGAATGGCGCCGACGCTGTTGCCCATGGCGTGAACATACTCACATTGGATCAGCGGGCGCTTCGGATTTTTCTTGGCGTATTTTATGGTGTTTGCCACGCTCATATACATCGGGCAGAAGATGTCGGTATTGTCATCCAGCAAAGCCCGTTCGTACTGCACCGGCCGGGTATTGTCGCGCTCTTTGGTCCACTGGTAGGTTTTTTCGAAGTTGACGCCGTTGCCCGCTTCGTTGCCCAGCGACCAAATGATAACCGACGGATGGTTTTTGTCGCGCTCAACCATCCGCTCCATGCGGTCGAGGTGGGCGTTCAGCCAAAGCGGTTTCTTGGCCAGGCTTCTTTTCGAGTAGCCCATTCCGTGCGATTCGATGTTCGCTTCGTTGATGACGTACAGCCCGTAGCGGTCGCACAGCTCGTACCACCTCGGATCGTTGGGATAGTGGCTGGTGCGCACGGTGTTCAGGTTGAACTGCTTCATCAGCAGCAGATCTTTCTGCATGCTTTCTTCCGAAATAACGTGTCCGCGGTCCGGGTCGTGTTCGTGGCGGTTGGCGCCTTTGATCAGCACGTACTGGCCGTTGACCAGCAGTGTGCCGTCTTTGATTTCCACCGACCGGAATCCTACGGAACGCTGTGACGCCTGCAGTACGCGTCCGCGGGAATCTTTCAGCACGATTTGCAGTTCATACAGATTAGGCTGCTCGGCTGACCATTTTTTCACCTTTGGGATGGTTGCGCTGAATGCCGTAGATACAGTCTGCCGCTTTTTCAGCCTCACTTTTTTAGATGTTTCGTATACGCATTTGCCTTGCTGGTCCCGCAAGTTTACTGCAAGCGTTGCTTTGCGGCTTTTGCTTCCCGCGTGGCATTTAAGCTCAACGGCAAGGTCCATGAGTCCGTCGGTGTAGGAGTCGTCCAGCTTGCCTTTAAAGAAGAAGTCTCTTATGCGAAGTTTGGGCGTTGCATACAGATGCACATCCCGCTCGATGCCGCTGAGCCGCCAGAAATCCTGGTCTTCCAGATAGCTTCCGTCGCTCCATCGGTAGACTTCCAGCGCCATGGTGTTTTTGCCTTTGCGCAGGTACGGCGTCAGATCGAATTCTGCGGGCGTTTTACTGCCTTGGCTGTAGCCGACTTTTTTTCCGTTAACCCACAGGTAAAAGGCCGATTTCACCGCTCCGAAATGGACAAACACCTGTTTTTTGTCCCAGTTTTCAGGCATGTCGAAATCTCTGCGGTAGGAGCCAACAGGCTGGTAGTTTTCCGGAATAACGGGCGGATTGGGCTTTTTCGAAATGATGTCCCAGAAAGGGTATTTGATGTTGGTGTAAATAGGCGTGCCGAATCCTTCCACTTCCCAGTTGCCCGGAACGGCAATGTCTGCCCAGTTGCTCACGTCGAAGCTTTCTTTGTAGAAATCGGCCGGCCGGTTCTTTTGATTTTTCACAAAGTGAAATTTCCAGATGCCGTTTAGTGAACGGAAGTTCTGGGACAGCTCTTCGTTTTTGAGACGGGCAAGTTTTTCGGACTCGAAGGGGAAGAAACTTGCGTGGGGTTTTGTTTTGTTGATGTTAAAGACCAGAGGATTTTCCCAGTCTTTTGGGCTGTTTGGCTGCGCCAGAAGAGTGCTCCAGGCACTCAGCAACAGGAGCCAGGCGGTAAATGATTTTGCCATGATTTTTTAAGAATATTGACTAAAAATGTTTGTGGCGCAGGAAGGAGGAGTTTGTTCCTTTTCTGCTGTGGCATTGAATGATCTTGCAGCGGATGCAAGAAAAGGTGAATTTTGGAATATGTAAGTTAATAAATGAAAAGCAAATATTGGTGATTGTAATGAATTCATTTATGCAAAAAGACTCTTGTTAAGGTTTTGCTGGTTTTATATCCGAGCGGGGAGAAGACGCTTGAAGTACTCAGCCAATAATGAATGAAGAGTTATGAACTTTGCTGTTTAAAAATTAATAGTCTAATGATAATATAAAGAACAATTAATTGCATAATGATATTTTTTTAATATCTTTTAACTTTTAAAAATGAAAATATTTAACAATGAAAAAAAATTATTTTATAGCCCTATTGTTTTGGGCGGGGATGTTTTCCTGTTCGGGTCTGAAGAAGGCTCCAACGGGAGCAGTTTTGTCGGGCAAGATTGCCGAATCAACTGACTCCGTATTTTTGGTGTATTTTAGCGGAAAGAAATATAAAACTCCGATAAGGGAAGACGGTAGCTTTCACCTGAAAATCGACAGCCTGGCCAGTGAAAACATGGGTTTTTTTTCGGTTGGGAATAATCGCGCCAGCATTTATGTCGAGCGGAGCGATTCGCTTTATATTACTCTGGACGCCAGTGCGGACAAATTCGATGAGACGCTGTGCTTTAGCGGTATAGGTGCCGAAAATAATAATTTTTTGGCAGAGGAAAAGATTCTGGGGCGCAAACACTCGCTGCAGTTTTATGATTTGCTAAACCGCAACGAAAAGGCATTAACAGCTAGTTTGGATTCTTTGCAGAACCCTTATTTAGCACACTTGGAGTCGGCGAAAAATTTATCCCCAGCATTTTACTCTATAAAAGCAAGATCGTTTGCTTATCATTGGGCGCTGGCAAAACTGGAATTTGAAAATGTGATTCCGGTAGAAGAGTTGTCTACAGATTTTCTTGCCTATAAAAAAGAATTTCCGCTGGAAGATGAGCAACTATTTAAATTGGAAGTCCGAAGTTACAGGCGCTATTTAGAGCAGACGCTGCAAAATACGCTTTTTGATTCTTTAGATAACAGATTTGGCGGCAGACAGCAGGTTATGGAGGCTTTTCAGAGAACTCCCAATACTGTAGTTTCGTTACAGCTTAGATTTTTGAATCAGATGCTGAAGGTGCAAACAATCAAAAATGAATTGCTTTATGAGATTATTGGTGGATCGGTTGAAGCGTGCTATGATGGCGAAAACATACAAGCTTTGCTTGATGAATACCGCTCGTATTCCACAGATGAGAAAAAGGAAGAGGAAATGGTCAGAATGGTTGAGTTGTTGAGCAAGTTGAAAAAGGGGAGTATCGCTCCGGAAATTTCAGGCGCATCAATAGACGGCAAGCCGGTTTCTTTGATCGACTTTAAAGGGAAGTATGTTTATGTGGACGTATGGGAGACAGGGTGCGGGCCTTGTCGCAGAGAGATTCCTCACTTGAAAAAGCTGGAGAAAGATTATCATGGAAAGAATATCGTCTTTTTGAGTGTGTCGATAGACCAAAATAGAGAAGCATGGGAAAGGATGGTGAAAGATGAGCAGCTGTCTGGAGTGCAAATACATGCAAAAGGAGGCTGGAGAGCTCCTTTTATGGATACGTATCAGATAAAGGGCGTTCCTGCTTTTATTCTGGTTGATCCGGAAGGGAAGTTGATTGACCGCAGTGCGCCTCGTCCTTCTACAAAAGAAATTCGTAAGGTGTTCGATGAATTAAAAGGAGGAAATGAAGCGATTGCAATGAAATAAAAATAAAAAGAGAACATAAACAAAAAAAGCCTCGGCAATTTGCCAAGGCTTTTTTTGAGCCAAGAAGGAGATTTGAACTCCCGGCCTCTTCCTTACCAAGGAAGCGCTCTACCCCTGAGCTATCTCGGCTAAAATTGTGATCAAGATAAAGCGAGCCAAGAAGGAGATTTGAACTCCCGACCTCTTCCTTACCAAGGAAGCGCTCTACCCCTGAGCTATCTCGGCTTACATTAAAATGGAGCGGAAGACGAGGTTCGAACTCGCGACCTACAGCTTGGAAGGCTGTCGCTCTACCAGCTGAGCTACTTCCGCCTGGAATTGTGTGGGGAGAGCAGGATTCGAACCTACGAAGTCGAAAGACAGCGGATTTACAGTCCGCCCCAGTTGGCCAC
>JAKSBZ010000400.1 GCA_022360875.1 Cytophagales bacterium | reverse complement strand
GATGGTTGCCTGATAGTCAGCCGGATAATAATATCCTGTGGCATATCAGAACCGGCAGTTGTTTTCCCCACAGGTACTTCAGCAAGTGTTATACGTCTGCTGAGGTGAAAGCCTGGGTGAATCTGATTTTCTGTCTGTCCGGGGGTAGATTCCGTAACCATGGTAAAGCAGTTTTCAGCATAGGCTGAGATGGCATCTACCTGAATTGTGGCATTCGGTGCTAGCTCTTCACTGGTTATAACAGGGGCTGCGGCTGATCTTTTCCAGGAAAGATCCAGCTGAATAACGCCCTGGTTTAACCATGTATAAGTATTGGTCCGAAAGCTCCCAAGTTTTGACCAGGTTATCATGCCATCCTCTGCTTTCTTTGGTAGATTATGCGGATTTTTGATATGGAGGATAACTTCATCGTGTTTATCGGGTGTGCATAGATAGCTGATCCCATTGGCATGGGTGGTACATTCAGTGGCCGTCATATTCTCAAGTGTGTTTACCCAGATCTTTTGAGTGGCTGGTACTTTGGTTAACGTCTCTTTTCCGGTTGCACTTTTCAATTTTTTCTGAAGAGACTTCCTTGCACTGTTGTAAGTGTTAATTGCAGAGTCTTGTTCCAGTCGCTGCAGTCTGATTTTCAAACCCTGAATTTCTTTCACGTGATCTAAGTTTTTTTTCTGCAGCTCCTGAATACGACTGCGGAGAGTCTGGGCAACTTCCTCTTGTCTCTGGGTCTGGGTAATACGCTGCTTAAGCTCTGCTTCGTCTATCAGACAGCTTACCAGGCTGCTGCTTAAATTAAGGGCTAACCCTCTTTGTGCCTGGATGCACAGGGAGGCGCTTGTTAAAACTTTTTTCATCTCTGGTAAGTGTGATTCACTATTTTCTGTTATCCGGTCAATGGTAGTAGGCAAACAGGACGACAGGTGGAGTATGGATTCTCCTTCCAGAAATCCGCTCTGGCACATGTCACAGGTACGGGCTTTGGGGCAGTTCCCTGACTTTATATGCTCTGTCAGGTAAATATTTTCTGGTACTGCCTCTTTGCAGCTGCGACAGAGTACTGGTCGATAAGGGCAGCGGGCAAGGTGGGTGTCTGGGAGATTATCGGCCACAATTTCAGTAGTGCCTTTGTAGAGGTCGCGTTTTTCTTCTTCCAGAAAATACATCAGCCCCAGCTGTGATTGAGTCTCTTCGCTGAGAGTGCTCCAGGGATGTGGTTTTATGGTCTGCTTAAGATATTTTTCATGATCAGTGATATCACCAATCAAGATCTTTTCCTTGCAGCTGGTGTGATAGGGGCAATCAATTTCGATTTCAGCCAAGGAATCTCGGAGCTGCCAGAGAGGAGTGGGGGAGGTTAAAGGGTTAATCTTGCAGCTTAAAGGGCATTGACTGGGAAACCCTTTAAGGTACGTGTCTGCACATTCGTAGCAAAGAATATGGGTATCTTCGTTACAAATTCGGTAAGGATTATGTGGCAGTCTCTGGCATAGGATACATTTTCGTTCTAACAGGCCAGTGATGATTTCTTGGTCTGATGCAAGATTGACTGGGTAACCTAAATAGGTATTCTGGTCTTCGGGCTTTCCTTGATAATTGCAGATCACAGGAGAAAGTGTCTGTGGGGTTTCTACTGCTGCTGCGGTTGGGGGCATAGCCATAGCCATAGTGAAATCCTTGGTTGATATTTCGTGCTATGGGCTTGGAGTATGAATAGGGTTTTGGATTCACTGATCATGGTGAATTAGTTAGTGTTTCAGACAGGTTTGCTCGGCGTGATTGGCAAATTCAGAATAAATACAATGGAATCCTGAAAAAATCCCCTGTAATCCCCCTTAGGAAGCAGGGAATACATAGTCTTACCATCTGATCTTATGTAAACTTGACTGCTTTATTATTTCAAACTGCTAATTCTGTTTTTCGG
>JAKSBZ010000072.1 GCA_022360875.1 Cytophagales bacterium | reverse complement strand
TGATCTGTATTTTATCGAATACAACGACTTCTTTGCCCGGGAGGAGCTTTACAGCAGTTATGGGGAAAGCTTTCATGACAACAGCCTGCGCTTTGCGTTTTTCTGCAAATCGGTCCTTGAAGCAACCCGTATCCTGAAATTCAGGCCTGATGTTATTCACTGCCATGACTGGCAGACAGCTCTCATACCCTACTACCTGAAAACATCGGAAAAACAGAATCCATTTTTCAAACAGACCGGCACTGTGCTGACCATTCACAACGGAGCCTACCAGCAGCAAACTCCCTAGGAATGGCTGGATCGAATGGATAGACGTCAGAATTACTTTCATTCAGCCTGCTTTGAAGACCACGGCATGATCAATCTGCTAAAAGGTGGCATTGCCTATGCCGACAAAATAACAACAGTCAGCCCAGGTTATGCAAGTGAACTACTGACAGAACTGGGGGCGCATGGACTGCATGAATCCTACCGTCGTAGACAGCGTGATTTAATCGGCATCCTGAATGGCTGTGACTACAACCAGTGGAATCCGGAAACCGATTCCCTGATACCTGATAACTTTTCCCCACAGGATCGTTCAGGCAAGAGAAACTGTAAGGCTCACCTGCAACAACGGATGGAGCTACCTGTTGAAGCAAGCAAACCTGTTTACGGGCTGGTCAGCCGTCTGGCAGAACAGAAAGGCTTTGCATATTTAATTCCTGCCCTCTGGCATTTTCTGAACGAGGATGTGCAGGTTGTTTTGCTGGGTTCGGGAGATATAGAAACCAGCAACCAACTTCATGAGCTTACCCGTTATTTCCCGCACAAGTGCCGTTTTCATCAGGGTTTTGATAATTCGCTGGCACATGAGATTGAGGCTGGTTCCGACTTCTTCCTGATGCCATCACTGTTTGAACCCTGTGGGCTGAACCAGATATACAGCCTGAAATATGGAACTCTGCCCATAGTACGAAATGTTGGTGGCTTGTAAGATACTGTGCGCGCTTATTCCCAATATGGAAGCAATGCAACAGGATTTGTCTTTAATGAACCCTGCCCGGATCAGCTGTACAGCTGCCTGATGCTGACTCTGGATACTTATCACCAGCAGGACCTTTTCAGCCAGCTCAAAGACAATGCAATGGCTCAAGATTTCAACTGGACCAAACC
The DNA here is from genome assembly GCA_022360875.1 of Cytophagales bacterium. Classification (GTDB taxonomy): domain Bacteria; phylum Bacteroidota; class Bacteroidia; order Cytophagales; family Cyclobacteriaceae; genus JAKSBZ01. The sequence continues at coordinate 810 of JAKSBZ010000072.1, read as the reverse complement.
AGTCAAGGAATATCTTAAGGCGTACCACGCCATGGGATAGAGGCTGTAAACATGCATCTCACAATAGTAGCTAGATAACGGAGAACAAATAACTGTGCGATAGTGGTAAGACATCCAAAATTCAGGTTAATCTTGGATAACCCAATAATAGAAGAGTCATTCACTGATGAAGGCGTCTGGAAAAAAGCCATCACAACCCACAATCCCTTCGCCTTCAAAGCCCCTAAATCAGCCTAAGGATAACCACCTAGACCACCCTGACTCTCCAGCCCTGCTGAAGAATGCACAGAAAAGAAATGGTGCAGAGCTATCAGAAACCAGCCTCTCTGCCAGAAAAAGCCGGAAGATTGAAGAGTCGCCTTCAGCATTATCGAATGATACATCTGCTGTTGTATTTACTGAGCCAGAGCTTTATACCGATACAGTAGGCCACACCAGAGAGCGGCTTGTTTACCCGTTTATGCTGGATGGGAAAACGTATTATAAGATCCCACATCAACATGGCTTGCCTGGCACCAGAAAACCTGTTTCGCTGCCAAACCCTGAAGGTCTGCAAAGCTGGCCTGAGGCGGAGAAACGACTGTCATCCTTATTTACTGAAGGCCTGGAATCAGTCAGCCAAGTATCAAGCATGTTGATACCTACAATAACTACAGGCGGCTCATGCCACTCATTGGCCAACTATCTTGCTTTTGGTATGACCAGGCAACAGGAAATGTATTACTACAACAGTGGCTGGTACGAGCAATTACCCTTTGTAGGCAGGCGGGAATATGATCAAGATGAATTGCAATGGGGGGATATTGTTCA
>JAKSBZ010000296.1 GCA_022360875.1 Cytophagales bacterium | reverse complement strand
ATCCGGGCGCCGTAGTCCAGCATGCCGGTTTCGGGCTGGAGCTCCTTGCCGTTGTAAAGGTACTTATTATCCGTGATATTCGCACCATTCATCGTCAAACCGAACGGATAATAGTCGTTCCACTGCTCCACGCTGTTTCCTGAAGCGTCCACCGTCGCGCGCACGTTGCCCAGGTGGTCGGTCAGGTTGTACTTGTAGAGGTAGCTGTCTGTTCAAACCGCGAATGAAAGAAAGATTTCATGACAAAAGCCCGGCCGGCGCATTACCAAAGACGCCTGTCCTTGTTTGCAAAATCATCAAATGAAGAAACCTATATCATGAAATTCGCTAAAAGCGCCGAAAAATCTGGATAACAATAGCAATATTTCAAATAATGACCTTCCCCACATTAGTTCAAGAGATTTTAGGTCGGCGCATGATGCAGATCATTAATTTTAGTAATTCGATAGTTTACATTTGTGATGTCGCTGGGGAAAAGCAATCCCGGCAGACATTTTTTTGAATTTTATTAACAACATATAAATCCCTATTGGAGATGCAAGAGTTTGGAATCAAATCCAGCAATGGAATCGAGAGCTTGGGTATTAAGCCAGCTACAGTAAAGTGGAACCTAGGCCCTGCGGCATGTACTGAAGAAGTACTGAAAAACGAAGAAGGTGTTCTGACTGACAGAGGTTCAGTGATGGTTGACACAGGAGACTTCACTGGTCGTGCGCCTAAGGACAAATTTGTTGTTGAAGACGACATTACCAGAGACACTATCTGGTGGGGAAATATCAACCAAAAAATCTCTCAGGAGACTTTCACTATCCTGAAAGAGAGAATGCTGAAGTACATGGACGGCAAAGATCTTTACGTAAGAGACTGCTACGCTGGAGCTGACGAAAGATACAGACTGAACGTTCGTGTATACAACGAGCTTGCTTGGCAGCACATGTTCGTTTACAACATGTTCATCCGTCCTGGCAAAGAAGAGCTTGAGTCATTCGCTCCTAACTTCACTGTTATCTGCCTTCCTAGCTTCGAAGCTGAAGACTACAAAGAACTGGGTCTGAGACAGAAAAACTTCGCTTTGGTGAACATGACTGAAAACATGTTGATCATCGGTGGTACTGCTTACGCAGGAGAGATCAAAAAAGGTATCTTCTCTATCCTGAACTACACATTGCCTCAAAACCACGGCGTACTTTCTATGCACTGTTCTGCCAACGAAGGCAAAGACGGCGACACTGCAGTATTCTTCGGACTTTCAGGTACTGGTAAAACTACTCTTTCTGCAGACCCTAACAGAGCGCTGATCGGTGACGACGAGCACGGTTGGACTGAAGATTCAGTATTCAACTTCGAAGGCGGATGCTACGCGAAAACTGTTGACTTGTCAGCTGAAAAAGAGCCTCAAATCTGGGAAGCTGTTAAATTTGGTTCAATCGAAGAAAACACTCGTTTCTTCCCTGGAACAAGAACTATCGATTACGAAAACACTGAGGTTACTGAAAACATCCGTGTTTCTTACCCAATCGACTACATCCCGGGCGCTAAAAACCCTTCTATCGGAAACGCTCCTAAAAACATCTTCTTCCTGACTTTCGACGCAACTGGTACGCTTCCAGCAATCTCGAAACTGGAGAAAAACCAAGCGATGT
>JAKSBZ010000121.1 GCA_022360875.1 Cytophagales bacterium | reverse complement strand
ATCAAAGCCTGCTGCAAACAAAAAGACGGCGCATTCTTCTATGCATCCAACTACAGCATCGGCGTGAATATTTTTTTCAAGCTCAACGAATATCTGGCCGAAATGATGAACCGTTACCCAGAATACAAGGTGGACGTGGAGGAAATTCACCATACCGAAAAGCTGGATTCACCAAGCGGCACGGCCATCACGCTGGCCGAGGGCATCATTTCCCGCAATGACCGGAAAAAACAGTGGAAAAACGAAGACTCCTCTGAAGAGAATGTATTGCCGATCCACTCCTTCCGCGAGCCAAACGTTCCAGGAACGCATACGATCAACTACAAGTCCGAAATCGACGATCTGACCATCAACCACACGGCGCACTCGCGCAAAGGCTTTGCCATGGGCGCCATGCTGGTTGCAGAATGGATAAAAGACAAAAAAGGCGTGCTGGACATGAATGACTTTCTGTCCTTCAATTAACCGCTTTCAATGCCTCAAATCACCTCTTGTCACATTAGCGGTTCCTTTTCCAACAAATAAGAGGTAATTTGATTTTTTTAAATGTTCAGCCGCGGCAAGCTGTAATCTCCCCATATCATCCTGCCGAGGCGCAAAACCGCCAATCACAAAAGGTGCGGCTCAATTTATTTAAACCCCAATTTTAAAACTACTTGGAATGGCCCTGTGGACTAAAACAAAAAATAGAGAGACCCATAAAAAAAAATCTGTTGTAAGAGAATGGACGGACGCTATCGTGTTTGCCGTCATTGCCGCAACTTTTATTCGCTGGATTTTCCTTGAAGCATTCACCATCCCCACTCCGTCGATGGAGCGCTCGCTGCTGGTGGGAGATTTTCTGTTCGTAAGCAAAATACACTACGGACCGCGCACGCCGAAAACCCCGCTTCAGATCCCGCTGACCCACCAGAAAATCTGGGGCACTGACATCCCTTCGTTTTCCAATGCCATTCAGCTTCCCTCCTACCGCCTGCCGGGCTTGTCTGAAGTCAAGAGAAACGACGTGGTGGTCTTCAACTACATGAACGAAGACTATCCGACGGATCTGAAGACCAACTACATCAAAAGATGCATCGGCGTTTCGGGCGACTCGCTCGCCGTGCGCAACAAGGTAGCCTATGTAAACGGCAAACCAGCAGAGCTGCCTGAAGAGCTGCAGACAGCCCATGCGCTCGTCACCAACCAGCTGATGAGCGAAAAGACGCTTAGGAAATACAAGCTCTTCTACCAATACCAGAAATCGGGAGGAAGCGTCCACCAAAACGGAAACAGCTACACCTACACCTTCAACCTAACGAAGAAGACTACCGAACAGCTGCGCAAACTGCCGTTTGTGGTAAAAGTGGAAGAGCTCTCCCGACCAAAAGGAAGAGCCGAGCACAACATTTTTCCTTCTGCAAGCCTGAACTGGAACGCGGACTGGTACGGCCCGGTGTACATTCCGGCCAAAGGCGACAAAATGCCTGTCAACGCCGAAATGCTCACCATTTACGGACGCACTATCAAGAAATTTGAGGGACACAAGAATGTGGAGATCAAGGAAGGCAAGCTGCTTATCGGCGGCAAACAGGTTGATGAGTATGAATTCCGCCAGAATTATTATTTCATGATGGGCGACAACCGCGACAACTCGCTGGACTCGCGCTACGAAGGATTCGTTCCGGCCGACCACATCGTCGGAAAAGCACTGTTCATCTGGATGTCCATCGATCCGTACGCCTCCTCTATTGCGGACAAAATCCGGTGGAACCGTTTATTCAATATCATACATTAAGAAAAAACGACAAGTAAGCATACAACTGAAAAAGCCCGGACTGACACCCGGGCTTTTTTAACTGAAAAATTTCTGATACCAGGGCTTGTCCTCTTTGGCGTATTCCAGCTCCGAACCGCCCAGAATCTGCCAAACCCGGCTCCACCCGACAAACCCACCCACGTTTCGGTCATCGATGAAAACATCGGCATTGATCTTTCTGCTTTCTCCCTTCTCCAGCCTTTCGTTCGGGTAACTCTCGTTCACCGCATAAAAAACAATGCCCTGCGCCTCGCAGAATGCCAGCGCCTCCGCCAGAGACTCGCCGCTTCTGTAAGTCCAAAGCACCAAATCGTGCCCTTCCTGCTGAAGCGCCTTCATCGTTTCAAAAGCAAAGGGCATGGCCCTGCCGATTTTCGGATAACGGTCTTCTACAATAGTCCCGTCAAAGTCAATTGCTATTTTCATCTTTTTTTGATGGTTTTTCAATGGTCAGACAAGACTCCCAATATAATCGGACCCATTAAAAAATTAAAGTCCTCGAAAAAGAAACTTCATCCGATTTCTTTTCCCCTTAAAAAAAGCGGCACTCCATCCTCCGAAGGAGGCAAAATTATTTTTTTCGACCCAGTGCCCGAAGGGTGCTAAATCTGGGTCAAAAAAACACATCTTGCAACTATAAAAATTCACATAATTATATTTATAAGATATTTATTATCATAGCTGGATGATTCTTATTTTCCAAAGCATCTTCTTTCATGCCTTTTACAAAGCTATACATCACATATGTCCAATATGCTACAAAGAGCAATAAGAAAATGATAATAATAAATAAATATTTTTTTTTTTTTAAACGCACAAAATTAAAATTTAGTAATAAAAATCATTATTAATACTCCCATCTCTGCCTTCCGCCGTATTGAGATTTTCTTTTTACACCTCGGAACTTTAATTTATTAAAATATGAATTCGGTCGTGGATCTACATCTAATGGCATAATAATATTTGTTTTTCTCTGAATAGCTTCTTGACATGCATCAGTACAATTATTAGTATAAACATTATATTTAGATTTCTTACTGTTGTACTCTTTTGCGACCTCTTTAGCCCCCTCACTCACCTGACCATCCTCTTCAGTCGAAGTATTTACCATATAGTTATCATCATATGAATATCCTAATTCCCCAGATTTTGCCATTTCCAAGGCCTCCTTTCTT
>JAKSBZ010000157.1 GCA_022360875.1 Cytophagales bacterium | reverse complement strand
CGGATTCTCATTGACGAACCTTAAAATGCAAAATCATGAAACAGTGGACTAAAAATATACTGGACTACGGCACGGCGGGCTTTTACGTGTCGCCGAAATACGGCCGCGATCTGCCGGAAAAGCCGACTTACCACCCAACAAACAACCCAGATGACAATGCATATGGGGGACCAAATAATCCACTGAAGAGTTGGGAGAAGTTTTTTCAATCTAGTCATAATAATTTTACGTGCGTGATTGATAACAGCTACAACATCTTGACTTCTGTTTATAATGAGCGGACAATTGTTGCAGACGGGAACGTGATATTTAGCTCTTCAAAAATATCGCAAAAGTCATTTAGATTTTATCATACTTATGTCTTGTCATTTTTTGCCAGGCATCAGGATTTCGGACACTGCTTTATCGATTGTTTCTGTTATAATGTACTATCACCAAATGTTCTAAATTCAATTGTTGTAAACTCGTCTTTTGTAAGCAACGGTACGGTCAATGTATTGAATTCAACAATAATTGATTGCTACATAAAAAATCCACGAGCAAATATCATCAACACATTGCTTATTTCTTGTAAAAATGGATCCGAAATAGGTTACAACACTGGAATGATTGACTATAACGTTGTTTTCGGTAAATTAAAATACAAGCTGCAAAATAATCTGAAAACAATTAAAATAAAATACGGAAAAATGCTAAACTCTTTTGACGCCGAGGACTTGGGCATTTCCGACTGGCGAGAACTTTTCAACAACCCGATAGACGTTGATGTGCAAAACTACATGTACGCCGACTTCAGCCTGAAGCCCACCGTTTCCGACAAGGTGCTTTACGGCGGGCGATTCGGCGATCTGATCGGCGCCCTGCCGGTGGGCTACCGCTTCACTGCGGCGGATCTCTGGAACACCTACAAAAAAAGCGCGGACAATCTGAAGCTTTCCTCAGACATTTTGGGAACGGCGGACAACACGAAAGACGGCGCCTACGAGAGCATCGAAATTCCGCTCGGAAACGGCAGCACGCCCGTCTCTATTGACAAAAACCAGCTGGCTATACAGATAGCCTGGCATGTGGAAGGCTGGGCAAACGCAAGAATCTCAAAAAATGCCTACGAAACGGCGAATCCGTCCCAAAACCAGCGCGCCGCCTTCACGGTGGAATTCGACTGGAAGCTCAACGGAAAATGGACGGGCTGGCAGGAGCATGAAATCGGGCGCGAAATGAGCGGCATCGACAATGCCACGCACTTCAAGTTCCGTTTTGTGATGCGCAAGGAGGTGACCGCATGAGTTCAGCCAAGCTAGATTCGCTCACGCTTCACCGAAAACAGCAGAGTTCGCAAAAATACCGGGATGCTCGCATGCAGGGACTTGTGCTTCACCGCAGGGACGAACCCGACATGGACCGTTACCGGAACAAAACGCATTTAAAGGCTCTGATGCTTTTCAGAAAACGTATGAAGCCCCACGTGCAGGTGGGCAGCCCGATTTTTTACTGACAAAAAAGCAAACCGCGAGCGCGGGAAGAGACGGCGTCTCGCCCGCAGCTGCGGATATCAAACAGTTTATTCCCGAACCCACAGACACACGCCCGCCCGCCTGATATGCTCTTTCAGTTTTTCATTGCTTACCTGGCGGAGGGCCACCAAATCAAACCGATAAGAAAGCCGCAGTTCCTCAAGCGCCTTTTCAAGCTCAAAAATATCCTCCATCTTCAGCTCCGCGCCCTCCAAAGCCAGATCAACATCAGAGGACTTCCGGAAATTTCCCACAGCGCGCGAGCCAAAGAGCATCACCCTGCGCAGCGGCAAAATGCTGCTGAAGCAGCGGCACAGCTTTTCTTTTTCCTGTTCACTCAGTCCGATGTCCATAGTTCTTTTGTGAAACTGTTTTCTTCTCTTTCAAGCCTTTCCGGCCGTGAAAAACACAAGCCACAAAACTGCAAGAATGGCTCCCAATTCATCTTTAAGAAAACATCATGAACACGATCGGCAGGATGAAACATCCGTGGCAGAAAAAAAACACCTGTCAGACACAAGAAAAATCAGCGGTTCAGTCCCCCCACTGCAGCCCGTAGTGCTTATTCGCATATTCACCGATCCTGGAATTAGCCAGCATCAGTTCCTCTTCGGAATAGTTTTCCTCTTCGTTGTTGACGAGCCAAACAGCGACTTTTCTGCGGTTCATGCTGGACAGCTCGCCGCTGTTCAGCTGGTTGACGCATTTCTGCAGGTAGTGGTCTTCGGTTCCGTCAAAAGCGAAAACAAACTCATCGATTGCGTCCTCATCCACATTGACGCGGTCCAGCAGTTCATTCCTTTTCTCGTCAAATTCCCGGATAACCCTTTCCTTCATATTTTTCAAAGCCGCCTGCTGCTCAGCAGCCTGGCTGGTGCGCACCGCAGCGGACGGCGCGCTGTCCTCTTTGTCCGCGCTCGCAAACCATCCGGCCTTCAGTCCTTTGTACAGGTAGGCGCTCGGTACTTTTACGTTGTCCTTGAACTCAATCGCATCGATTCCCTGCTGAATCAGCTCCGGGCTGAAACCTTTTTTCAGCAAATTGTCATACTGCCTGCGCGTCAGCCAGTCCGGAAGCTCAAACCGTCCGGCCACCGGCACGGCGCCGTTTGCGGCCGCCGCGTCAATGGTTTCGACTGCGGTCCGCTCCTGCTCTGCATCGGCTTTGCTAATCACAAGCTGCGGCGGACTGGTCTCACACGACGCTTTTCCGGAAATATGAAAAATGACAGCCGACACTTTCCGGTTCCTTTTTTCCGTTTCGAAACTGACCGTCAGATCCGAATACTGGTTGATCTCCTTCAGCGACTGATCGAGCACATCCCGCTTGAAGTTGTACCAAGCCGGATATTTGTTCTCGATGGCCAGAAGAAACTTCAGGTTCTCCAGTTCAATCTTCCGCTCTTTGATCCGCGGAAAATACTGCTTGCACAGCTCGTAAATACGAATCGTATATGTTCTGTTGAAGCTGTTTACATCCTTCAGAAAATAGCTTGTGTAATTTCCCTTCAAATGCAGAAAGAAATTTTTCATGTCCGGCGCAAAGGACAAACTCGCCGTTTTAGTCTTTTCCACATATTCCGCCTTCGAGAACAAATTGTAGCGCAGCCACTTCCGGGTTCCGTCAGCCAAAAAAGACTCAATCTCAATCTTGCCGTCCATCAGCCCGTTGAGCGCATTTTTTATATCATTGTACTGCTTCCCGCCTATTTTCCTGTTGATATAAAATTCTGAAACGTCAAATTTATGCTCTCTCAGCTTATCGTCATTCGGATTTATCCGTGAAGCCAGCAAAGTGATGATGCGCTGCTGCAAAGCAGAAAAAGGCTGGCGGCTGTTGACTAATTTGTTTGATTTGACGATACGGTAGTTGTCAGCTTTTATCTTCAGGGTGTTGCTCATGATGTGCGTTCAAATGTACAAGGCAAAAAAAGAGAAACAAGACTAAATGAGGCATTTTTTGTAAAAAAACGGACCCTCTCCAGAATTATAAACTCAATATCGATAATTATTTAGTACTTTACAACGCAATTGGCGTACAATTCAACGCAGTTCAGAAAAAAATATCGCATCTTCCGTACAATTCAACGCAGTTGGCGTACTTTACAACGTAAATGGCGTACTTTGCAACGCAGCAACCGTACAATTCAACGCAGTACGCGTACTTTACAACGCAGACAGCGTACATTTCAACGCAGTTAACGTACTTTGCAACGCAGTTGCCGTACATTTCAACGTAACAAACCCCGTAAGACAGTGATAATCAATGATTTATAACTACTGAAAACAACTAAAACATTTAAAACAAATAAAAACTACTACAACTAGAAGCAGCAGTTTTTTATTTTAAAAAATTCGGCTTATTCAATTTATAAAAAAGTTGGCTAAAAACGGCAGCTGAAAAATATCATTTTATTTTTGATTTTCACGCCTTTTAATTCGAATATCGATTACAAAATCCTGAAGCCTAATGGGTTGGGCAGTGGCCCGGTCGAATCCCTGCTGTACGGCGCTTTTGCCGGACTTGTCGATTTCCGGACAAGTATTAAGCTCAAACGGCTGCAGTTCCCGCAGTTCACCGCCCTTGGCGGAGCTGTACGAAAGCAGAAAGGACGCCCGCTCAGCCTGTTCCGCTTTGTTGTCAGGCGATGGATAGACCGAGCTGTTGATTCCTTCGATGGATACGCCCAATGCGTTGTAAACAATATCCTGAAGAAATTCGAAGCGATCCGCTTCAACAGGCTGAGGCAGACTGATCCGCTTAGACCGGAAATGTCCGTCTTCCGTGGTTTTGTCCAGCAAAATGCAGCCGTTTGCAAACTGCAGGCCCGTGCTTTGCTCGCGGTGCTGGTTCCACAGCTCAGCCGCACTGAAGCGATAGCCGATTTTTCCTGCGCCGATTCGCTCGCCGTTTAATCCGCCGTATTTGAGAATATCCGGAGCACTGGGCTTCAGGCTAAAATCCAAAGCATAATAGTCGTCAATGTAAGCATCGAAATAATTGTTGAAGAGCGTGTTAAGTTCTTCAGCGGTGGCTCCGCTTCCGGATTCTTTTCCAAAAAGGTCAACTTCGGAATAGGACTTTAAAAAATGCTGCTTATGGATTTTAAAATCTTCAACGTTTACATTTGAAGTCTTTCCGTTGATTTTATTAGTGGTTCTTACTCCTCCGATAAGGATATTGTAATCAGCAAATTGAGCAATCGAACGTGTTTTCGGCACTTCTATATTAAGCCGTTCGCAATTTAGAAACAGGTTGTTGAAAGAACCTTGCTGTTGAATATGACCGGAACATTTGGCGAATGTGCAATTTCTGAAAATTCCCCCTCCCCAGTAAAATGTATGGATATGCGAATCAAAGAATATGCAATTTTTAGCGAAAAAATTCCCCAAATTAGAAACATAGGATCCATGAAAAGAGCAGTCAACTGCAGACATAGAAGCCCAGCCCACATTAGGAAGGCTAATAAACGTAGTATTGTAATAATTTCCGCTAAATGAATGCAATCGACGAATTTTTACAGTCCCATCTCCGATAATTTTCGTAGAACCCCACGATCCAACCGGAAGATTTATTGAATAAACACCGTTATCAACAACCAGATTACAATTCAGGTCATTTTGCAATGATTTGTCAATCGTAGCAAACGGCCTCGTTTTTCCGCCGTGTCCTTCGGGATTGTCTTTCGGATGGTACAGGCCGGCATTATCCACGTCGTTGTCGTTGCCGTAGCGGGCCGAGACGTACCACCGGGCGGTCAAACCGTATTTCCACTGTTCGATGCCGCTCCAGGCATGTGAAAGACTCATGGCGCCACCTCCCTGACTTGAACCGACTGCACGGCATGGCTTTGCCTGTGGCTCGGCGGGTACTGGCAGCGGTATTCTTCCATGGTTGCGGCGCCGTTTTCCCGCCGCCAAATGCGTCTTATCCACCGGCCCGAGACGGGGCACCGCTCGGTTTCCGCGGCTTTGTGGGTCTGTATGTATTCCTGAACAGGATCAGTTTCGGGCGTTTGTTCTGTTTCGGTCATTGCGCGAAAAAAATTAGGGTTTATAAAAAATGGATTGTATGCAAAATCGGCTAAGCGTAAAAAATCGGAGCGCCGACCTGTACGTCCGGCTTCATGCGCTTCTCCATAATCGTGATTCCGGAAACCCGGGTTTGGCGAAACCGTTCGGAGGTGTCCGCCTGCTGCTGGATGGAAATTCCGTCGAATCTAACCTGCCGGAAGCGCTCCGAGCTGTCCGGCTTTTGCTGGACTGTGACTCCGTCGAATTTGGCTTGCCGGAATTTTTCCGAAGAGCCGTTTTCCGATTGCAATGTCACGGCATCCAGTGTTGCCTGTCGGTATTTTTCCGAGGCGCTGCTCTTCGACAGAAGGGTCTCGCCGTTCACTTTGGCTGATTGGTCACTCATGCTGTTAAATCTTTTCTGAGGGTAAATCGAATTTTAAAAGCGCTCACCTGCTCGAGGCCTTCCAGCTCGCGGTTCACTTCCACATCCTGCCAGCCGGTCCAGGCGCCGTTCTTCTTCCAGCTGAACTCGATGATGCTGGCCGACCGCTGGTTTTTGGCGGGATCGGGCGCTTCGTACGCGTATTTGTCCACGCGCGCGTTGGCCCAGCCTTCGATGTGGTGCTTGGCTTCCGCGAAGAGCTGCGCCTTGTCGATGTTCACGCTGGCGCGCAGCGGAATTTCAACGCTCTCGTAAGTGCCCGGCTGCTTGTCGTCGGTCACCATGATTTTGTCGCCGGCCAGTTTCAGGTTGCTTGCCGAGGCTTTGTAGTCGTTCCACAGCTGCTTTGCTGAAAAGCGGTAGCCGATCGGCAGGGCGCCGATCAAGTCCCCGAAGCGTCCGCCGTACAGCACCTTGTTCGAAACGGTGGGCT